>NZ_ANPE02000074.1 GCF_000328305.2 Arthrobacter crystallopoietes BAB-32 | reverse complement strand
GTCGCCGGGCCGCCGGTCGAGGTAGCTGGCGCCGAGCCGCACCTGGTCCAGCGCCTCGAGCACGCGCCGCCGCCGTTCCTTGCGGCCCAGCTTGCCGGACATCTGCAGCGGCACCTCGACGGATTCGCAGATGGTGCGCCGCGGGTTCAGCGAGGAGAACGGGCTCTGGAAAACGTACTGGATCCGCTGGCGCTGCTCAGCCGTGCGCGCCCGCGTGCCTGCCGACAGGGTGTCGCCGGCGAGCCGGACCTCGCCCGAGTAATCGTCGTTGAGCCCGGCGACGCAGCGGGAGAGCGTCGTCTTGCCCGAGCCTGATTCGCCGAGCAGCATCATCGATTCGCCCGGCGCCAGCGTGAAGCTGATGCCGTCCAGGATCTGGTTGCTGCCGTAGGCCAGCCGCAGGTCGGAGACCTCCAGGAGGCGCGCGCTCGCGGATTCCCGCGCCGCCTGCACAGAATCCTGCGAGCCGACCGAATAGCCGTCTGCACCCGCCGGCTCCGCGTGCCTGCCGACCACCGGCTGCTCCCCGGTGATCACCGACGTCCGCCCGACCCGCCGTTTCCCGGCCAGGTCCGGCACGGAATCGAGCAGCTTCCGCGTGTACTCGTGCTGCGGCTGGTACAGCACGCGCTCCGTCGGCCCCTGCTCCACGACCTCGCCGGAGAGCATGACCACCACCTCGTCGGCGATCTTCGCCACCACGGCCAGGTCGTGCGTGATGTAGAGCCCGGCCACGTGGTGCAGTTCCGCCAGCTGGTCGATGGTCTGCAGCACCAGCGCCTGCGTGGTGACGTCGAGTCCGGTGGTCGGCTCGTCCAGCACGATCACGCTGGGCCGGCAGGCGAACGCCATCGCGATGCCCACGCGCTGCTGCTGCCCGCCCGAAAGCTGGTGCGGATAGCGGCACTGGTACGCGTCGTCGTTCTTGAGGCCCACTTCCGCCAGCACCTCGGCAACCCGCGCCCGCCGCTCCGCCAGGGAGCTGCCGTAGCCCTGCACCTGCAGCACCTCGAGGATCTGCTCGCCGATGCGCATCGCCGGGTTCAGCGAGAGCGCCGGATCCTGCGGCACATAGGAAATGACCCCGCCGCGCAGTTTCCGGCGCTCCGGTTCCGCCAGGTCCAAAAGGTTCGACGCCGGACCGGTACCTGCCATCCGGATCTCGCCTCCGGTGTGCTTCAGTCCGCGCCGGAAGTGGCCCAGGCACGCCAGCCCGGCCGTGGTCTTGCCCGAACCGGACTCGCCCACGAGCGCCAGGATCTTGCCCGGCTGCAGCTCGAAGGAGACACCGTGCAGGATCTCGTCCCCGCCGGTCGTGGCGATCCGCAGGCCGGAGACGCTGAGGACGGAGGTCCTGATGGGGTCCTGGAGGGAAGTGCTCATTTGCTTGCTCCCACGTTCGCGTTCGCAGCCGCACGGGCCAGCGAATCGGTGATCAGGTTGATGCCGACGGTCAGGACGGCGATGGCGAGGACCGGCAGGATGACGCCCCACGGCTGGATGACCAGCGCGATCCGGTTCTCGTTGATCATCAGCCCCCAGTCCGCGGTCGGCGGCTGCATGCCCAGGCCCAGGAAGGACAGGGACGCCACGGCGCCAATCGAGTAGGTCATGCGCAGGCCCAGCTCCACCATGAGCGGACCGGTGATGTTCGGTAGCACGTCCTGGACCAGGATCTTCCACCGCGGCACCGCGTACATTTCGGCGGCCCGGATGAAGTCCTCGGTGATGACATCCACGGTGGCCGAGCGCGTCACCCGGGCAATCCGGGGCGCGTGCGTGATGCCGATGACGGCCACCAGCACCCAGCCCTCCGGCCCGAGGACCGTGATGGCCAGCAGCGCGAACACCAGCGAGGGCAGGGCCAGCAGGACGTCGTTGCTGCGCATGATCAGGCTGTCCACCTGGCCGCCCGCGTACGCCGCGGTCATCCCGGCCAGCACGCCGAGCACCATGCCCAGCAGCGTCGCCAGTGCGGCGTAGGCCAGCAGGCGCAGCCCGCCGTCGAGGAAGCGCGACAGCACGTCCCGGCCCAGATTGTCGGTGCCGAACAGCCCGTCCGGCTGGAACGGCCGCCCGGTGAATTCGGTGCTGGTGAAGCCCGTGACCAGCGGCAGCAGCACCGGTCCCAGCAGGGCCAAAAGTACGACGGCGGCGGTCAGCCCGATCCCGACCTTCGCCTGGCGCTGTGCCACCAGCCGGCGGAGCAGCCCGGGCGGGGCCTTGGTTTCCTGGATGACGAGCTGGGGCGAATCAATGGCGGTCATCGGGCACCCCCGGTGCGTAGTTTGGGATTGGTCACGATGCCGACGACGTCGGCCAGCAGGTTGACCACGATGTAGACGGCGGCGATCAGGATGGCGAGGACCTGGACCACCTGCACGTCCCGGTTGGTGACGGCGTCCACGAGGGCCTGGCCGACGCCGGGGTAGCGGAACAGGAATTCGACGACAACGACGCCGCCGGCCATCCACGCCAGCTGGATCGCGACCACCTGGGCCACGGGGGAGAGGGCGTGCGGAAGGGCGTGCTTCAGGATGACCTGCCGCTCGGGCACTCCCTTCAGCCGGGCCATCTCCACGTAGCCGGACTCCAGGACCTCCAGCATCGTGGCCCGCATCATCCGGATGATGTACGGCGTGACCACGAGGACCAGCGTCAGCGTCGGCAGGATGAGCTGCAGCGGGTAGTTCCACACCGCTTCCCCGGGAGGCGCCATGGTGACTGACGGCAGGATGGTGAACACCGTCGTCGAAAACAGCGTGACCAGCGCGATGCCGATGACGAACTCCGGCAACGCGGCGAGCACCAGGCTGGTGCCGGTGGCGATGTGGTCGCCGGCCCGGCCGCGGCGCAGCGCACTGTAGGTTCCCACCAGCAGGCCCACCGGGATGCTGATGATGCCCGCCGCGGCCAGGAGGACCAGCGAGGCGCCGATCCGCTCGCCCAGCAGGGCGCTGACCGGTCCGCCGGAGGCTGCGGAGACGCCGAAGTCGCCCACGAAGAGGCCGCCCAGCCAGGTCAGGTAGCGTTGCCAGACCGGGTCGTTGAGGTTCATTTGCTCGCGCAGCGCGGCCAGCCGTTCCGGCGTGGCCTGCTGGCCCAGGATGGCCTGCGCCGGATCGCCGGGCAGCAGCAGCGTGGCGACGAAGACCAGCACGGAGACGGCCAGCAGGATCAGCACGCTCGTCGCGAGCCTGCGCAGGATGATGGGCATCATGATGCGACTCCTAGCCAGACGCGGCGGAATTCGAAACCGGACAGGGCGAGCCCGGTCCGGCTGGGCACGAGGCCGGCAACGTACTGCTGGTACGCGTCCGCCTGGTTCGCGTGGCCCCAGATGATGTAGCCGCCTTCGTTGTATTCGATCTCCATGGCCTTCGCGATCAAGGCGTTGCGCTCCTCGGGATCCACGGTCCCGGTGGCCTTCTTCACCAGGGCGGTGAACTCCGGGTGGTCCCAGTGCGTCTCGTTGAACGGCGACGTCGGAAGGGTGCTCGCGTTGACCTGCGGCAGGTAGTTGCGGGTGTAGTAGAAATCTTGCGCGAAGTCCCACTTGAGGTAGCTGTCGCCGAAGAACGTGGTGGTGTCCACCTGGCGGATCTTGACCATGATCCCGGCCGCGGCCGCCTGCTGCGCGAAGACCTGGGCGGCCTCCACTGCACCGGACTGGATGGGAGCGGTGACCAGCTCCACGGTGAGCCCGTCGGGATAGCCGGCCTCGGCCAGCAGCTCCTTCGCCCGCGCGATGTCCTGCTTGCGCTGCGGGAGATGTTTGGGATAGCCCGGGTCGAACGGCGAGTACATGTCGTTGCCGAGGCTGCCGTTGCCGCTGAGGACCTGTTCGATCATCTGCTCGCGGTCCACCACCAGCCGGAACGCCTCGCGGACGCGGTTGTCGTCGAAGGGCGGCCGGTCCACCCGCATGGTGAACGGCATCCAGGCGCCGGTCTCGGCCGAGAGGATGCTGATCCGCGGGTCGGCGTCGATCACTTCGAGCAGCGCCAGCGGAATCTGGCCGATGGCGTCGACCTGGGAGGACAGCAGCGCGTTGATCAGTGCGTCGTCGTCGTTGAAATTCAGGATCTCCAGCTCGTCCAGGTACGGTTCGCCGTCCCGCCAGTAGTCCTCGTTGCGGACGAAGACGCTGTTCCGGCCCGGGGCAAAGGACCGGTACTTGAAGGGGCCCGTCCCCACCGGGTTCGCCGGATCGTAGTCGGCCGGCACAATGCCCAGCGTGTACTGCCCCAGCGAATCGTCGAAGGTGGCGCTGGGACTGTTGAGGCGGAACTCCACCCGGTGGTCGTTCACCACGGCCACCTCGTCCAGGATCGCCAGCGCGGCCGCGCCGCTCTTGGGGTCGTCCGGGTTGACGATCCGCTTGAAGCTGGCGGCGACGTCCTTGCCGGTCATCGGGCGGCCGTCATGGAACAGCACGTCCTGCCGCAGGTCCACGGTCCAGACCAGCGCGTCGGGCGACGGCGTGACCTTGGTGGCCAGCAGCGGCTTGAGCTCGTAGTTCTCGTCCCGGTAGACGAGGGACTCGTACAGGTTCACCACGCGGGCGATGTCGGTGGTGCTGACGGAGGAGTGGGCGTCCAGGCTGTCCGCAGCGCCGCCGCCGGCCAGGCCCACCCGCAGCCGGCCTCCACGCTGAGGCGGACCGCTTGGAGCGGACAGCACCGCGGCCTGGCTTGCGCCGCACGCGGTCAGGAAGCCGCCCAGCCCGAGGGCCAGGGCCATCCCGAGCACGCGGCGCCGGGTCGGCGGCAGTGCCGGTCTATCGGGCAGTTGCCCGCGAAGAACAGAAGATCTTTCCACTGGTCCTTCTTTCTGAAAAAGGGACGGCTAGGAACTGACTTTCCTGCCGGTCCATTCCGGTGCCGGCTCCCCCTGAGCCGGCAGGAAACCTGTGATGGTGTCCATGACGGACGGTGTGAATGCGGTGCTGCGTCCGGACTGCTGGTCCACATGGAGCGCCAGCAGTTCCTCGGTGGCGATCAGCGTTTCTCCGGACCGCATCTCGTGGGCCAGATGCAGCTTCTTCGCCCCGGCGCCGACAATCCGGGAAACCACGCTGAGCTCGGCGTCCACGCCCGTCTCCGCCAGGTAGCGGATGTGCGCCTCCACGGTGTAGAGCGAGCACCCGCTGGAACGGCGGTACTCGTCATCGAGCCCCAGCTGCTCCATCACCTGGTCCGTGGCGTAGCCGAAGACCAGGACGTAGAAGGCTTCGGACATGTGGCCGTTGTAGTCGATCCACTCGGGTTGCACCCGGCACCGGTACTCCTGCAGCGTGCCGGCTGCGAGGGCACTCATGCGCCGCCCTTGACCTTGGCAATCGCATTGCGGATCGCGATGATAGCCTCGTCGCGCTCGGCCACCAGCTCGACGACGGACCGCCCGGCCGCTTCCTCGTCGCAGCCCGCGATCACCGCGTTGCGCAGCTCGGGCGTCAGTTCCGGGGCATCGAGCCGGGTCCACGGTGAGAGCAGCGACGGACCGAAGTGGTCCAGCATGTGCGCCATCCCGCCCTCGCCGCCGGCCAGGTGGAAGGTGAGCATCGGCCCCTGGATCGGCCAGCGCAGGCCCGGACCGTCGGTGATGGCCAGGTCGATCTGCTCCACCGTCGCCTCGCCGTTGTCCACCATGTGCAGGGCCTCGCGCCACAGCGCCTCCTGCAGCCGGTTGGCGATGAAGCCGGGAACCTCGCGGTCCATGGTGATGACGGACTTGCCGATCAGCTCGTACCACGCGGACGCCCACTTCACGGCGGCGGCCGAGGTCTGCTCGCCGCCCACCACCTCGACCAGCGGGATAAGGTACGGCGGGTTGAACGGGTGGCCCACCACCAGGCGGGACGGATTGGCGGCTTCGGTCGCCATTTCCGTCATCCCGTACCCGGAGGTGGAGGAGGCAATAACGACGTCGGGGGCCGTCACCGCGTCAATCTGCGCCAGCAGATTCTGCTTGAGTTCCAGAACCTCCGGCGCGCTCTCCTGCACGAAACCGACGCCGTCCACCGCTTCGGCCAGGTCCGTGTGGACGGTGATGTTGTCCTTCGACGCGTTTGGCGCCAGCCCGAGCTTGGTCAGCGCCGGCCAGGCAGCGTCGATCAGCCGACGGAGCTTCGGCTCGGCGTCGGGCGACGGGTCCCACGCCTTGACGCGGTAGCCGCGGGCCAGGAAGTACGCGGCCCAGCCCCCGCCGATGGTGCCGATGCCCACGCAGGCGATCGTGTCGACGTCGTTCATGTCCAGGGGAGTGAAGTCTTCGGTCATGGTCATGCTTTCTTCTCGAGCTGGAGGATTTCGCGGGCCTCGTCCGGAGTCGCGACGGAGGACCCGAGGTCGTGGATGATCTGGATGGCGCGCTCGGTGAGCTGGGCGTTGGTCGCCTTGACGCCCTTGCTGAGGTAGAGGTTGTCCTCGAGGCCCACGCGGACGTGGCCGCCGAGCAGGACGGACTGGGCGACCCACGGGAGCTGGTCGCGGCCGATGGCGAAGGACGTCCACTGGGCGCCCGCCGGGAGCATGTTCACCATGGCCTGCAGCAGGCCCGCGTTGACCGGGGCGCCGTAGGGGATGCCCATGCAGAGCTGGTAGAGCGGCGGGGGAGCGATGAGCCCCTCTTCCACCATGATGTTGGCGAACCAGAGGTTGCCGGTATCGAAGATTTCCATCTCCGGCTTGACCCCGAGTTCCTTGATGCGTTCGGCGCCCTCGCGGAGCATGTCCGGCGTGCTGATGTAGACCTGGCTGCCCTCGCCGAAGTTCAGCGAGCCGCAGTCGATGGTGCAGATCTCCGGGCGCAGTTCCTCCACGTGGGCGAGCCGCTCGAGGGCGTTGACCAGGTCCGTGCCCGGCAGCTGCTTGGTCGGCTGGCCCGGATCCAGGATGAGGTCGCCGCCCATGCCAGCGGTCAGGTTGATGACCGGGTCCACATCGCTCTCGCGGACCAGCCGGACAACCTCGCGGTACAGCGCCACTTCGCGCGACCCCTGGCCCGTCTCGACGTCGCGGACGTGGATGTGCACCACCGACGCGCCGGCCCGGGCCGCGGCGATCGCGTCATTGGCGATCTGCTCCGGGGTGACGGGCACATGCTCGCTCTTGCCGGTGGTGTCGCCGGCGCCGGTGAGGGCACAAGTGACGATGACCTTGCGGTTCATGCAGGGCTCCCTTGCTCAATGACGATATTGCGGTCGATGAAACTTTCGATATGACGGTGCATCTGATCCGAAGTCAGCATGCCCGTCAGGACTTTGATGCCGAGGCCGTCGATCAGGCTGGTGAGCTCCATGGCGAGCTGGTCGGATGGGACCACTACAAAGGCGCCGGCCTCCTGGCCCTGCACGATCGCGTCCTCCACGGTCTTGAACCAGCGCCGGTAGCCCTGCGCGTGGTTCTCCTTGCCCGAGCCTTCGACGGCGACGTCCGCCCAGGTCTGCAGCCAGATGGAGAACTCGGCGCTGCCGCGCTCGCCGGCGGGGAGCTGCAGCTCGATCAGCCGCTTGAGCCGGCGCACCGGGTCACTGATGGGAAGCAGCTCGGCGATCTGCCGGTCGAAGGCCAGCTTGATCGAGTAGCGCAGCGCCTCGGCGAAGATCTCGCGCTTGCCGGAGAAGTAGTAATGGATGGCGGCCGTGCTGAGATTGCAGGCGTATGCGATGTCGGCGATCCGGACGGCCGAGTAGCCGCGGCGCGCGAACAGCCACCAGGCAGCCTCAGTGATGGCCCGCCGCTTCTGGGCATGCTCGTTGTTCTCCGGGTGCCGGGTCGGCAGCACCATCGGCGGCGGCGGGACCGACGGACCGTGCGTCTCGTCCGAACCTGACAGCAGCCAGTTCACCGTCACCCCGGTGATGTCCGCCAGGCTGGTCAGTTCCTCGGGGTGGAACCGCCGCGTCCCGTTCAGCGCCTTGGACAGCTTCGTCTCGTCCAACCCCATGTGGTGCGCGATCTCGCGCTGGGCCATCCCCGAGTTCCGGATCGAAGTCCGGACCCGTTCTGTGACGCCCGTCTCATTTCCTGCCATGCGTCGAAGTTAGCTGCTGTTTGCGATTGTGGCAAGCACTTTTAACTCGAAGTCAGAAGTTTGCGATTCGCAAGTGGGTCACCTGGCAAATCCATTCCGGCCTTGCCGGAGGGAGTTGGTTTCTTTGGGCCCGCAGCGCGCGGTCTGGCTGGAGCGTTTCGTCATAGGGGAAATTGCCGGCAACTCGTGGACCGAGGTCGGCAGCTCCAAGATCTGTGACGTCATCATCAAGGTCACCCCGGATTTGAACTCAGCACCGGCGGCTTCCGCATGAACGGCACCAAGTATTATTCGACCGGCAGCATCGTCGCCGCTCCTGGCAGGGCTGGACGTGGCCCAGCCCTGCCATCGGGGTTCATCGCGAAAGAGATTGCGGCAGAAACCAGGAGATCTACTTCCGCCATATAGTCACGCCGAGTTATGCCAGCAACCTTTTCCGAACATCGGCTTCACTGGAACGGCAGAATATTAGTGCAAGGTCGCTGACTTTCTCGCCGGTGATCTTATTGATCATGGCCGCATAAGTCGTCAGCTGGTTCCAATAGGCAGCCAGCCGTTCTTCCGTGACTCCCAGATCGGTCTTGAAATCCGCGATGACCAGCTTGCCGTCGTCTTTGCGGTACATCAGGTCGATGATGCCTTCGACGGTCATCGAACCGCTGGGGTAAACGACAGGCAGCTCCAGCCAGTGTTCGCGCGTGGAAGCGGACCGGACCGGCTCGCTGTTCAGCGCCGACCGCGCCCGGTCGGCCAGACCCAGGGCATCCTCCATACCATACAGCGCAGCGGTCTGCTCGGCGAGCTGGCCGAAAGACTCGGTTTCCTGCAGACCGCTGAGCTCGAGCAACCGGTGGAGCGCCGAGCCGAACTCCGTGCCGTGCTCGCCTAGGGCTCCTGCAAAACCAAGGGGCCGGTCGCCCTCGTCCTCCACCGCGACATACAGCGGTATTTTCTCCAGTCCGTACCCGACAGGCATCGTGCTGCCGGCGGACTTGGCCAGCGCAGTCACGGAAGTGCGGGACTGGAGAGCGGAGAGCTCCTGCCACCGCCTCGATTCCAGCTTCCATTCTTCGAAAGAGTCGACGCCGGTAACCTCGACCTTGATTTCCGCCCCTGTGAAAATCTCGTCGGGCAGGCGAAGGTCCGGCGTTGCCCGGGCTTCTTCCAGCTTGGCCAGCGGGACTATCAGGCCGTGTCTTTTTCCTGACGTAAATAGTGACACGACCAAGTGGCTCTCGGCCCGGGTACAGGCCACGTAGAGCAGGCGCAGCTTCTCCTCTGCCAGGAATTCTTTCTCCGCCTCAGCGGCCTCGAAATGGCCGGCAGATGCGAGCCCCGCCCCGAAACTGACATGAGGAGCCCCAGCGGCGTCCCAGACGGCAGGAAACGTGTCGGATTTTGGCTGGTGCCCGGCGCCGGCCAGAATGACCACCGGAAACTCCAGGCCCTTGGAGGCATGGATCGTCATGATCCGCACGGCCTGTGCGTCCGTCTCCGGGACCACTGATTCCTTGACGCGCGAGTTCTCCTCCAGCTGGGCAGTGGTCCAAACTAAGTAGTCCCGCAGACCTCCATGGGTGGCCTCACTCCATGCCCGGGCCTGGTCGATGACAAAACGGATACGGCGCCAGACGTCCCGGTAACGGGGCGTGTCCGTTGCCGCCTCCAGGACCCTGCGGTCGATCACCAAGCGGTCGAGCAATTCGCCCGGGGACAGCAGAGGAAGCTCCCGGGCCAGCGCCGATAGGTATTGCATGGCCCGCGCAACGGGGGTGTCCTTCTGGGTTTCGGGCGCGGGGGCGAAGATGTTCCACGCCCCGCCGGCCTGCTTCCAGTCGAAGAGGTCATCGTCGCCGCAGGCGAACAACGGGGTGCGCAGGGTCAGCACCAGAGCGGCCTCGTCTGCGGTGTTGGCCAAGGCCTGCAGCGCGAGCAGCAGGTCTGTGACCTCCTGTGTGGAGTAGACCAGCGAGGAGGCCTCCGCGCGGTACTCAATACCGGCCCGGTCCAAGGCATCCTCGATGGCCGGAAGGGGAGTGCGGGTGGGAAGGAGGATGCAGACGTCCTTCAGCTCAACCGCGGACATGGCGAACTGCCCGCCACGACCCGCCTGCTTCAGCCAGCCAGGCGAATCCGTTTGGCCCGTCGCCACCAGGATGGCTCCGGCGACCGCCTCTGCTTCTTGCCGGCGGACTTCGTTGGGGCTGGCCTTGCCATCCGCACCGGGGACAGCGCCATCGCGGCCGACGACGGCGACGGCGGGTCCGTGCCCATCCTGCCATTCCGGCCGTGCAGGGTCGGGCACAAGGCTGGAGTAGTCCGGCTGCAAGGTCCCGTTGGCCTCGATCAGCTTGCTGAAGGTGGCGTTCACCCAGTCCAGGAGTTTTCCGGTGGACCGGAAGTTCGTCTTCAACTCGGAGATCTTTGAACCGGGATCCGACTTCGCCCGTCCCAGAGATTGCAAATAGGTGGCAATATCGGCGCGGCGGAAGCGGTAGATCGACTGCTTCGGGTCCCCAACCATGAACAGCCGGCCGGGCGGTACCGTCAATGACTCCCAGCCTTGGCGGCCGCAGACCTCGGAGGCCGCGATTCGCACCGCGATTTCCGCCTGGATGGGGTCCGTGTCCTGGAACTCGTCGAGCATGATGACGCGGTAGCGGTCATGGAGGGCGGCCTGGACCTCCCGCTTGTCCTCGCCGATGAGCAGGTCCCGGGCATGGACCAGCAGATCGCTGTACTCCAGTTCACCCGTGCGCTGGCGTTCCCTCGCCGCGACGAGCAACGCCTCAGCAATGGCAGCGGCCACGGTCTCGGCCGCGGGGGAGATGAGCCTTTCGCGGGTTTCGGTCACGGCTTCGCCGAGTTCGATGATGGAAGCGCGGAGACTGCCGACGTCCGGCCAGTTGCCCTTGTTGCCCGTCCTCGAGACTTTGGTGGATGGCAGATCGTCCAGCACGGCCAGCTGCAGTTGCTGAACATCCAGCTCAGTGGCGTGGGCCAGCCGCCGGTGCCAGTCCTCCAATCCGGCAAGCCGGATGAACAACCCGTCGTTGGGGTCGCTGCAGGAGGACTTGGCCATGACGATTTCCCCGGCCTGCCGCAGAATCCCGGTGACGTCCAACTGCGGGACGTGCCGGCGCTGCGGCGGGTTGTCTTCCAACCGATCCCAGTTGGCATCCAGCTGCTTCGCAACGTTTCTCAGGCCATCTAGGCTGAGCCCACCGGCCAAGAGCACCCGCAGCGCCCGCTCGGTCTCGGGCTGGTCGAAGATCAGTTTCCGGGCTTTCTCCCAACGCTGGGTGAAGGCGATCTGCGACCGCAGCTCGTCCACCACGGTGATCAGCGGAGGAACCCCGGCCTCGATCGGATGCTCACTTAGGATCCTGGCCGCGAAGGAATGGATGGTGCCGATAGCTGCCGTGTCGAGCTGGTCCAGCGCCGCTTGCCGGAGGTCGGTTGGCTCGGCTTCGCGGAGCCGTTTGTGGACACGGTCCCGGAGCTCGCCGGCTGCCTTTTCCGTGAAGGTTATCGCGGCCAGATTCTTGAGCTCGACGCCGCTGTCCACCAGCGCGATGATGCGTTCGACCATTTCGCGCGTCTTCCCGCTGCCGGCGCCGGCCTCCACGAAGACGGTGGAGTCCAGCCCGGACACAATCAGGTCCCGGCTTGGCTGATCAATCAGCGCTGGGACATCCACAGTATTCATCATTTCTCTCCCCCAAGCAGTGCGGCGATGTCCCGCAGTTCCTCCGCGCCAGACACACCGTGCCAGGCCTGCTGCATCCCGTCCCGGCCCATCATCGTCGAGAAGCTGGCGAACTGGCCCGATTCCGGCTTGGGCGGGAAGTATCCTCGGCGCATCGCGGTGATGACACGCGTAGCGTCCGCGCGGAGGGTCTCAATGACCTCGTTAGTAACGGCATAGCCTCTCCTGGTTTCTCCGAAGGGCAGGGAGATGAACCAATATTCGGCTTCAACCTCGACGGCTGGGATTTCGCTCAGCCGTCGGGCAAAGAGACCGTACACGGGAAGCTGGAAGCGGGTTCCCCGGCAGTCGGGTTGGTCGGGCTCAGGTCTCCGTACTTCTTATCGCTGCCGGACTTGTAGTCAATGACCTTGATCCGGCCGTTGGCGTCGCGGTCAATGCGGTCCACCTTGCCGAGGAACCGCACGGTCGAGCCATCCGCCAACTCAAGCTCCGCTGGGGGATAGGCGTGCCCGTGTTCCTGCGGGCCGAAGCTCGCCTCCGCGGCTAAATATTTCCAGCCTGCGGACTGCCGATCCTGATCGGCGGTGAAGACGGCGAGCAGGTTCTGCCGCATGGCGGCCATGTCCCGCTCCCAGAGATAGCCCAGCCACGCCGGATTGGCCTCCCGTTCGAACGCGGCCTGCGCCAGTTCCATAAGCCGGGCTGACGACGGCACCAAGCCGCCGCTCGTAGCCTCGCCCACGAAGTCCTCGAGCACGGCGTGCAGCAGTGTTCCCCTCTGCAACCTGCCGATCTGGACCTCAAGGGCCACATCCTCGAAGAGCTCAACCTTGAGGATGCGGCGCAGGAAATAGGCCAGCGGGCTGTCCACCCAGTCCTCCAGCCGCGTGGGGGACATGGCCTTGTCCGGATCCACGAGGCCTGTGCGGCCGGACAGATTGCCATTGAACCGGGAGAACACCCCGTCGCGGCGGTGCCGGCGGACCTCAAGTGAGCCGAGCAGCACCGCATCGTCGGCGAGCATGCCAGGTCCGGCGTTGGACTCCAGGCAGCGGCGGAGCCGCCATTCCTGCGCAGTCGGCACCAGGCCGCCCACAGTCGGCGCACCGGTGGCGACGCCATGGGCGTACGAAGGTAGCGCCGTCGGTCGCCAGCCTTCCGGCACATCGGTGGTGATCCAGCGGGAGAGCTGGTAGGCTCCTCCGCCGCGCAGGTTTCCGCGGGGACTGGTGATGACCTGTTCCGCGCCGGTGGCCAGAAGAGCGAAGAACTGTTCCTTTTTCGTGACCGCCCGGTCTTCGACGGTGGGCAGGCCCGGACCGAGTTGCCGCCGGACCGAGTCTGGGAGCAGCGGATCCTCCTTGATCCGCGCCGGAGCCAATCCTTCGGCAGCGCCGACGATATAGACCGCGTCCAGGTCCCGGCCGATGCCGTCCGCGTACGCGCCCAGCACAACGCCGGTGCCGCTCCTACCCTTCCAACCGCCCTTGGCGGCGATGGCTCCCTCCAGGACGCTTCGGAGCGACGCGGCAGAAGGTGCGGGCGCAATGCCCTGCAGGAGTTTCAGTTCCCCGACGATATCGGAGACCTGCCCGCGGGCGGCGCTGAGTTCCGGGCGTTCTTGCTCAGAGCGCGGCCCCATGAATCCGTCGATCAGCTCTTCCAGCTTTGCCGCAGCCTCTGTCCATGATTCGGCCAGGAAGATCCGGTCCACCTGATCGGATAGCTCCGACACGAACTCGCGGAAAAGTAGCAGGTTCTCGCGTTGCCGAAGGAGGTGGCTTGGCGGCTCAGCGTCGGGATCCCCATCCTCATCCGGTGGAGCGGTGTACAGCCTTTCGCACGTGGCGCTGCTTGGAAGCGTCCTGTCCTTCCACACCAGCGTTCCTTCGGCGAGAACGTTGAGGATCAGCCGCAGGTCCGGATCGAGCGGATCGAGTCTCAGCAACCGCAGCAGACCGCGGGCCATGGGTGTATCGCTCAGCTGGTGAGCGTCGGCGCCAACGTAGGTAATTCCGGCCTCGGTCAGACGCTGGGCGAGCAACCCGCGGTAGGGGTCGGCCGCGGAGTAGAAGATGCCGATGCGGTGCCCCGGCGTTTCGGAGTTAATCCGTTCGGCGACCAGCCGCACTACGGCCCGTGCCTCGTCATCGGCATCAGAGGTCGTATAGACGGTGGTATCCGGAGTCAGTGCACCAGCAGCCCGCAGGACCGCCATCCCGGTTCGTTCCTCCAACATGGCCCCAAACTGCCCGCCGGCCGGATCATCTTCCGGCGGCAGCATGAACCCGACGACGACGCCGAACCGGCGGATGACTGCCGGGTCCAGCAGGGCCTTCTGCGCCAGGGCGAAGAGCTCGTTGCCGGTCAGCCAGCCGGTGGTCAAGGCGGCCGCGGCCTTTCCGTGCACCCGCAGCACTTCATTGACAAGAGCGGGAAGTTTGATGTCACCCGGCTCATCGACGGCGTCGAGGACCATGGCGGTGCGCGCAATAGCACGTGCAGTGGCGGGCTGGTCCGCGACGTCGGCGAAGAGTCCCGGGTCGACGGCCAGGACGGAGCTGATGGCTCCTTCACGCAGCATCGGCGGCAGCGGAATGCGGCCATCGGCCAAGTTGCCCAAGGCGATCAGCTCTAGGGCAAGGTCCCGGAGGGTGAACGTGCGGACCGACACGCTGCCGCGACCGTCGTTGAGCGTGCGGCCCAAGTAGTGTTCCACGTCCAGGCCGGAGGCATGGGACGGGACGACGACGGTGACAGGTGCGAACGGATTCTCTGCCTGGGCTGTTCCCACCATCTCAGTGAGCTCGGCTAGCGCCTCGGGCACGGACAGCAGCGTGCGGTTCCCCAACTTCCCCCCAAAAAAATCGGCCAGATCACTAACTCTATGCGCTTGCGGCAGCCGCCATGGTCTTTGACGGCCTGCGACACGACGGTCAGTGATCGCGAAATCTCGGAAAACGTTCGCGCCGTGGTGCGCACCTCGGCCCGGACGAAATTCCTGCTTCACCTCAACCGGCAGCTCAGCCACCGGATAACCGCTGAGGGCCGCCTGCTCCTACCCGGCCGCCATGTCGGCAGCGGGTTCCATATGTGGGTCCCAGTCCTCGGCGCGCTTCAGTTCGGCGGCGAGCCGCGCTCCACCTGCCTTCTCGAGCAGGGCCGGGTCGCCGACGACGACCAGCAGGCTGCGCGCCCGGGAGAGCCCGACATACAGCTGCTCCGGCGCGCGGGCGGCTTCCTTGAACCCGTTGACGCATAGGACAACCACCGAGCGTTCCAAACCCTTGAACCCCAGCACGTGCCCGTAGAACTCGGCCTCGTTGGCATGGAATTCCCTCCAGTACTCGGGGACGGTCCCATCGTCGAAATGCCGTTGGTGCTCGGGATGCCGGCTCCGGGTGGTCAGCAGGGCGATCTGGTTGTTGGCCCAGCCCTCGCCGATGAGCGCGTCCACGCAGTCCCCGGCCACATCCAGCGCGTCCTCGGTAGCGCAGCTGACGAACCGCACTGGTAGTCCGGTGCTTCCCTTTGGCTTGAAGGACTCGCCGACGAACACGCCGAAGGTTTCCGCGATGCGCCGGGTGTTGCGCAGATTGTCGTCGATCCGGATCGGCACCAGATCCACCGCGCCCAAGGCGGCGCCGACGGCGGCCTCGTCCCAGCGCCGGTAGACATCCTGCTGGTCGTCCATGAAGGCGTAGACCTCGCCGGACGCAGGATCATTCAGGCAGGCCAGCAACGCCTCCCACCACAGCGGTGCGAAATCCTGGGCTTCATCGACGACGACGGCGTCGAGCTTGTCCCGTTCCGGCAGCAGGGCGGCGGCTTCCCTGAGCAGGCGCGGCATCTCCTCGTCGAAGTAGGCTTGGCCCTGGCCGTCCGGAACTCCAAGAGAGCGGACATATTCGTGGAACTCGCCGGTGAACACCGGCTTGGCATGCCGCCAACCGGACACCTGGTGCTGGAGGTACTGGCCGAGGCCCTTGTTGTAGCAAAAGAGGCCTACGCGCTTGCCCTGGCGGCACAACCGCCGGGCCTTCTCCACCGCCAACCAGGTTTTGCCACTGCCTGCCCCGCCGGAGAACCGGATGCGCGGAATGTCCCTCGTAGCCGATAGCAGAACTGCCTGCTGTGCAGTCAGGCGCTCCTGATCGTCTTCCTGCTCCTGGCTGCTCAGGCGCGGTCCGTCGTCGGGCTGCAGCGTGCCGGAGAGCTTGGCGGCCACGCGGTTGGCGTACGACGGCGTCAGCTGGCTGGCGCCGCTGCCTTCCTGCTCGATGGCGCGCCGGATTTGTTCGGCAGGGTCAGTCAGATCTCTTTCGTCCAGAATTAGGGAGCGCGGGCACCCGGCCATGGTCCAGTCTGCGGGCACGTGCGTGTAGGGCAGGCACACCATGTAGGCGAAGCGGCTGGTCAGGGGAGTGCCGAGTTGGTCGCCAATCCACGCCTTGAAGGCGTGGGCCGAACTCTGCGACTGGGCGACCGGACTCTGGATCCGGCGCCTGCCTTCCTTGCCACCGGACTGGTACCACTGCCCGTTTTCGATGCTGACGAGCCCGCCTTTGACTTCGACCGCGGCCAGCCCGACTCCGGGCCACAGCACAAGCAGGTCGATCTCGTGCTCGGCCCGTCCGTGCCGGACCTGCACCGAGTGGGCCAGGATGACGCCGTCAGGCAGACAACGGCGCAGCTTCTCCCAGACGGCCTTCTCCGCCGTCTGCCCCTCGCTGAACTCCGGCTCCTCCGGAATGCACCGCATTTTCGACCCCCCGCTCCTGACGGCCGGAAGTCCAGCCCGGCTCATGTGCTTCCACCGTACCGTGGCCCGCTCCTTGCTCCAGGCAGGCCACGCAGTCCGGAGGCGGTGGCGCATCAGCTCGGGCGGGGAGCGTCCTCGTCGGGGACCAGCCTGTATGGCTTCATCCATTCGACGTGCTCTTGGAGCTTCTCATTGAGCGCGTTGTGCGCGCCAGGAGGAACGTCCTGAGGGCGGGTTTTCTGGAGCTCCAGCAGGAGCCCGTACTTTTCGAGCAGCTGGTCTGTCGTCGTCTCCGCATGCCCTAGGACGGCGAGAGTCTCGATTTCGGTCTCTTCCTCCCGGGACATGAATGCATCGCCCGGATGATTTAGATTGTCGGTCACTTGATTCCTTTCGCAAGGTACAGGAGTACGCTCGCGTCCCGACCCTAGTCATCGGCTGTCTGCACTCGCCATTCGTAGCCACAGTCCTCATTCATGCAGATCTACTCCGGGTCGTCGCCTCCGACGACGCATCCGGCCATGCCTCCTGACCACACCGCGGGAAGGAGACGATCCCGTCCATGACCTCGGCAGGGCGCACCCGTTCCATCACAACCTCGGGCCAAGGGTCTGGTCTATCTGAGGGATTCCAGCACGGCTCGGGCCATGTCCTGATAGGCAGCCAGGCCGAGATCGCCGTGTTTCGCGGTGATGGTCACGACGAAGTCTGTGCTGATGGCGTTACTGTCCGCGGTTCCAGGCTGTGGATCCTTCGCTACGAACTTGTAGCTCTGGTTGCCGTCTTCGATCTTCGTGACCAGGCAGTCGTGTAGCCTGTCCGCCTGCTTTCGGCTGACTCGCACGTGGGTGTGCAATTCCCGGGCCAGGGCATCGTTGACGGCCGCTTGGATTCGGTCAATGGATTTCCGGCGTAGCGCGAGGCGGATTGGAACCGAGGACAGCAGCACGAGCAGGAATACGGCAAGGGCTGCGCCGGAGTTGCCGCCGCTCACGGAGGCGATGATCAGCCATAACAGGGAAGTCAGCACGGCGAACCCCAATAGGCAGCCGCCCGTGGTCCGTTTCGTCACTTCGACATTAATGGAAGAGTCGCAGGACCGCTCACCGCTACTGCCGGCGCTCTTCGTCATCGCCACTCCTTTAACTCAGCTAGGGCCTCTGCCTCGCGGGCCAACTGCAAGGCTTCGCGAAACTCTGGCATCTCCCGCGCCTGTGCGGTGGGCAGCGGTTCGCCGAGTGCTGCGAGCGAAGCCAAATGGGCTTGTCCCTCCATGAGCTTCTGAGCTACGTCGAGACGGTTCCTGGCTTGGACTAGCTCATTGCGTACGGCGTTGAGTTTGTTCTGGCGTCCCTGTTCGCGGCGGAGTTGCGTCTTCCAGTAGTCCCGATTCCGCTCAGCTGTAGCCAGCATCGCCTTACCGGTTTCGATGAGACCGGTGACGCGCGGATCGGAAGTGTTGGCAGCGAGCAATTTGTGAAGGCAGTCCTGGTAGCCGGCGACAATCTCCCGATAGTGCTGCGAGACCTTCAGCGCGATGTCCAGCGCTGGCCCGAGACTTTCCGCTGAATGCTCGATGGACTCTAAAGCGGAATCCAGCCGCTGCCGCGTTTCCGCATAGTTGTTTACGTCCGGTTGATGGCCTGCCATTCAGTTCCCCCAACTGCAGATTTCTATTGGCCGTGTTCCAATCCCGGTGAGTCGTGCAGAGCAGCATTCACTGCCGTCAGCTCGACGTCGTATAGTTCGGCGATGTCCTCGAGCGACAAGCCCTCATGGCGCAGTTGCATTAGGGCGAGGCGATCAGGAATGCCCGTCGTGCTGTGCGTGTCGACGCGCCAGTTGTAGCCGCAGCCGTCGTTTTGGCAGGCCCATTCGGGGGCGTCAGGACCGATGACGCATCCTGCCATGACGGCTTTCGGCGCCGGCTTGTCCCGCTCTGGGATCCACATGCCGAAGCGAACCGGCCAGGCTTCTTTGGCGCAGCGGGGGCAGATCGTTGTGCCGTCCTTCGCTACCTTGGGACGTTTGCACTCCACTCCCGTCCACGTGCCTATGGCTCGAGCAATTTCCTCCGCAGGAATGCGCAGCGCCTTTGAAACTCGATCTAGGGAAACGCCCTGACGATGCAGTTCGATGACGCACTGCCATATGGGACTGTTCCTCAAATCGCCGTTCATCAGTTCTCCTTCCCATGTTTAGACAGCTCGACCGCAGCAGCGCGAACAGCCGCCGACCAGCCGCCGAAGAAGTTGCGGACCGATGAACCGGAAGGGCGCTCCACTCCGGAGGATTTGGTAGCGGCTAGCCAGTTCTCGTATCGCTCAATGCTCGGATGCAGACCCTGGTTGTGCATGGCTTGCGCGAACGAGTCGATGGCCGCTTGGTAATCCTCCTCGTCGAACTTGACCAGTCCGGGTGCGCGGCCGAGCGCGGCGGTTGCGAGTCCCATGGACTCGAGCGCTGTGTTCCACAGTTTGTATCGGCCCATCAGTGTCTGGCGAGTGGGAGGCCAAGGCGTCGAGCCTTTGCGGGACTCCCAGCCGAGCGCGGGTACCAGCTCGTCGCGCAACTCTTCATAGCGCGCGCCGGTGATCGTCGTCGTTGGATTCTCTGCGACGTGGCGATGTGCGGCACCAATGACCCCGAGGATTGTCGCTATGTCCTCGTCGCTGGCTGTGCCGCCCTGTAGGATCCCGGCGAGCTCCTCCATGAGCTCAAGGTCCAGATGGACCGCGGTGTATTCCGGTTCCGGCGCCAGCCCGAGTTCGGCACCGACGAGATAGTAGACACCGGCCTTGATAATGGCATCCGAGAAGATGTTTTGAGCGCCATGGTCGAACACGATGTCGGATTCGCGGAGCACGGTCTCAGCGAAATCCTCGTCCATTTCTGGGAAGACGTACTTCAGCCGGTTGATGGTCTGGGAACGTGTGCAGCCTTGGGCTGCAATCTGCCGCGCAATGTCGCCGTATCGTCCGATGAACTCATCGGCACGGGCCTGTGCATGTGCCTGCCGTGCTTCGATCCGTTTCTGCCGGGATTCCTGTGCAAGGCTACCGCCGAGTTTCGTGATTACCTGCCGGACGCGTTCGCGGGTAACGCCGTAATCAATGCCAATGGCTTCCAATGTCTCGCCATCGATGTACCGCTCGACCCAGAGTGCGTTGCGCTCGTCCTGGGTGAGCTGCTGCTGCGGTACTGTAGCTGCAACCGGCTTTGAGCCGGCTGCGCCGGTCAATGCCGGCGGAAGGGTTAGGGTCATCTATTCTCCTAAAGTCGGGAATAAGGTTGAAAGGGCAGCGGCTGCCGGCCGTTCCATGAGGACTATTTATCAGCCGGCTCCGACAGGATTCGTGAGGCCTGCAAGCAGTGGTTCTTTCTAGGCGGCCAAGGCCAGGGCTGAGCCGAGCAGCTGGTTGCGGGCTTCTTCGCGTACTCCGGCCGCTAGCCGTGACGTCTCTTCGTCGGAGAGGCCGGCTTCCTGGCAGCGCCTCGAGAGCACAGCCAAGCGGTCCGCGTAGATGTTGGGCATGTTGTCGGCGTGGCCCTTGACCCATCTGAAATCCACGTTGGCGCAGCGGACGAGTCCTCGGATGCGCAGGACTTCGTTGGCGCAGCGCCCGTTGGCGGAGGGTGGCTCGAAGCCGGGCTGGTTGATCATACGCAGCGCAAGCTGGCTGTCCGAGCTGACGGTGACGGCGCTGCGTCCGTCCAAGGCGCCTACGTAAATATTTCGGGCCGCAAGCAGGGCCAGTCGGATAGCCCGGAGCTCGCCCTCCAACACACTGCCACCATCCATGGCCTTGTGTCCGAGGGACGGCTTCATTCCATCCGGAAACACTAGGACCCAGCCATGCCCAACCCAGCGGGAACGCTGGCCGCGGGAGGCATCAGTCGCGATCTCCAGCCTGGCGAAGAGCTCCTGGACCCGCGCATTGATTGCCTCCTGCAACGCCAAGACAGCAGGCGCCGGAGGATACAGAGCCGAAACGTCGATGCCGAGCAGTCGCAGTGATTCCGCCTGATCCTCACTGAGGCAGAAAACGTCGGCGGAGGTGCCGCACTGAAGCTGCCGAACGGCGTCGCAAATTGCCTTCAGCAGCGCATGTTGGCTGCCGTTGACAGACTCGGTAATGACCGACCCGGAGCGGATTCCGGCGACATGTTCGCCCGCTGTCCGGACGGCTGCCCAGAGGAAGTGGCCTCGGCGGTACTCCGTGTGGACGGAGATTCCGCTACGGCTGGTGAGTGCGTCGGCAGCGCTGATGAAGCGTCGGACGGGTGGAACTGGAACTGGAAACTGCATAACGACCTCCTCGGCCTGGTAATTGGTGTTGGTTGTGGTGCTCCCTTGTTAGATATGCAAAGTTGTCCGGCGGCTGATCCGATGAAGTTCAGTCAGAATCTTGGCCGCCTCGATGTCATAGAGCTCGGTCAGGTTTGCGATCGGCCGCCCGGTGGTCTTCATCAGGAAGTCCAGCACGGCTCCCTTGGACCGCAGGCCAGCTGCGCGCAGGCCTCGGATGATTTCCATCTTCTTGCTGTGTCCTAGCCGGAGCCGGACCGGGTCCCGCTGCTCGTTACCCGTATCGAAGATGGCGTAACCGTCGCTCATAATTCCCCCCAAGAATGTCCGCAATTCAGTCGTGGCAGCGGATGCCTGCCCCCACTTTTTACGGTAGAGGTTGCCTCTGACAGTTTTTGCAGTTGGCCACGGTAAATGGAGACTCGCTCGAGTAGTGCGACTTCAGCCCTGGGTCGGATTCCGGAGATACGCCGCTCGGTCAGGCCTGGGTCTTCAGATGGTAAGTACGAGCATGTCTATGCCGGAAGACCCCGATCTTTAGAGGGCGCGGGGCCTCGCCCCGGCTACCTGAGACTGCCGAGTAGCCGGGACGCGTGGCGCATGGGCGATGGTGGCTGCCCTAAAGCGAACCGTCAGTCGACGGGGAACATCGCTCTCGCAGTGCGGCCGATCACGCTCGTCATGGTCGCGTCCACAGCACCGCCGATCACCCCTCCGACCAGCGGTACGCCCTTCGCTAAGGTAACGAGCGCACGCTTCGAGCCGTACTTGGCCAAGAGCATGAAACCGGCCTTCTTATTGATCTCGCGAATCACCACGATCGGGAGCCTCTTGATTGCCTGCATGGCCACCTTCTGGCCAACCTTGATGCCGATTACCTTCCCGATTTGCTGGGCGTTCGAGCCCACCGCGATGAGCGTGGCCACGGTTCGTACGTGCGGATCCTTGGGATCATATCCACGTAGGTAGGCGATCGCGGCGGCGAGCCGTGCATTGATCACGAGTGCGCCCGCCATATTAGCGGGTACTGTCACCGGCATTGCAATGAACCCACCGAGCCCGGTCACAAAGCCGTTGACACCGGCAGCCTCAACGGATTCGACGATCAGCCTCTTGATGGCCTTTTCGATATCCTCTTGCTCGTCCGGCCGGATTTTCCGTGTTGGGTCGGCGCTGGGTTCATACCGGTCCCCTTGTATGCGGGAGAGTCGATCCTCCGCCCATGCAATCGATCCCGTCAATGGACCAACACCCTTGTCGATCACGTTGTCAACCAGCTTCAGTAGCTGTGCGGACGCCTTCTCTGTGGCAGTGGTGGGTGTCTCGTCAGCGTGTCGCGTATCCCCAACAGTGCTCGCCGTCTCCTCTGCTTCGACGGGCGGCGTCTCCTCAGCGGTAGGCGTCGTCTCATCGGTCGTGTTAGCCATAGCTACCCCTCTCTAAATCTTGCGAGTATACGGAAGGCGGCAAGCGCGCCGCCGAACAGTGCGACCGATTTCACTATTTGTGATAACGAGAGCCCTTTGAGCACTTTAGCGGGGTATAAATTCTTACGCTGAACACCGCGCCGCGTACCGCCCGCCGCAAGTCGATCGAGTCATTGCCCAACTCACGAGAGGCGGCGCAGCGCTTGGCGGAAGCCGGGGTTCGGGTTGGCGTGCGGGAGGACCTCGCGGACCTTGTCGAGGGCTTCCTCTGGAGTCATGCCAGTGAGGAGCGCGCCGTAGAGGGCGGCGACGGTGGGGGTGCGGCTTTCCATCCGGACGCAGTGCAGCAGCACGCGCTTGCCTTCGGAGCGGAAGAGCGCGACGGCGGCAGCGGCTTCCTGGAGCACGTATTCCAGATGCGCGTTGGATTCAGCGCCGGCTTCGTCCAGCAGCCAGAAGGCAGCGTGGTCAGATGCGTCGACGTGCGTTTCGGCGGTGCCGACGCGGGAGAGGGATACGACGGCGTCGTAGTCGTTCCGGGACAGGGCCGGGGCCCCGCCGAGGAGCACGTCGGAATCGAGCGGGTGCTCGACGACGTCGGTCCGCGTCGGGCTGATGTACGTGGAGTTGTCGAAGACCGGCAGGTCCGGCCAGTGGCCTTCGGTTCGCCCTTCGCCGCGGGCCAGCTGCAGGGCCAGCCGCTGCAGATCACGCGCCTTGTACCCGGGCCAGCCGTGCAGCTTCCGCCGCCATTCGAACGGCACAGCGGTAAAGCCGTACGCAGCACCGAGCAGCCCGCCGGCGATCGAGGCGACGGTATCGGTATCGTTGCCGCCACGGACAGCCGCTTCCAAAGCGGCACGCAGGTGCGCCGGACCGGAAGCCGCGCCCGCCGTCGTCGTAATTGCCGACCACGCTGCTTGGAATGCCTCGACCACCCAGCCGTTGTGGGAAAAGTCCCGCGGGAGCTTGGCCTCGGCTGTCTCGATTCGCACGGCCCACACTGCGGCCCGCTCCTTTGTCAGAAACGGCAGCCCGGCACGGACATCGAGTTCGCCGGTAAGCACGGCGTGACGGATGGCCAGGCACCAGAGCGCGCAGGCCTCGCCGGCCTCGGGGTCGAAGTGGGTCAGGGCGCTGACCTCCAGGGCGGCGTCGAACAGATCCCGCTCGGGCCGGCCGAGGTAGGCCAGCGCCAGGGGAGCGGTGCGCATGAGCGAGCCGTTGCCGCCGGAGCGTCCGGTGGAGCGGTGCACCTGTTCGGACGCGGCGTAGGCATCCGCCGCCGTGATCGTACTCCGTCCCTCCGCGGTAACGGCGGCGCCGGCCCGCCCCAGCACGGCACGAGTCTGCACGCCAACGTCCTTCGCGCCGCGTGCCCAGTCGGACCATGCCTGCGCCATCGCACCCTTGGTCCGTTCATCCAGGCTCCGGCCCTCGCCGGCGGCCTCGAGCAGGGCTTCGGCGATGACGATCGCCATGGACGTATCGTCCGTCCACTCGGCGGGGGCGAAGCCGAACGGTCCGCCGCCCTTCATACTGACGTCGGCGGTGTCCGGCAGGGCCGGGCCGAATTCGTAGCCGGCACCGAGGGCATCGCCGGCGGCAAGGGTGACGAGGACGCCGGCGGCGCGGTCATTCTGCAAAGAGTTCAGGTTCATAAGGCCTCCAAGGGGCGCGAAGTGATGAGTGAAGTATTGCGGATGAGGTGGAGCGGCGGCGGTCAGATCGCCATCATGGGATGGTGCGTGTCCCAGCTGCTCAGGTGCGCCAGCGCCGGCATCCGCTTCGGCGGCGCCCAGGCGATGCCGCTCGCGGTCACACGGCCGTCGCCTGTGGTGATGGCCGTGCCGTCCAGCCGGGTGCCGAGCTCGGCCAGCCGGACCGCGAGGTCGCGGGCGGACTGTGCCGGTGTCTTGATGCTGGGTACATTGCCGGCGAAGAGCTGGATGTCCAGCCACGCCGCTTCCACCAGCGACCGGTAGTGCTGCACAAACAGCTTGTGGCTGCCGAAGAGCTCCAGCATCAGGGCCTTGCCGCCAAAACCAACGACGACGCCGCGCTGGCCTTCGATCGGGCGCGGCAGCTTGGCCAGGTCGAGACCTGCGTGGCGCGTGCCGGCATCCAGATGCTCAACCAGCGAGCCGGAACCGGAGATCGTGTGCAGGCCCTGGTAGCGAGCCACCCGCTGCCAGACCCGGCCCTGCGTTTGCTGTCCGCGGGCGGCACGGTTCAGCTCCGCCCGGACATTCAGCGGCGCCCGCCGGGCGGACCGGCCGTGGACTGAGGCTCCGCCCCAGCGGCCCTGCTCCACGCAGTACGTGTCGATGTCGCGGGTTTCGCCTGGCGCCAGGATCGCGTCCCGTGCGCAGACCCGGTGCTGGTGGCCGCCCTCCAGCAGCTCGCCCTCGAGCAGCAGCACCGGCTTGGTGTCGCGGTTCGTGACGGTCAGCTTGGAAACCTGCGGGCCGGAGGCCAGCTCCGTCACCTGGAGGTTGGCGGCCGCTCCCGTCGTGAGGCCGACAGCGCCACGGCCCTCAGTCCAGAGCGGGAAGAGCGTGAGCGGGCCGAGCTGCGTGCCGGCCCCGATGTGCAGAGTGCTGATCTTCATGATTCCCCCAATCTGCCGCCGGCTTGCACCTCAGCTTCGAGGTTCATTCCCTGCGGCGAATCTTTAGAGCGTCTTTGCTCAAAATAGAGAGTAGGGCAGTTTGCGGCTTTGCGCAACTATGAGTTAATTGAAATTGTGGCAATCACTAACGACGCCGGCAAGCGCCTGAGCGACTACCCTCGCCCTTCGGTAGCAGTAGACACCGCGGTACTGACAGTTTCCGGAGACGAGCTGTGCATCTTGGTCGTCGCCCATTACAAGGCGCCTGGCTACGATTGGGCGCTCCCCGGGACATTCCTGCACGAGGGGGAGCGGCTGGCCGACGCCGTGCTCCGCTCGCTTCGCGAAAAAGCTCACGTCTCCGGGCGCCAGCCTAAGCAACTGCACGTCTTTGATGAACCCCGGCGCGATCCCCGCGGCTGGGTCCTGTCCGTCGCCCACGTGGATGTCGTGCCACTTGAGGAACTCGAGCAGGCCCTCGCCACCGACGGCGTCAAACTCCTGCCCGTGGCCGCCCGTGTCCCCGACCTGCCCTACGACCATCCCGCTATCATCGCCAAGGCCATGGAACGCGCCCGCGCCGCCTATAGGTCAGAGCCGGATCCCGGTGGCCTGCTCACAGGAGCCTTCACCCTCCGCGACCTGCGCATGGTGCACCAAGCCGTCATGGGCGAAGAACTACAGCGCGACACGTTCCGCCGACTCATGGAACCCCAACTCGTTCCGACCGGCGAAATGACGGACGGGGCCCGCGGCCGCCCTTCGAGGTTGTTCCGTCGGCCACGATGAGCCGACTGTTGGAGGTCATCGGCGAGATGACAGAGTGGCAGAACCGGCCTCTTGACCGCGTTTACCCGGTGGTGTTTATCGACGCGATCCACGTCAAGGTCCGGGCCGGGCAGGTCACAAACCGGCCGGTCTACGTGGCGATCGGGTCACCACCACTGCGGGGGAACGCGACATCCTCGGGCTGTGGGCCGGTGACGGCGCCGCGGGCGCGAAGTTCTGGCTTGAGGTGCTGACGGAGATCAAGAACCGAGATCTCCGGACAGCCATTCCTATTTCCTCGCCGCTGAGTACAAGCAGGCACTGACGCCGCTAGAGTTTTCCCTTCGCGACTAGCTCATCAACCTCATCAACAGT
The DNA here is from genome assembly GCF_000328305.2 of Arthrobacter crystallopoietes BAB-32. GTDB lineage: Bacteria > Actinomycetota > Actinomycetes > Actinomycetales > Micrococcaceae > Crystallibacter > Crystallibacter crystallopoietes_A. Next base: position 16,468 of record NZ_ANPE02000074.1, on the reverse strand, counting down.
ATGGACGATGAAGAACTCGCAACGAGCGGTGGTGCCAATTCAGCGCAATGATGGATCGAGTGGGTAGAAGCTGCAGTTATTGATTCATTCCTTGGCGGTGACTAGCTTCGCCCGGACAAGCCAATTTAAAGGAGCAGCCGCAGTAAGCATCCAGGGTGGCGAACGGGTAAGCGCGGTGGCATGTTGAGTGACGCGGAATTCGGTTCCGAAACGGATCACGGGCTCTGTGTGTCGGCGGACATTCACGGAAGGGCCAGGAAGCAGGTTGACCGACCATGCAACTTAGTCCTACGAACCTCCGTGGCTGGCCCCGGACATGGGTCGGGGCCAAAAGTGTCGGAAGCACGCTCTAGAATGACTAGATGTTGGGGGTGATCGTCGGCAGATAGCCGATATCCTTCTCGATATCATTGGATTTTGAATTCACCGCGCGCATGCGGAGCGATTGTAGGAAGGCGCAAATGGGTAATGGGCGACTGCAGTGATGCAGTGTGGCGGCACCTCAGGACGACGGCGAGTCACACCATTGGTCTTTCCTACTTGACTGAACTGTTGAATGTTGCGCCGGTCAGGGCATCTGTCGACGACTATGCTGAGCTCGTCATTGAAGACAATGTGCTGGGGAGGGCGACAGAGTCGGGCCGTCGCCGGGTTTACCGGCATCTCCGAGAGGTCTATTCCCTTGACGTTGGTTGCCTGCCGTTTCGTGCCATGCGTGACTTGTGGGGCGAAGACAGTCAGTCGCGGCCTCTGTTGGCAGGGCTGCTCGCTTTCTCCCGCGACGAGTTCCTAAGAGCTTCTTTTTCCGCCGTCCGTGACTGCAACTCGGGTGAACTAGTTACACCTGGGGATCTCGCTCACGCGGTGGGCATGGTATTTCCGCAGGTTTTGAGCCCTGCAACGCTGGCCAAGGTTGGCCGGAACACTGCATCGTCATGGCAACAAATTGGGCACCTCTCCGGGAAGTCGGGGAAGGTGCGCACAAGGGCTCAGATTCGTCCGGCGGCGACCGCGTACGCACTCTTTCTTGGACACTTGTCCGGGGTGCGCGGCACTCTGCTGTTGAATACGCCATGGACGGCACTTCTGGACACTAGTGTGGAGCATGTGCGGTTTATGGCGGAGGATGCGTCTCGGCTGGGCTACTTGGAGCTACGATCGGCAGGCGGGGTTGACGAGCTTGAATTTTCGCATCTTATGCGGGGCGATGAGGGGCGGGACCGATGAGCGTCATTATGGATATCGCCGATGCTTTCGAGCGTCAGGTGCGTCTGCCGTGGAAGCGGAATATTTCCCCCGCGGAACGGGTGTGGCTTGTAGTTTACGAGCCGGAGATTGAACGCCGTCTCCGCGCGCAGCTGGGCGAGTTCCAGCACCGCGCGATCAAGAGTGGCCACGCCTGGGTAGACCTGGACCTAGCGGATGTCTTCGGGGAGTGGATGGCCGAGCATGAGTACGCAGATGCGTTCTTTGCCGAGCCGGAGTTGCTGTCTGGCTCGGCCCTTGAGGATTTTGATGAGTTTGTCACGGCTAGGCTGACCGCTGCCCTGACGAGCGAGGGCGTCGATGACGACACCGTGGTCGCCGTCCTGGGGGCGGGCGCGTTGTTCCCGTTTACCCGCGCGAGCAGGGTTATAGAGTCGGCGGAATCGGCTGTACGGGGACGTCTGGTCGTTTTCTTTCCGGGCCACCATTCCGGCTCGAACTATCGTCTGCTAGATGCCAGGGACGGGTGGAATTACCGGGCTATTCCAATTACTGGGGGAAGGGAAGCACTGTGACCGTTAACTATGAGGTATTTGCCAAGGATCCAAGGACTAGCGACATTCCGAACACAGGAGTCTCCAAGCTGCTGCCGCCGAAATCGGAGGCAGAGTGGGGTGTCCTGCGATATGAGCTGACCAGCTTCGTTTGTGAAGGCGAATATGAACGAGGACTGGATCGGATCCTGGGCGGCTACCTGGAGCATCTGGACCGTGCTGAACAGCCGGCCGTGTGGGTCAGCGGCTTCTTTGGAAGCGGCAAATCGCACTTGGTTCGAGTTCTTGAATACCTGTGGACGAACCAGGAGTTGCCCGACGGCGCCAGTCCACGTGGTCTGGCCCATGTCTCGCCGCAGATCGCGAACCACCTGACGGAACTGACGACAGCGGCAAAACGGTCCGGGGTCCCGCTGTGGTCTGCGGCCGGGACGTTGGGCGCCGGGGCGGCGGAGGAAATCGAACTGAGTTTTTTGGCTATCCTTTATCAGGCTGCGGGATTGCCGACGAAGATTGGTCCTGCCAGATGTGCCCTGTGGCTGAAGTCGGAGGGGCTTTACGAAGCCGTCGCCGAAACCTTGGCGAGCCACGGCCGGGATATTGAGTCTGAACTGAGGAATTTGTATGTTTCGCGTCCATTGGCCGGAGCGATCCTGGCGCATAACCCGGGGCAGGCGTCCGATGCAACCGAGCTTCTGAAGCAGCTGCGGGAGAGTTTTCCGGACAAGGCGGCCCTTGCCGTCGATGAACTCGTGGACCAGGTCCACGAAGTGCTTGAAACCGTTTCCGGGCAGAAGGACGCCATTCCCCTAACTCTGGTTGTTCTTGATGAACTCCAGCAATACATCAATGATGATGCCGGGAAGGCGCTGCGGGTCCAGCATTTGGTCGAAGCCTGTTCCTCCCGTTTTGACTCGAAGCTGCTGGTTGTTGCTACTGGGCAGTCGGCGATGACCGGCAATCAGATTCTGCAGAAGATCGTCGACAGGTTCAACGTGCAGATTGAGCTCAAGACCCAGGACGTCGACACCGTCGTGCGGCAGGTCGTTCTAAAGAAGGATCCGGCTCGCACAAGTGAAATCAAGGCAGCCTTGGACGAGGTCAGCGGGGAAATCAGCCGGGAGCTTGCAGGGGCAAAGATCCAGCACCGCGAGTCTGACAATGCTTCGCTGGTCCTGGACTATCCCCTGCTGCCGTCGCGGCGTCAGTTCTGGGCGGAAGTCCTGCGGAACGCGGACACATCGGGCAAGGGCGGGCAGTTGCGCTCCCAGCTTCGCGTAATCAACGAGGCCAACCAGCACGTTGCCGACCAGCCGTTGGGAACCGTCGTGGGTGCCGACTACATTTACGAGGCTAACTCCGGGTCGATGCAGTCCAGCGGGGTCCTGCTTCGGGATACCCAAAACCTTATTGAGGACGAACGTCTGAATTCCGACGACGGTCCGCTTAGGGCCCGTGTCTTGGCAACGGTGTTCCTGATCGGTCTGCTGCCGGCTACTGGGTTACAGGACACCGGCGTACGCCCCACTGCCGACCATATCGCCGACCTGCTGGTTGAGGGCCTCTCCTCGTCTGGGACCTGGCTCCGCAAGGACGTCCCCCGGATCTTGGCGATCTTGGTGGAGGAAGGCAAACTGCAGGAAATCAGCGGGGAGTACCGGATCCAGACTCCGGAGGGTCAGGAATGGGACCAGGACTACCGAGCACGGAAGGCGGCGCTGATCGGTGACTCCGGCCGAGTCTCCATGCTGCGCGAGGACGCATTGACCGAGGCCATTTCTGCCGTCGTTCCCGTGCGAGTAATGCAGGGGCAAACCAAGGCCCCGAGACAGCTTGCTGTTTCACGCGGTGAATTGCCTGAAGCGGGTGACGACGCAATTCCCGTAGGCGTGGTCACTGGCTGGGCCATGACTGAGAAGCAGTTCCACGATGAACTGAAAGGCCTAGGCACCGAATCGCCTGTAGTCGGAGTCTACCTGCCCCAGATTAGTCCGGAGGATTTTCGGGACGCGCTTTCCACCTATCACGCGGCAAAGGAGGCCGTGGAAGTGCGTCCGCAACCGAGCACGGACGAAGGGCGCCTCGCTAGGCGTTCGATCGAGTCCGTGCGGGACTCGGCCAAGGACAGGCTGAATGCGCTGGTGGACGAAGTCGTCGGCGCGGCCAGTGTGGTCCAAGCTGGCGGGTTCGTGGCTGAGGGAACCACGTTGAAGGCCCGCGTCGAAGCCGCAGCGTTGCGTTCCGCTGACCGGATGTTTCCGCAGTTTGCACTTGCAGATAACCCGGCCTGGGCTAAGGTCGTCGAACGTGCGCGCAGCGGCAACACTGCGCCGCTGGAAGCAGTGGGGCATACGGGGGAAACCAACATGCACCCTGTTGCGAAGCTCGTGCTTGAAAGCTTGAACTCAGCGTGGACCGTAGGTTCGTCGATTGTTTCCAAGTTTTCCAAAGCCCCGTACGGGTGGACGAAGGATCCTATCCATGGTGCGCTGCTCGCTCTTCTGGCCTCAGGTGACCTCCGGGCGCAGGTCGGCGGGAAGGACGTAATCGCGTCGGCTATCCCGAGCACCGGCGTTGGCGCCGCAAGCTATTTGAGAGAAGCGGTTTCTGTGGGGGTGCAGGAGCGGATCGCTGCCCGCAAGACCCTCCAACTCGCAGGGATCAGCTGTGTATCGGGTGAGGAATCGGCCAAAGCTCCCGTTCTGGTCGAACGGCTGACGTCGCGTGCCGCCTCTGTATCTGGGGAAGCACCGTTGCCCTCGGTACATCTGCCAGCCCCTGTTGCTGGGCTGGCGGGCTTGCAGGGAAACGAGCTCATTTCCGCCTTGTCAAAGTCAACAGAAGCAGTGGCGGTCTTCGTCGGGCTGTTGGACGAACTTGAAGGTCGGCGTGCTGACCGGCTGGGCAGATGGCTGCTAGCCGAACGATTGTCCCGCCATGCCGCAGCATTGGCCGACGTGCCTTCCGCGGTCGGCCACTTAGAGGCCATCCGTGACAACCGGTCGCTGCTGGATGATCAGGACCTTGTCGGCCCGGTCGTGGGTGAGCTGGCGGATAGGTTGCGTGACGCCGTGAAACTGGCGTATGCCGGGTATGCGGCTGAATTTGAACAGGGTATGAACGCCTTGGTAGCGGACCCGACTTGGAAGTCGCTCGACGCCGCCGCGGCACAGCAAATACTGGCCGACAATCAGCTCCTACGTCAGCCTGAACCGGCAGTGGGCACTCCGCATGAGATAGCAGATGAACTAGACTCCACGTCCGTCGCCAATTGGCAGGACCGGGCCGCGGCCCTCTCCGGACGGTTCTCTAACGCCAGGGCGGAAGCTGTCAGGGTGTTGATTCCGCAGGCGAAGAAGGTGTCGGTCCCCGGTGCGACGCTGGCAACACAGGAGGACGTCGATGCCTACATGCAGCGGCTGCGGGAGTACCTGCTCGCAGAGCTGGGCGCCCATTCTTCGATTGTGATTTGAGGTTAGCTTGACGACACAAACAGCTCCCGGCCGCGTTCTGTCGGCTTCCGAGCGGCGGTTGCTCGAAGCCGCGGTCCTTGCCGGACGCGAGACGGCAGAGTCCGCCGCCCGTCACGAAGTGGTGCGTCTGGGGGTGTCCCAGGACAAGGCTCCGGCATACCTGAACGCCGGCGAGCGCGCCCTCCGGCGCGAGCTCAGGGCCAAGGCCCGCCAGCTCGGGGACCGGGTGGGCGGGGACAGCCCGCTGCCTCTGCTCATGGGTGAGGTCGCCTACGAGCAGTGGCACCGCTTGCTTTTTGCGCGGTTCCTGGAGGTCAACGCTTTGCTGATCCATCCGGGCATCGGGATGGCCGTGACACTCGAGGAATGTGCGGAACTCGCGCCCGAACTGGCCGAGCCGGACGCGTGGGCGGTAGCCGCCCGGTTCGCCAGCGAGACCCTTCCCGGGGTGTTCCGGCTCACCGATCCGTGCGTTTGTATCAGCTTCGCCCCGGAGGATAGCCAGAAGCTGGAACAGATCATCATGGGGCTGCCCGAAGACATTTTCCGGTGTGAGGATGCGCTGGGGTGGGTCTACCAGTTCTGGCAGACCAAACGCAAAAAGCAGGTCAATGACGCCGGGAACAAGGTCGGCGGTGCGGACCTCTCACCTGTTACCCAGCTCTTTACTGAAAACTATATGGTCCGTTTCCTGCTGGAAAACTCCTTGGGTGCCTGGTGGGCGGCCGGAAACCCCGGGTCACCGTTGCTTGACGGATGGGAGTACCTGCGGCGGACCGACGATGGGGAACCTGCCGCCGGAACCTACGAAAGCTGGCCGGCGGCGGCATCCGACGTGACCGTCCTGGACCCCTGCTGCGGCTCGGGGCACTTCCTGGTTGCTGCTTTCGGTATGCTCTGGCGGATGCGCGCCGAGCAGGAGTCCCTGACGCCGGCCCAAGCGCAGGACGCGGTACTGCGCGACAACCTTTTTGGGCTGGAGCTCGATCCGCGCTGCACCCAGCTGGCCACCTTCAACCTCGTTCTCGAGGCTTGGAAACAGGGCGGATACCGCCAGCTGCCCACCCCTAACGTGGCTTGCTCCGGCATCCCGGTCCGCGCTGCAGGATCGGAGTGGGAGGATCTTGCCGGTGATGACCAGGCCCTGCGGGGATCCTTGGCCCGGCTGCATTCCCAGTTCCGCAACGCCGACACCCTCGGCTCGCTCATTAATCCTGTCAGCGGTCCCAAACAGGGCGCGCTGCTGGGGCGCACCGGAACACTCGAAAGCACCGACTGGGACAAGGTTAGGAACGCCCTCCGCACCGCAGTCGCGGAGGAAGAAGACAGTGGCACGGTCCTAGGCGACACCGTGAACGACGTCGCTAGGGCAGCACAGCTGCTCAGCCGGCAGTACTCATTGGTTGTCACCAATCCGCCGTACCTGATGCGGACGTTCATGTCAGCCGACTTGCAGTCCTACATCGACGCACATCATCCTGCCGCCAAGGGGGATCTGGCGACCGCCTTCCTCGAGCGGTGTTTCGATTTTGCAGGCAAAAACGGCCTGGTGGTCACGGTTTCCCCGCAAAACTGGACCCTGCTGACCACCTACACGCGCTTCCGCAAGGACTTGCTGGACAACCGCACACTCCACGCGGTCGCGCGTCTTGGACATGGAGCCTTCCGGCAGATCACCGGCGAAGTGGTGAAGGTTGTACTTACCATCATTCAAACGGGCCGGGCCGCAGCACAGCACCGCTTCATGGGTCTTCGGGCCCAATCTTCGCTTGGACCCGACGCGAAGGCGCTCATGCTGTCCCAAGGTCCGTTGGTGGTCCTGGAGCAGGAAACTCAACTTGCCAACCCCGACCAGCGAATCACCGTCTCGTTGCTCGACAAGTCTGCTTTGCTTGGTGCTAAGGCAGATGGGCTTCAAGGCATTGCGACCGCCGATTACCCTCGCTTCGGCCGTTTCTTCTGGGAGCGGACACTTCCTCACCCCGATTGGGCTTACCAGCAAAGCACGGTGCGAGAAACTGCTCCCTATGGAGGCCGGGAGCACATTATTTGGTGGGAGAAAGGGGCAGGGGCGCTAAGCGAAGAACCTGGCGCCTACGTGCGCGGCAAAAACGCATGGGGTAAGCGCGGAGTGGCTGTTTCCCAGATGGGCAAGCTGCCCGTATCCCTCTATACAGGGGAACTGTTCGACAACAACACCGCCGTCATTCTGCCGAAGAACGACAAGGACCTGCTGGCCATCTGGGCGTTCTGCTCCAGCCCCGAGTTCAACGAGGCCGTTAGGGAAATCGATGATGTCATGAAGGTGACGAATTCCACCTTGGTGAAGGTGCCGTTCGATGTGGAGCATTGGCGGGCGGTTGCCGAAGCGACCGGGCCGCTGCCCGAGCCGGGGTCGGATGACCCGACCCAGTGGCTGTTCTCCGGGCGGATCGCCGGTTCTGCCGAGCCGTTGCAGGTCGCTGTCGGCCGGTTGCTGGGGTATGCCTGGCCGGAGCAGGCCGACGATGGTTTGGGCGACCTGGTGGATACGGACGGCATTGTCTGCATTCCGGCGGTGGCGGGGGAGCGAAGTGCGGCCGAGAGACTGCTGGACGTACTCGCGGCCGCCTACGGGAATGAGTGGTCGCCGGGGCTGCGGGATGGCTTATTGACGGCCGCTGGAGGCCAGGCGGGGAAGGTTGAGGGGTGGCTGCGGGATAAGTTCTTCGCGCATCACGTGAAGGTATTTCAGAACCGGCCGTTTATCTGGCAGGTGTGGGACGGGCGCCGGGACGGTTTCTCTGCTCTGCTGAATTACCACCGGCTGACACGGGCCACGTTGGAAAAGCTCACCTACACAATTCTGGGTACTTGGATTTCCCGACAGCGGGAGGACGTGTCCTCCGGGGTGGCCGGTGCCGAGGATCGGCTGCGCGCTGCCGAGGGGCTCCAGAACAAGCTCAAGTTGATCCTTGAAGGTGATGCCCCCTATGACATTTTTGTCCGCTGGAAGGATCTCAAGGACCAGCCGGTTGGCTGGGATCCGGACCTGGATGACGGCGTCAGGATCAACATCCGTCCGTTTGTCACCGCCGGGGTCCTGCGCTCGAAGGTCGGGGTCAAATGGGAAAAGGACAGAGGCAAGAACGCCGACGGTTCCGACAGGATCAACGACCTTCACCTCACCCTTCAGGAGAAGCATGCGACACGTAGCTAATATCGTGGTCGGAGATACCACGGCATGACGAAGCTCAGGGCAGCGATTGCCGCGTCCCTACGGGCAGCGGCACGGCACAACAGCAACGGCCAGATCGCACCGGTAGGCGTTCTTTGGCCCGACCCCGAGCGGCTCTGGGAGCAGGTCATCCCCAGCCTGCAGGAAGCGGTTCCCGTTTGCATTCTTGGCGAGTGGGAACCTGAGCGCCTGCAAGGACCCGCGATTTGGATACGCGCATTGCTTGCCGGTGGCGTCAGTGTCCCTGAAGAGTTCGCTAAGCCGCATAGCAAGATTCCTTGGATCATCTATCTACCGGACTGGTCCCGCTCCGATGTCCGCGGCGTGGAGACGGCTCCTGTAGCACTGCAGCCGCTGGCGGAGCTGCAGTATCGGGCGCAGTGGTGGCAGCAGCAGAACGGGCAGCCATGGACTCCGCTGGCGTTTTTGGGCAGCCCTCAAGGTGCAGACCTGTCCGTGGCGAAAGACGGGGCGACTCTTGCAGCCTTGCAGGACGGCCTGGTTGAAATGCTGGATTACTCCATTGAGGAGCTCACATCAGTTGGCCGGATTGATGCAGGGCGAATACAGCAACTGATTCTGCCTGATGACGTGCTGGCATCCTACGATGGATGGATGATCCCGAAGCCGTCGAGAAGTCCATGGCGCTTTCCCGGTGGAACGCGTTCTGCGGACTGGCCGCTTCACAATATGGCGTCGATCCCCGCAAGGACTCGGTGCTGACCGCCGGCGCCCTATTGGGAGCTCGGGAAGGAAACTGGAAGCATGTATGGGCACGCTTCGTGGAGAATCCGAAGAAGTTCCCGCACGTTCCCGAGTTGTTGGATCAGTCGAAATCTAATAGTGGGACTCTCTTTGAAATGGGCGGGTATCCGGATTCGTGGCCTTCTGACAACCAGGACGCTGAGCAGCTTCTTCGCAGTCGCCTCGCCGACCTGGGCGCCGAGACCGCTGCTGAAGCAGCCGATGCCATCCGCGCGCTCGAATCCATACACGGACAGCGACGAGACTGGGTCTGGAGCGCCTTAGGGCTGAGCCCCTTGGCTCAGGCTCTGGAGTTTCTGATGGACATCGTCCTCCAGACCGAAACGGGTGCCTCCAGCGGCTCAGTGGATGACCAGGCAGCATGGTATTTCACTTCCGGCTGGACTATCGATGACGCAGCGGTCAGAGCGTTGGCGTCCGCCCGAACGACAGCAGACCGTACCGCGGTTGCGGCGGCACTAACGTCGCTATACGGGACATGGCTGGAAGACATGGCATCCAGATTCCAGAATGCGGCAGTGTCGAGCGGTTATCAGGGCCAGACGGGGCTGGAAGTCCATAGTGGCACTTGTGTGATATTTGTCGACGGACTCCGGATGGACATCGGTCAGCGGCTGCAATCGGAACTTGCGGCCCGGGGAATCGAGACCGGTATCGATTATCGTCTGGCTGCCTTTCCCACCGTCACGCCGACTGGCAAGCCCGCCGTCGCACCTTTGACGATCAACATTGGTTCCGGACCGGGGTTCGCCGCCGGCAACGAGAACGGTATAGGACTCGAAGGAACAGCATTTCAGAAGGCTTTGGAAGCTTCGGCAGTCCAAAAGGTGCCCAATGATGCGCTCGGTGATCCGTCAGGACGAGGATGGACCGAAATCGGTGACCTAGATTCGTCCGGGCATTCACACGGGCACAAGCTTGTGGACCGGATTGACGCGGAGATTACACTCGTTGCCGACCGTATCCAAGTATTGCTCGAAGCCGGTTGGAAACGCGTCGTCACCGTCACGGACCATGGATGGTTATTGGCTCCGCAGGTTCTCCGGAAGGTCGAACCCGTTCCGATGCATTTGACAGAGGGGGAGAAGAGCCGGAAGGACCGTGTGGCTCGGCTGTCCACAGCCGCTTCGGGGAGCACATATCCAACGGTTCCCTGGACGTGGGACAGCTCCGTGTCCATGACGTCTGCCCCGGGCACGGGATCGTTCGAGACAGGAGTCGTATATACCCACGGAGGTCTTAGCCTCCAGGAATGTGTCATTCCCGTTCTATCTGCAACGGGAGCCGGTAAAGCGACGTTCGAGGCCAAGCTGGAAGCGTTGAAGTGGACGGGTATGCGCTGCCGGATTGACGTAGCTGATGCCGTCGAAGGAATGAGCGTTGAAATTCGCACTGCGTCGGGTGACGCGGCCAGCAGCGTAGCTGGACCGAAACTGCTCCGGGATGGCGAGGCCAAGCTTCTTGTCGCTGATGATGGATTACTCAACCAGCCGGTGTTCGTGGTGCTCCTGGATCCGGCCGGCAAAATTGTTGGTCAAGCCAAGACAGCGGTGGGAGGCGAAGCATGAGCGCGATGGATGTAACCGACAAGCTTGCTGCAGAGTCATTCGAAGGGTACGTGGTCCGCAAGGACCTTGCTCAGAAGTTCAAGGGGGCCTATCCAGTACCCACGTACGTGGGCGAGTTCTTGCTGGGCCGCTACTGCGCTACCACAGATGACGAAGAGATCGGTGAGGGGCTCGAAGTTGTCAGGAAGCTGATGGACGACCGAACGGTTCGCGCTGGCGAGGAGGAGCTCTTCAAATCACGTGCGCGCGAACGGGGAGCGGTCAAACTCATCGAGCTTATGAAGGCTCGCCTTGATGCCAAGTCCAACTCATACTTTGCCGAGCTTCCCAGCCTTCAGATCAAGGATGCACGCATTTCGGATTCCCTAGTCGCTGCTAACGAACGGATGCTTACCGGAGGCTTTTATGCGGAGGTAGACCTGGAGTACGACCCGTCAATCGCTGAGGAAAAGGGAGGACGTCCCTTCGGCGTTGCCAATCTTCGGCCCATTCAGCTATCGACTAGGGACTCACTGAGTCATTTGGCCCTCGGCAGGCAGCAATTTACAACCGAACAATGGAAGCAATTGCTTCTCAGATCCGTCGGCTTCGAAGCGGAGCGCCTCAATGACAGGGCCCAGGATGTGCTCCTGCTGCGCATGGTGCCCTTCGTTGTCCGGAACTATAACCTCGTCGAACTCGGCCCGCGTGGCACCGGAAAATCCCATTTGTACCAGCAGGTATCCCCGTATGCACACCTAATCTCCGGTGGTAAAGCCACAGTGGCCCGTATGTTCGTTAACAATGCGACCGGTCAGCGCGGACTTGTCGCACAGTACGACGTCGTATGCTTCGATGAGGTTTCGGGCGTTTCCTTCGATCAGAAGGATGGCGTGAACATCATGAAGGGCTACATGGAGTCGGGAGAATTCTCCCGCGGACGCGAGTCCATCCGCGCCGACGGCTCGATTGCTCTCGTTGGCAACTTCGACGTCGACGTCGCCCACCAACAGCGTATTGGCCACCTGTTGTCACCCTTGCCAAAGGAAATGCGCGACGACACGGCCTTCATGGACCGTCTCCACGCGTACCTACCCGGCTGGGACGTCCCCAAGCTCGACCCGTCCTACTTCACAGCACATTTCGGTCTGGTCAGCGACTTCCTCTCCGAATGCTGGGCTCGGTTGAGGGACCAATCCCGGCTACCCGCAATTCAGGGACGCGTCCATTTCGGGGATGCTCTGTCCGGACGCGATCTCACGGCCGTGAACAAGACCATCGACGGGCTGCTCAAGCTGCTCTACCCTGCTGCCACATCCGAAGTCTCGGACGAAGACCTCGAATGGTCCGTCAAATTGGCGCTGGAATGCCGCCGGCGTGTGAAGGAACAACAACGGCGCATCGGAGCCGCCGAGTTCCGAAACACGCACTTCGGATACCGCATCGGTGAGGGCATCGAGCAGTTTGTGTCGACTCCCGAGCTCCGAAGCCCGGACACCATCGGCTTGGACCCGTTGCCGCCCGGGCAGGTCTGGGGATTGGCGGAAGGCAGTGCAGATGTCGGACCGGGGCTTTACCGGATCGATGTGACTGAAATGGCGGGCACCGGCGTACGCCTACTCAATCAGGCGGCCCCTGCGTCCCTGCGTGAAAGCGTCAAGGTCGCCGAACAAAATCTCATATCCCAAGCTCGTCTCCTCGTGGGAGACAAAGATCCACGGGAACATGAATTCACGGTCCAGGCGCGCGCCCTCGACGCAGCGAAGTCCGGACAAGGACTGGGCATCCCCGTCCTGCTTGCATTGGCAAGCAGCCTGCTCCAACGCAATGTGCGCGGCGGTCTTATCGCCGCAGGCAGCTTGACTCTCGGTGGTGGCATAGAACCCGTAGCCAACGCCGGCCAGCTTGCAGAGCTAGCTATGGAGAAAGGGGCGACTGCGCTACTGCTACCTGTGTCGGCGCGCCGCCAGATGATTGAAGTTTCAGACGAGGTCGCGGCCAAAGTCTCCTTCATTTTTTACACTGATGCGCAAGACGCTCTCATCAAAGCCATAGACAACTAGCCTCGCTTCAGCGCCCAAATATGAGTTCCCATTCAGACTGGCACTGGGACTGAACACGACATTGGAGTGCAAGGGAAAGATCGTACAGATGGTTCAGGCACCAGCGGTAGAACCCCAACCCCGCTTTGGCTGTTTAAACCTTTGCCCATTCGAGGTAAGATTCGACGGAAAGTGTATTAGGTGTTGGGGGATAGGCTGTGGGGTCAGCGCCAAGTGCTCAATTGAGCACCGATGCTCGCAAGAAACTCATTGCCCAAATGCGGGCATGGCGGGAGGACTTGCTGTCTATCGACAGGCGTCAGAAGCTTGTCTACTTTTCACACCCCAAGAGCGGGTCGTTTGAAATCGTTGAGCCAGACATGGTGGGCATTGAGCAGTTAATTCGTGCCGGTGCCGTACATTTGCGTGCGGAGGAGTCGGAGGAATCAGGGGAGGGCGACGGCGACACTGCAGCCGAACTTGGACTCCCGGCGATCGACGAGAACCGAGTCTTTCGTGTCCGCAGCAAAACCAACCAGCAGATCGTATCGACGTGCAAGCGGCTGCACCAACGGTCGGAACAGGAGTACGCAGACAAAGGCATCTGGGTTCTTTATCTGGGACTCGGCATGCTTACCTGGGTTGATCCGGCCGACAAAAAGAAGGTCAGCAGCCCCCTCCTGATGGTGCCTGTCCGCCTCACCAAGGCCGGGCAGGTGTATGTCCTCGGGCGCACGGACGACGAGCCCTTCCTCAATACAGCTCTGTCGTTAAAAATGAGCCGGGACTTCGGAATTGAGCTGCCGGACTTTGACGACGACGACGTTGCGATCGCCGACGTAGCAGAGCGTGTCTTACAGGCCACCAGTGGCCAGCCGACTTGGACAGTGGAATCGCGGGCCATCCTTATGCCCTTCAGCTTCCACAAAGAGGCGATGTATAAGGACCTGGAGCAGAACGAAGACACGATTATCGGCAGTAACCTCATCCAGCTGCTCTCTCTCGGTCCCGAGGCGCCGAGCGCCGGTTCCTTCGCCTACGAGCCACCGTCTGATGAGCAGCTCGATACTGTCATCGCCCCCGAGAATCTCCACAGTATTCTGGACGCAGACGGCAGCCAGCGTCGTTGTGTGATTGCAGCACGCGACGGCAGTAGCTTTGTCATGGACGGTCCTCCTGGTACGGGGAAGAGCCAGACAATCGCGAACATCATTGCTGAGCTAATGGCTACCGGAAAGAGCGTGCTGTTCGTGTCCGAGAAAGCAGCGGCCCTTGACGTGGTGCGTGACCGCCTTGCAGCCCGGAACCTGGATCCCTTCCTGCTCGAGCTGCACAGTCACAAGGCAACCCGCAAACAGGTCGTTCAGACCTTACATGCGGAACTACTCAAAAAACCCGTTGCTCGCGAATCGTTCGGAGCCGTGGAGCAGAAACGGCTCGGGCAGACGCGTTCAGAGTTGAGCGCATACGCACAGGCCATGAACGAGATTCGTCGACCGCTGGGAAGATCACTGCATGACGCACTCGGCCGACTGTCCCAGCTCACCGGCGTCGAGAACTATCCCACGGGTGATAAAGATGCGTTCTCCGAGCTGAGCGCTGAGCAGCTTGCCATGCTTTTGGAACACGCGGCCCAGCTTGAGGGCGTGTGGCGACCCGCAGAAGAGGGCGATGCCTTCCTATGGCGCGGGCTGCGAGGCGAATCGATGTCGATGAGCGAGCGCAAGAATGCCGAGGATACTGCTCTTGCGGCCGCAAAGGCCGTCCGCGGTGTGGTAGACGCGGCACAGTTTTTCGACTCGTCTCTGCCGTTCAGGGACTTCGATCTGAATGACGACGGACTTCGGCAACGCCTCGAAGTGCTCAAGGTCTATGGCATAGGACGTTTCGTTCCTGCTTCTTGGTGGACCATTGATCAACTCGATGAGTTGGACCGTCGGGTCATGGAGCTGCGCCGGATCACCAATGAACGGCTAACTGCGATCGAAGAGATTTCCGCGAATTTCAGGGCTGCGTGGAGGTCAGAGGACCGTCAACTTTTCGATACTCTGAAAAGCGCGATGGCCGCGGACCCGAATGTATTCCCCGAAGCATTGGGCGACATGACAGTCGTCAACATCAAAGAAGCCGCAGGCAACCTCCGCGAGCTCATTCAGAATTTTGGTCAGCTGGCCAAGGTAGCAGGAAAGCTCGGCAAGCTGTTCAAGGTGGATCCTGACACTGTTTCGATGGGCAGACTGCAAGCTTTGATCGCCTTGGCACGGTTGTCCCAGTCGGGGAATCTGCCGGAGGCCAACTGGTTGATTCCGGGTGTGCAGGGAGCGCTGGACGAGAGCGCCCGAGTCCTCGACAATTTGACTGCCATGGTGCGCGAACGCGAAGAGACTCTGAATTCCGTTTTCAAGCCGGAAGTATTGGACCTCGACTTGATAGGTTTGAAGGTCCGCTTCGCCGACCGCAAGGGCTTCAAGGTTTGGAGCAAACAAGCGCGGGAGGACAAGAAGACGCTGCGGGGAGTGACGCAGAGCGGCGGCGCCGGCAAGGAAATCGTTGCGAGGTTGGACGAAGCCTTGGCCTGGCAGCAGGCACAACGGGACTTGAGCAGTGGTGAAACGGAGTATTCGCCACGTCTAGGCGAGTATTATCAAGGAACTAGTACGGATTTCGGCCGGCTGAGCGCCGCCCTCGAAGTTGCACGGGAAGCTATCCGGTTGGCTGGCCAAGACATTGCGCCAGGCGCTCTGGCTTCTCAAATCGCCAGGGGCACTGAGCCTGAGTTCGACCTCATCCCCACCGCGGACCGCGCTGAAAAGCAACTGAGCAGCGTCCGTGAAGAAGTCCGGTCACTTCTGCATTCTGAGTACGCGAGTGCGCTCTACATTCTGCCGCTGCCCGAGGTCTTGACCCTTCTAGGACAGGTGGCGGAACGCTTGTCCAACTCCTCAGCGGAACGCGAGCGGCTGGAAGAGATGGGCGGTTCAAGCCTTACACTGCATGCTTGTGTCGAGGGAATCGGCAAGATCGGCATGCTGCACGAACTGGAAGTAGCAGTTGAGGCTGCCGCTACGGACGATGCGGAGCTTATCGGCTCCCGCTACCAGCGGTTCGAGACAGACTGGGACGAGATCGACGCCGACCGGAAATGGTGTCGCGAGGTACGCGACGTCGTGAAGGCGCCGCTCGACGCCACAGCGGTGCCCTTTTTGGAAGAATTCCGTCCGGAGGACCATTCGTTGGTTGGACTTGTGGACACATGGCGGGCCGCGAAGGATAATCTGCTGTATTTTTTCGTGCCGGTTCAACGGAATGAACTCGAGAACGCGCTTAACGATTCGTTGTCCTCTGCGCATGCGTTGCTCGAGGAGATGGCGGACAGCGCAGCCACGGACATTGACGTCTGGTTCGAATTCAGCCGCCTTACCAACGTCATGGCCAGGGAAGGCATGTCGGACGTCATTTCGGCGTTAGAGGCTAAAGCCGCACCCGCAGCCGAAGTTTGCGACGCCGTCGAACGCGCTGCATTGGAGCCCTGGGCCGAATCCGTCATCGGGGTCGACGAACGACTCAAGTCCTACCGTGCCGATAACCGAGATCAGCTAGTCGGCTCATTTCAAGAACTCGACAACCGACTCGTGCAAGAAGCCTTCAGCGCTGTTGTTACTGC
>NZ_ANPE02000075.1 GCF_000328305.2 Arthrobacter crystallopoietes BAB-32 | reverse complement strand
GGCGTTGCCTTCGCCCTGGCCCCCCGCCGTCGTCGTTGTTGCCCTGGCTGCACCGGCGCTGCGGCGCGGCCTGCGCTTGACTGCGTCCGCCTTGGGTCCGGAGCCTACGAGGGGCTTCGTTTCAGGTTCCGGCGCGGCGGTGCCGGCACCGGGCGCCGGCAGGGCCTCGGCGAGGGCGTCGCCGCCGGGCTTCGCCGGTCCGTCCTGTGGTTCGGCGCCGGCCGTGCGGACGGCGATGATCGGAGCACCCACCTCGATGGTTTGCCCCTCCTGCGCCAGCAGTTCGGCTACGACGCCGGCGTACGGGCTGGGCAGCTCCACCAGGGACTTGGCGGTCTCGATCTCCACGATCACGTCGTTGATGGCCACGGAGTCTCCGGGCTTGACCTTCCAGGACACGATGTCCGCTTCCACAAGGCCTTCACCCACGTCGGGCAGGTTGAAGATAAGGGTGTTCGACATGGCAACTCCGAAGGTCAGTAGGCGAGCGAGCGGTCGAGGGCCTCGAGGATCCGGTCGATGTCCGGCAGGTACTGCTCCTCGACCTTGGCGATCGGGTAAGGCATGTGGAACCCGCCGACGCGGAGGACGGGTGCCTCCAGGCTCAGGAAGGCGCGTTCGCTGACCCGGGCCGCGATTTCGCCGCCGATGCCGCCGAAGGTGGGCGCTTCATGCGCGACGATCAGGCGGCCGGTCTTCTGCACCGAGGCCGTGACCGTGTCGAAGTCGATCGGCGAGATCGAACGCAGGTCCACCACTTCGACGCTGTGGCCGTCCTCCTCCGCGGCCTGCGCGGCGGCCAGCGCCACCGGCACCAGCGGCCCGTAGGCAACGATGGTGGCATCGGTTCCCTCGCGCAGCACCGCGGCGCTGAAGGCGTCCCGTCCGGCCCGCTCGGTGTCCACCTCGCCCTTGAGCCAGTAGCGGCGCTTGGGTTCGAACACGATCACCGGGTCATTGGAGTCCACCGCCTGCTGGATCATCCAGTACGCGTCATGCGCGTTGGACGGGGTGATGATGCGCAGCCCGGCCGTATGCGCGAACAGCGCCTCGGGGGACTCGGAGTGGTGCTCCACGGACCCGATGCCTCCGCCGTAGGGAATGCGTACGACGACGGGGGTCCGGATCGCGCCACTGGTGCGGGCGTGCATTTTGGCCAGTTGGGTGGTGATCTGGTTGAAGGCCGGGAACACAAAACCGTCGAACTGGATCTCGCAGATCGGGCGGTAGCCGCGCATGGCGAGGCCGATTGCCGTACCGATGATGCCGGACTCGGCCAGCGGCGTATCGACCACGCGGTCCGCTCCGAATTCCGCCTGCAGTCCCTCGGTCACCCGGTAGACGCCGCCCAGGGCGCCGATGTCCTCGCCCATCAGCAGGGTCTTCCGATCGTCCGCGAGCGTGCGGCGCAGGCCGGCGGTGATCGCTTTGGCGATGGTCATGGCGGCCATCAGATGTCCTCCCCTGCCTGCTCGGTGTCGGCGAATCCTGCTTCGTACTTCTGGTGCCAGGCCAGCTCCTCGGCGACCAGCGGGTGCGGGTCGGCGTACACGGAGTTGAAGCTGGCCTCGATGTCAGGCGCCTCCATGGCGAGCACGTCGGCGCGGACCGCAGCCGCCATGGCATCGCCGTCGGCGGCCAGTGCCTCGAAGAACTCGTCCCCGGCGCCGCCGCTGCTGCGCAGGTGCTGCTCCAGCCGGGACAGCGGGTCCTTCTCCTTCCAGGCCGCCTCCTCCGACGAGAGCCGGTACTTGGTCGGGTCGTCCGCCGTCGTATGGGCACTCATCCGGTAGGTGAACGCTTCGATGAGCACAGGGCCCTTGCCGGAGCGCGCGTGCTCGAGCGCCCAGCGCATGACGGCATGCACGGCAACCACATCGTTGCCGTCCACCCGGATGCCGGGGAATCCGTAGCCGCTGGCCCGGTTGGACAGCGGGATCCTGGACTGCACTTCGGTAGGCACGGAGATGGCCCAGTGGTTGTTCTGGCAGAAGAACACCACCGGGGACTGGTTGGAGGCCGCGAAGACCATGGACTCGTGGACATCGCCCTCGGAGCTGGCCCCGTCGCCGAAGTACGCCACGCTCACCGCGTCCTCCTGGTCGCGCTGGATGCCCATGGCGTATCCGACGGCATGCAGGCTCTGGGCGGCCAGCACCAGCGTGTAGATGTGGAAGTTCTTTTCGCGCGGATCCCAGCCGCCGTTGGTGACTCCGCGGAACATCCTCAGCAGGGACGACAGTTCGAGCCCGCGGGCGAGCGCGACGCCGTGTTCGCGGTAGGTCGGGAAGACGTAGTCCTGCGGCTGCAGGGCGTGCCCGGAGCCGATCTGCGCGGCCTCCTGCCCCAGGAGCGGTGGCCACAGCGCCAGCTGTCCCTGCCGCTGGAGCGCGGTTGCCTCCTGGTCGAACCGGCGGATCAGGAACATGTCCCGGTAGAGATCGCGCAGCGCCTCGGCGTCGAGGTGCTCCACGTAGGGGCTGAACTGCGGATCGGACCGCAGGACGCCGTTGGCGTCCAGCAGTTGGACCAGGTCCGGGGCGTCGGCGGGATCGCTGACGGCCAGGGCCTGTTCCAGTTCCTCTATCTCGAATTCCGAGGCGGGCAGGTGTTCAGCGCCCATACGAACTCCTCGCTGGCGGTCCGCTTTCCCAACGGAGGCCGGTGCTGGTTATATGCCCCGCACGGAATGCATCACCGTTGGGGCATATATCGGTCGTTTTCCGCTTCCTAGCCTACTGCCACACGGCATATGCTGTGCCGCCATTACGGCTTCAGGAAGCGCCCGGGCCTTTCGGATAGCTTGCGCACAGCGCCAGGAACCGAGTGTTTGCCTCGACTTCACCGATGCTGACCCGCACGCCTTCCCCCGGGAACGCGCGTACGGACAGCGCCTGCGTGCCAGCGAACTCGGCGAAGTCCTGGGCGTCGTCGCCAAGCGGCAGCCAAACGAAATTTCCCTGGCTCTCCGGGAACTTCCAGCCGAGGTCCTTCAGCCCGGCGACCACCCGCTCCCGCTCGTCCACGAGGCTCTGCACCCGTTCCATGACCTGCTCGTAGTGCTTCAACGAGGCAATCGCAGCGTCTTCGGCCAGGCTGGACACAGCGAACGGCGTGGCCGCCACCCGAAGGTGCTGGGTCAGCCTCTGGTTGGCCACCGAATAGCCCACCCGGAGATTGGCCAGCCCGTGCGCCTTTGAAAAGGTGCGCAGCACAATCACGTTCGGGTAGTTGCGGTAAAGGCTGACGCCGTCGACCGCCTCAGGCTCGCGCACGAACTCGGTATAGGCCTCGTCGATCACCACAACGACGTCGGAGGGAACCTTGGACAGGAAATCCTCCACCTGCGCGGTGGTCAGCGCAGGGCCCGTTGGATTGTTCGGCGTGCACAGCAGGACCACGCGGGTCCGCTCGGTCACGGCCGCAACCATCGCCTCGAGGTCGTGCGATCCGTCCTCGCGGTTGGGCACCTGCACGCTGTCCGCGCCGGCCAAGCCGACCATGATGGGGTACGCCTCGAAGGAGCGCCAGGCGTAGACCACTTCGTCGACCGAACCGTCCTCGTTCTGCCCGGCAAAGGTCTGCAGGATCTGCACCAGCGCGCCGAGGCTGCCTGCTCCCGTGACGATGTCCTCTGCCGGCACGTCCAGGAAGCGGCCCAGTTCGGTGCGCAGCGCGGTGGACAGCGGGTCCGGGTAGCGCTGGATGTTGTGCTGGGAGTGGATGGCGGCGAGGACTTCCGGCAGCGGAGGCAGCGGGTTCTCGTTCGAAGAGAGCTTGAACGGCTGCAGTCCTTCAATCACAGCCGGCGGCTTACCGGCCGCGTACTTCGGCAGCTTGGCCATGACAGGTCGGGGAGTAATGACGGCGGGGCTGGGATCTTCCTGGACCGCAGCGTCATTGATGGAGTTCCGGGTAGAAGTCATGGGTTAAAGAATACGTGGGCCAGCGCACACGGATGGCACTGTGCTCCGGGCTCACATATGACAGCATGAGCCCATGGGAAAGTTCATTGTGCGCGTCCTCATCAACGGCCTCGCGCTGTGGGTGGCCAGCTGGCTCCTGCCGGGCATTACATTGGAGGCCACCGCGGCGGC
Source organism: Arthrobacter crystallopoietes BAB-32 (assembly GCF_000328305.2). GTDB lineage: Bacteria > Actinomycetota > Actinomycetes > Actinomycetales > Micrococcaceae > Crystallibacter > Crystallibacter crystallopoietes_A. Next base: position 2,939 of record NZ_ANPE02000075.1, on the reverse strand, counting down.
CGAAGCCTTCGGCGGAAACGAAACGGTCGGCGTCGTACTCGGTTTCCTCTTCATTGGCCTGATCTTCGGGCTCGTCAACGCCATTGTCCGGCCCATCGTGAGCCTGCTGTCGCTGCCGGTGACCATCCTGACCCTGGGCCTGTTCACGATCATCATCAACGCCCTGATGCTGATGCTCACCGCCTGGCTCTCCGGATTCACCCCGGTCCGCTTCGGCGTCGACTCATTCTTCTGGACCGCCGTGCTGGGGTCCCTGATCATCAGCGTCGTGTCCCTGATCGCCGGAGCGATCACGCGCACACGCTGAACCGCACCTGCCCGCCGGACCCAACGTCCGCCGTCGTACTCACCACCGCTGCCTGCCGCCGTGAGGCACAGTTGATTCGGCCGTAACCTCCCGCAGCAGGGGACGAAACACGCGCTTCCTACAGTCATTCCATCGGGTACCTGCTCCCTTTGGAGGACTGCGTGAGTATTGACCAGACAGAATCGGCCCTCGGCCCCGCGGCGCCTGCCGCCAGCGGGCTCCGGATCCGGCCCGGCCGCTGGGTGGACGGCTGGGACCCGGAGGACCGGCAATTCTGGGAAACCGAGGGCCGGGCCGTAGCAGGCGTCAACCTGCGCTGGTCCATCTTCTGCGAGTTCCTTGGCTTCGTGGTGTGGCAATTGTGGTCCATCATGGCCGTCCAGCTCCCGGCCGCCGGCTTCGGCTTCAGCACCGCGCAGATCTTCTGGCTGATCTCCATGCCCAGCCTGGTGGGCGCCACGCTGCGCATCCCCTACACCTTCATGGTCCCGCGGTTCGGCGGACGGAACTGGACCGTCATCTCGGCGCTGCTCCTGCTCATTCCGGCTGTCGGCCTGGCGGTGTGCGTGGCGAATCCGCAGACGCCGTTCGCCGTGATGCTGCTGATGGCCGGGCTGGCCGGCTTCGGCGGCGGCAATTTCGCCAGCTCGATGGCCAACATCACCTACTTCTACCCGGCCGCGGAAAAGGGCTACGCGCTGGGCCTGAACGCCGCCGGCGGCAATCTCGGCGCGGCGGTGGCGCAACTGGTGGTCCCGCTGGCCATCACCCTGGGGGCTGCCGCCTCGCTGAACCTGCCGCTGGGCGGGCTCATCTGGGTGCCGCTGATCCTGGTGGCCGCCTGGGGCGCCCGGAAGTACATGCACAACCTGTCCCATGCCAAGGGCGACATGGCCGGCTCCGTCGCCGCGCTGCGCGAACCGCACCTGTGGATCATGGCGCTGCTGTACATCGGCACGTTCGGCTCGTTCATCGGGTTCTCCGGCGTCTTCCCGAAGCTGATCAAGGACATGTTCCCCGAGTTCTCGTCCTTCGCGGTGGGCACGGCGGCGCTCTCGCTGGCGTTCCTGGGTCCGCTGGTCGGCTCGTTGACGCGTCCGCTGGGCGGCAGGCTGGCCGACCGGTTCGGCGGAGCGCGGATGACGGTGGCGGCGTTCGCCACAATGGCGGGGATCGCCGTGGCGGTCGTGTGGACGCTGCCGCTGGGCAGCTTCTGGCTCTTCCTGGCCCTCTTCCTGGCGCTGTTCACGGCCAGCGGCTTCGGCAACGGCGCGACCTACCGGATGATCCCGCGCATCTTCGCGGTCCGCGGGCAGCGGGAGTCCCGCGGATCCGGCCGCAATGAGGTGGACAGCCAGCGCAAGGCCTCCGCGGCGCTGGGCCTGATCTCCGCCATCGGGGCCTACGGCGGCTTCGTGATCCCCCAGGTCCTCAGCGCGTCGCATGCCGCCAGCGGCAACTACACCAGCGCGTTCTACGGGTTCGTGGCGGCCTACGTGCTGATGCTCGCCGTCACCTGGTTCTGCTACCTGCGGCCCGGCTCCACCATGGCGCGGGGCGGTGTCTGATGGGCACCCCGACGCACTGCCCCTACTGCGCGCTCCAGTGCGCGATGCGTCTGGCTCCCGCCGCGGACGCCGCCGCAACGAACGACGGCGGCGCCATCGCTTCAGCGGTCGGGCTGGCTCCGGCTGTGCCGGCCGCAGCGGGTACTGAGCTGGCCGTGTCCGGCCGCGACTTCCCCACGAACCGCGGCGGGCTGTGCCGCAAGGGCTGGTCCTCCAGTACACTGCTGGGCTCGCCCGAGCGCCTGGCCACTCCCCTGCTCCGCGGGGACGACGGCAGCTTCCACCCGGTGGGCTGGGACGAAGCCCTCGACCTGGCGGCTGGCGCCGTCCGCAGTACGCAGGCGCTCCACGGGGCGGATGCGGTGGGCGTGTTCGGCAGCGGCGGGCTCACCAATGAGAAGGCGTACCAACTGGGCAAGTTCGCCCGGCTGGCGCTGCGGACCTCGCGGATCGACTACAACGGACGGTTCTGCATGTCCTCGGCGGCGGCAGCCGGGAACCGCGCCTTCGGCCTGGACCGCGGCTTGCCGTTCCCGCTGGAGGACCTGGACAAGGCCAGCGCCATCCTGCTGCTGGGGTCCAACGTCGCGGACACCATGCCGCCCTTCGTCCAGCACCTTCAGGGTGCCAGGGACGCTGGCGGGCTGATAGTGGTTGACCCGCGCCGCTCTGCGACGGCTGAACTGGCTCAGGCCGGAGCGGGTCTGCACCTGGCGCCGGTTCCGGGGACCGACATGGCGCTGCTGCTGGGGCTGGCCCATGTGGTGGTGCACGAAGGGCTGGCGGACCTGGACTTCGTTTCCCGGCGGACTACCGGTTTCGAGAAGCTGCACCGCAGCCTCAACCGGTGGTGGCCCGCCCGTGTGCAAGCCGTGACAGGGGTGCCGGCCGAACTCATCCGGGAGACGGCACACCTGCTGGCCGACGCGCGCAAGGCAGCCGGCGGGCATCAGGCCGGCGGGGCCTACATCCTCACGGGCCGAGGAGTTGAGCAGCATATCGACGGCACGGACACGGCGACGGCCGCGATCAATCTGGCGCTCCTGCTGGAGACTCGCCAAGGC
>NZ_ANPE02000076.1 GCF_000328305.2 Arthrobacter crystallopoietes BAB-32 | reverse complement strand
GGGCCAGCGGCAGGTGCACGCGGGCGAGCAGCCGGTGCGGCGACGCACCGAGGCTCAGGGCGGAGGAGGTCAGCGCCGGCGAGATCTTCGAGAAGCTCGCGTCCACCGCCTGGTAAGCGGGCGCGAGGAAACGCACCACGTAGGCGAAGAGGATGCCTGCGACGGACCCGGTCACCAGCAGCCCCGTGCCGCCGGGAACGCCTGCCTGCTCGAGCAGATCGTCGAGCCGGGCGAATGCGATGAGCACGCCGATGCCGATCACGGCGCCCGGCACTGCGTAGCCGAACGTCGTCGCCTGCGCGGCGGAGGCCACCAGCGCGCCGCCGCCCAGACGCAGGCTGTGCCCGATGGTCAGGGCGAGCCCGGCGCACACCAGCGCGGCGATGGCGGCGACGGCGATGCTGTTCATCAGGTACTCCGGGAACCGGGGATCCAGTAGGGGCCCGCCGCCGGAGAGAGCCTCCGCCGCGGCCCAGGTGAGCAGCTGGGCCACCGGAAGGACGAAGCCGGCGCCGAGCACGCCGAGTCCGGCCAGAGCTGCCGCCCACCCGGTCCAGCCGCTGAGCCGCTGGGCCTGCAGGCCCTCGCCGCGCGTGTTCTTCTGGTGGAAGCGCGAGCGCCCCCGGAACAGCCGCTCCCCTGCCAGCACGGCCACCGCGAACAGCAGCACCAGCACGGACAGCTGGGTCGCCGCGTGGAAGTCGAAGCTTCCCTTCCAGACGAGGTAGACGCCCACGGAGACAGTCTGGACATTGAAATACTGGGCGGTGGCGAAGTCCGTCAGCGTTTCCATCATGACCAGGGCAAGGGCCGCGGCAAGCGACGGCCTGGCCAGAGGCGCGATAACCCGCCACAGCGTACGGGTGCGGCTGGCACCCAGGGTGCGGGCGGCGTCGTACGTTGCCGCCCCCTGCTCAACGAGAGCCGCCCGCGCGAGGAGATAGACGTACGGGTAAAGCGTCAGGGTCATGACAATGACGGCGCCGGGCAGGGAGCGCACTTCCGGCAACCATCCGCCCGGCCCCAGCAGCGAGCGCAGCAGGCCCTGCACCGGGCCGCCGACGTCGAAGGTGGAGAGGAAAACGAAGCCCAGGATGTAGGCCGGCATGGCCAGCGGCAGGACCAGCGCCCAGAGCAGCATGTTGCGGAGCGGAAAAGTATAGGCGGTGACCAGCCAGGCCAGTCCGCCGCCGACCAGCAGCGTTCCGGCCCCGACTCCCGCCATCAGCACAGCGGTGGTCAGCACCATCCCGCCGAGGTCGCGCGGGACCGTGAGGTTGCCAAGCTCCCCAACCCGTCCACCACGACGGCGATGACCGGCGTCGCCACCAAGGCCGCGGCCACCAGCACGGCCGCCGACCACAGGGGACGGCCGCCGCCGGTCAGGCGCCGCCTGCGCGCGGAAGCCCCGGTCGCAGCCAGGACGTCCGGCTTGCTCACTTGTAGCCAGCTTCGGCCAGCAGTTCGGTGGCCTCCGCATTCAGGTCGCCGTAGGCCTTGGCGTTCAGCGGCATCCGGCTGAATTCGCCGAACCCGGCGATCACGGGCTCCGGTTCGACCGAGGGATTGACGGGGAACTCGTGGTTGGCGTCCACAAAGGCGTTCTGTCCCGTCGTCGCCAGCCACTCAATGAGCTGCTGCGCTTCCGCGGCGTTGTCGGAGTTCGCCACGACACCGGCGCCGGAGATATTGACGTGGGCGCCGGCGCCTTCCTGGCTGGCCCAGAACAGGTCGACGGCAAGGTCGGGCTTCTCCACCAGTGTGCGGGCCAGGTAGTAGTGGTTGTTGATGCCCACGTCGCAGGCTCCGGCGTCGATCGCTTCGAGCAGGAGGATGTCGTTGCTCATGATCTCCACGTCGTTGGCCACCCACCCCTTGACGATCTCCAGGGCCTTGTCCCGCCCGTGCAGGTCGATCAGGCTTGCCACCAGGGACTGGGTATAGGACGAGGTGGCATCGCGCATGCACAGCCGGCCCTTCCACTTCGGATCAGCCAGGCCCGCGTAGCTGTCCTGCGCGTCAAACTCGGCAGGATCGACGTTGTCCGGGTTGTAAGTGAGGGTCCTGGCACGCATGGCCAGTCCGAACCACTGCCCCTCCGGGTCGCGCAGGTCCTCCGGAACCGCCTTCTCCAGCGTGGCCGAGCTGACCGGGGCCAGCACGTCCTGGCGTGCGGCGTTCCAGAGGTTGCCGGCGTCCACCGTCATGAAAACGTCCGCGGGGCCCTCGCTTCCCTCCGCCTTGAGCCGCTCCAGGAGCTCCGCATCGTCGCCGGTGATGAACTCGACCGAAATCCCGGTTTCCTCGGTGAAATCGGCGAAGGCGCCCTCAAGGTCATAGTGCCGGGCCGAGTAGATCTGCAGATCGGCAGGGGCCTGGCCAATGCCCAGTACGCCGCAGCCGGACAGGGCCAACGCGGGCACCGTGATCGCCACGCAGGCAGCGAAAAGCTTGGAACGATGCATGAGGGGTACTCCTGGGAAGAAGCGGCGGCGGCCGCGTGAAACTAGATGGAGGTTAGCCTAACTTAACCTCTGAAACCGCCGCCATATATTTCGAAGGAAGACTCACGCACCTCGGCCGGTCCGAGCGCAAATTCAGGACGCGGGCAGAGCGGCGGGCTTGAGGTCCATGGCCCGCGCCGTCAGCTCCAGCGAGCGCAGCCGCTGCCCGACGGTCGGCGCCTGGTGCGCGACGATCAGCTCGTCGGCGTCGGCGTGTTTGGCGAACCCGTCCAGGTACTCGCGCACGGCCTCGGGCGTGCCCACGGCGGTGTACTTGACCATCTGCTCCACGTGCTGCCCCTGCGGCGAGTCCAGCACCATGTCGGCTTCCTCGTCCGTGAAGGTCCGTCCGCGCCCGAAGAGCAGCGAGACGCGGGCGCGCCGGACCACCTGGAACTGGGCCTGCGCTTCCTCATTGGAATCCGCCGCGATCGCGTTGACCCCGGCGATCACGTACGGCTCGGCCAGCTGCTCCGACGGCTGGAACTCCCGGCGGTAGGCGGCCACGGCGTCGTGCAGCGCGGCCGGTGAGAAGTGGGACGCGAACGAGTACGGCAGCCCGAGCGCCGCGGCCAGCTTCGCCCCGAACAGCGAGGAGCCCAGGATGTACAGCGGAACATTGGTCCCCTTGCCCGGCGTCGCATCCACCCCGGGGATCCGGGAGTTGCCGGTCAGGTAGCCCTGCAGTTCCAGCACGTCCTGCGGGAACGACTCGGCGCTCATCGGGTCCCGCCGCATCGCGCGCATGGTCTGCTGGTCGCTGCCCGGAGCCCGCCCCAGACCCAGGTCGATCCGCCCCGGATGCAGCGTCTCCAGCGTGCCGAACTGCTCGGCGATCGGCAGCGGCGCATGGTTGGGCAGCATGATGCCGCCGGCGCCGAGCCGGATGCTCTTGGTCTGCGCGGCCACGTGCGCGATCAGCACGCTCGTCGCCGAGGACGCGATGCTCGGCATGTTGTGGTGCTCGGCGTACCAGACCCGGCGGTAGCCCAGTTCCTCCGCGAGCTGGGCCAGCCGGACGCTGCCTTCGAGGCTGTCCCGCACCGTCTCTTCCTTACCGATCGTCGCGAGGTCGAGGATGGAGAGGGGAACAGTCATGGCGGCGGCCGGCCTTTCGTCGTCGTTATTTTGCGTCCGCAACACAAGTGCGGCGGACATTGGCCATAACGACGCCGGCGCCCGGGTTATTTCTGCTAGCTCCCCTACCTTGGCCATCAGTACCTTGTTGTGCAGAGGCGGGACTGTGGTGCAGGGGCGGTTGTGCAGGCGCGGGACGGATCGGATGCGCCGCCTGCCGTGGGCGCTCCTCATGTTGCCGTTCCGGCCGGAAGCGTAGGCTGGATGGAGGTGTTCGGTCACGTCCGCGGTGTAGTGCCGTATCCGCAAACTATGCCCGGCGTGGGACGCGGATGCTGTGGCGGCAGGGGTTGGTGATGAGCGGCAGGGATGCGCTTGAGCTTGCACGGGATGCCTTCCGTGAGCAGGCCTGGGGGCAGGCCTACGCGCGCTTTGGCGTAGCGGACAGCGACAGCCGGCTCGCACCCGCCGATCTCGAACTCTACGCACGGGCGTCCTTCCTCACCGGCCGCGACGACGCCTGCGTGTCGCTGCTGGACCGCGCCTATCACCAGCTGCTCGACAGTGGAGAGCACGAGCAGGCAGCCGAGTGCGCCTTCTGGCTGGGCTTCAATCTCATTAATCGTGGCGAGATGGCCCAGGCTGGCGGTTGGCTGGCGCGAGCCGAAAAACTGGTGCCTGCCACGCCCGACGACTCACCGATTCGTGGGCTGCTGCTCGTCCCGGCGGCCTGCAGGCACTCATGCAGGGCGACGGTGCCAGCGCCCTCGAGCTCTTCACCCTGGCCAGCCGGATTGGCCGCTCCTCGGGGCAGCCGGAGCTGATTGCCCTCAGTGGCCTCGGCATCGGCCAGACGAAGATCGCGATGGGCGAAGTCGCCGCGGGCCTGGCCAAGCTGGACGAGGTTATGGTCGCGGTCACGGCAGGCGAGGTCTCTCCGATCGTCTCCGGGCTGGTGTACTGCGCGGTGATCATCGCGTGCCACGACACCTTCGAAATCCGCCGCGCCATCGAGTGGACCCGGGCCCTCAGCCGCTGGTGCAATGAGCAGCCCGACCTGGTGCCGTTCAGGGGTCAATGCCTGGTGCACCGCACGCAGATCCTCATCCTGAACGGTGAATGGCCAGACGCCGCGGAACAGGTGCGCCTCGCTTGCCGTCGTCTCTCGGAACCTCCCGGCCAGGCCGCAATCGGCATGGCCTACTACGAGGAGGGAGAACTGCACCGGCTCCGCGGCGAGTACGCTGCCGCCGAGAACTCGTACGGCCGTTCGAGCGAGTGCGGCCACGAGGTGCAACCCGGACTTGCCCTGCTCCGGGCCGCTCAAAACCGGCTGGATGCCGCGCAGTCGGGGATCCGGCGTGCGCTGGAAGAGCCACGGCAGGCGGCCCGCCGGCCACTCCTCCTGGCGGCCTCGGTGGAAGTAGCACTGGCCGCTGGGGACGTGAAGCAGGCCCGCCTCGCGGCGCTCGAGCTGACCGGGATCGCTGCTGAGCGGACCACAACTCTGTTGTCGGCACTATCGGCCCAGGCCATGGGCTCTGTGCTGCTGGCAGAGGGACAATCGCGGGCTTCGCTGGACGAGTTGCGCCGGGCCTGGAGACTGCTGGCATATCCTTGACGCGCCCTACCATGCTGCGCGGGTACGTGTCCTGCAGGGCAGATGCTGCCAGGAACTCGGCGATCAGGACGCCGCCCAGCTGGAGTTCGACTCCGCCGCCAACGTGTTCCGGCAGCTCAGAGCCATCCCTGACCTGACGGCAGTCCAGCAATTGGGCGCACGCACCACCCGGACCGACGGTGGAGGCCTCACCCCGCGCGAGGTCCAGGTCCTCCGCGCCGTGGCCACAGGAAGCACCAACCGGATGATCGCCGAAGAACTTTTCCTGAGCGAGAAAACCGTTGCACGGCATCTCAGCAACATCTTCACCAAGCTCAACCTCTCTTCCCGCTCCGCGGCGACCGCGTACGCCTACCAGCACAACCTGCTGTAGCGCCCGTACAACCGCCGGCAGCCAAGCCGTACATACAATTACCCAGCCGCGGGCGAGCGCATAGTTGCATAGTTCGCCCGACGCTGCGGCGGGCCCCTCCCGGCCAAACTTGATGTCAAAGGCAAGGCGTCCGGGAGGTGAGTCCGGTGGAACTGCCATTCCCGCTGCTAGCGGGCGCAGCGTCGACGGTCATCTTCACCGTCAGCATGCTGCCGATGCTCGTCAAGGCGGGGCGGAGCAAGGACCTGAGTTCCTACAGCCTCGGCAACATTGCGCTGTCCAACCTCGGCAACCTCGTGCACTCCGTGTACGTGTTCAGCCTGCCGGCGGGACCAGTGTGGGTGCTGCATTCCTTCTACCTGGTCTCCAGCGTGCTGATGCTGGCCTGGTACCTGCGCTACGAGGTGTCCCGTTTCGGCACCACTACCGGCGACGAACAGCAGGAGCCGTCGGATCGTTCCCGCGAAGCCCTGCCGGCTGTCCTTATCGGGTCCCGTCCACCACTTCCCAGGAGGAAACCATGAACACCACAAGGACACACCGCGCAGAGCGCCTGGATACCGTCGTGATCGGCGCAGGCCAGGCGGGTCTCGCCACGGGCTTCCACCTGAAGCGCCGGGGCGGGAAATTCGTCATCCTCGACGCCAATGCCCGCGTGGGCGACAACTGGCGCTGCCACTGGGACTCACTGCGGCTCTACAGCCCAGCGGACCACGATGGGCTCCCGGGCCTGGACTTCCCCGGCCCGGCATCGGCGTTCCCCACGAAGGACGAGGTGGCGGACTACCTCGAGGCCTACGCCAAGACCTTCGACCTGCCCATCCGGCCAAGCACTCGGGTGCAGCGCCTGGCGCGAAACGGCGACAACTATGTCGTGGAGTGCGCTGACGCACGGTTCGAAGCACACAACGTCGTCGTCGCGACGGGCCCCTTCGGTCGCGGCGCCTATATACCCCGAATCGGGGCCGACCTGGATCCGCGGATCGTGCAGCTGCACTCGAGCGAATACCACAACCCGTCGCAGCTACAGGAGGGACGAGTGCTCGTGGTTGGCGCGTCCCACTCCGGCGCGGACATTGCCTTTGAGGTGGCACGCTCCCACAGCACCATCCTCTGCGGCAGGGATCACGGCCAGATCCCGGTCCGCCTCGAATCCCGCCGGTTCCGGATACTGTTGCCGGTCCTCTGGCAGGTATGGGGACACGTCCTCTCGGTGCGGACCCCGATGGGCCGCAAGGGGCGGATCAACGCACGGACGCATGGCGCTCCGCTCCTGCGGGTGAAGGGGTCCGACCTGGCGGCAGCAGGTGTCGAACGGGTCACCGATCGGCTGACCGGCGTACGAGGCGGGCTCCCCGTGCTCGGCGAGGATCGAGTGGCCGACGTAGCAACGTGATCTGGTGCACCGGATTCCGGCAGGACTTCAGCTGGATCGACCTGCCCGTCATCGGCGACGACGGCTGGCCATTGGAGACCCGTGGCGTTGTGCCGTCTGCGCCCGGACTCTACTTCACCGGTTTGTCCTTCCAGTCCTCGTTCCGGTCCATGCTCATCGGCGGGGCGGGCGCGGATGCCGGCTACGTTGTTCACCATCTGCTGTCGCGCCGCACGACGGACCGGACGCCGGTCCCTGCGGCGGCATGATCCGGCCGGTGCCGGCGGACGAACAGCCCTCCGGCACCGGCCCCGGATCACGTCGACCCACCCTGCTCAGATCGGCAGGGCTGTGTTCGCCTTCAGGTTCTTCATCACGATGGTCGAGGTCAGTTTCTCCACCGCCGGCAGATCGGACAGCTCCTCGTCATAGAACTTCTGGTAGGCCGGCAAATCCTGCGCCACTACCTTCAGCAGGTAATCGGGATCGCCGAACAGGCGCTGGGCCTCGATGATGTGCGCATTCGCAGCCACCTGCTCCTCGAATCCGGCCAGGGTGGCGCGGTCCACCTGCCGCAGCGTGACGAAGACGATGGCCTCGAAGCCCAGCCCCAGCGACCGGGCGTCGAGCTCGGCGCGGTAACCGCGGATGACACCCGTCGACTCCAGCTCGCGCAGCCGGCGGTGGCACGGAGCGACGGTCAGTCCGATCTTCGATGCCAGCGCCGTGGCAGTCATTCGCCCGTCGTGCTGGAGCTCGCGCAAAATACTTCGGTCAATCCCGTCAATCACGCAAAGATCTTATCGCGAGTCCGGCGAACCGAGCTAAATCGGCAAGCACTTCCGCCGCGGTTTTTCATAGGGTTGCTCCGTCAGATTGATTAAGGAGTGTGGCCCATGGACCAGCAGCTGTTTCTCGGCTTCGCCGCCGTCGCCCTGACCCTGGCCTGCACCCCCGGCGCGGACTGGGCCTACTCCATCGCCGCCGGACTGAACCAGCGCAGCTTCGCTCCGGCCATCGCCGGACTCTGCAGCGGCTACGTGGTGCTCACGCTCCTCGTGGCTGCCGGCGTCGCCGCACTGATCGCCAGCATCCCCGCGCTGCTCGGCTGGCTGACGATCGCCGGCGCCGCGTACCTGCTCTGGCTCGGCTTCACTACCGCACGATCCTGGCGCGGCGCCCGGTTCTCGAGCCTGGAACAGTCCGGCTCCTCCCGGCTGCGCAGCTTCCTCCGCGGTCTGGGCACCAGCAGCATCAACCCCAAGGGCCTGCTCCTCTTCCTGGCCCTCGTTCCCCAGTTCATCAGCCCGGCCGCCGGCCTGCCCGCCCCCGTGCAGCTGGGCATCCTGGGCCTGTCCTTCGTGCTGATGGTCGCCGTCGTCTACAGCATCGTGGCGCTGGCCGCACAGAAGCTGCTGCAGTCGCGGCCGGCTGCTGCCCGCGTCGTCACCCTGGCCAGCGGCCTGATCATGATCGCCCTCGGTGCCGTGCTCCTGTTCGAGCAGCTCGCCCCGCTGGCCGCCAACAGCGCGCTCCTTGCCGCCTGAGCCCGGCAGCAAGCGGTCCGCGGCAGGTCATCCTGATGGCGGCCACCATCCGGTTGCCCGGCAGGTGAAAGACTGCCTCCATGGGATACGTCTTCCTGCTGCTCGCAATCGCCGCCGAAGTCTGCGGCACCAGCCTGCTGAAATCTACGGAAGGTTTCAGCAGGCTGTGGCCGACCGTCCTGTGCCTCACGGCCTATGCCGCCTCCTTCGCCCTCCTGTCCCAGGTCGTCAAGAGCGTTCCGGTTGGCGTGGCCTACGCCCTCTGGTCCGGCCTTGGCACCGTGGCCATCGTGGCCATCGGCGCCACCTTCCTGGGCGAACCACTCAGCCTGGTGAAGGTCCTGGGCATCGGCCTGATCGTCGCCGGCGTTGTTGTGCTCAACCTCGGCGGCGCGCACTGACCGTCCCGGTGCTCGGGTCCTGCCCCAGCGGCCGGAACTTCGGCGTGAACCTACTTCCTGTCAGTCCCGCGGCGTAGTCTGGGCGCATGCGGATCGGGATCATCGGAGCCACCGGCAATGTCGGCACTGCCGTCCTGCGGCGGATCAAGCAGGCCGCGGCGGAACGGCCAGACGGGGTAGAGCTGGTGGGTATCTCCCGGCGACTCCCGGACCAGTCGCAGGAACCGTACGACGGCGTCACCTGGCATAGCGTGGACGTCGCCTCCGATGCGGCACGCGAAAGGCTTGCGGAGGCACTGGCTGGCTGCGACGCCGTCGTACATTTGGCCTGGGTGCTGCAGCCGAACCATGACGAGGACTTCATGCGGCGGGTCAACGTGGACGGCACGGCCAACGCCCTGGCGGCGGCCGCGGATGCCGGCGTCAGGCAGTTCGTGTGCGCGTCGTCGCTGGGTGCCTACAGCCCGGGACCGAAGGACACGCGCGTGGATGAGGGCTGGCCGGCGCGCGGCATTGCGAGTTCGCACTACAGCCGGTTCAAGGGCGAGCAGGAGGCGCTGCTGGACGGTTTCGAACGCCGGCATCCGGACATCAAGGTGGCGCGGATGCGGACCGCGCTGATCTTCCAGTCGGACGCCGGCACCGAGATCGGCCGCTACTTCCTCGGCCGGGCGATCCCGAAGTTCTTCCTGGACAAGGTGCGGACGCCGCTGCTGCCGTTCCCCCGCGAGTTCGTATTCCAGGCCGTGCACGCCGAGGACGCGGGCGACGCCTACTGGCGCGTGCTGGACCAGGGCGCCTCCGGGGCGTTCAACATTGCCGCGGATCCGGTGATCACGCCGCAGCTGCTGGGCGGCTTTTTCGGCGCGAAGCGGGTGCTGCATACGCCCGTCCCGCTGGTGCGCGCCGCCGTGGGAGCAGCGTGGTCGCTGCGCCTGCTCGCTTCCGATCCCGGCTGGGTGGACATGGGCCGTACCGTCCCGGTGATGGACACGAGCCGGGCGCGGGAGGTGCTGGGCTGGGAGCCGAAGAAGACTTCGGTTGAGGCTCTGCAGGAAGTGCTGGAGGGCCTCAGCTCCGGCAACGGCGTTGCCGGCTCTCCCCCGCTGCACTATCGCGGCCGTCCCGAAAGCTGATCCACCCGGCCGCGCCGCGGCACGCGAACCCCGCCCCGCGTTGAGCGGAACGAGCCGCCAGCACGGCGAAGCGCCGGCATCCGTCGTCAGACGGAACACCGGCGCTTTGCTGAAGGCTCGGCTACCGGGCGGACCAGCCGCCGTCCATGGTGTAGCTCGCGCCGGTGACCATGGCCGCGTCGTCGGAGGCCAGCCAAGCGATCAGCGAGGCGACTTCCTCCGGCTCGACCAGCCGCTTGATGGCGCTCTCGGTCAGCATGATCTTGGCCAGCACCTCGGATTCGTCGATCCCGTGCACCCGGGCCTGGTCCGCAATCTGCTTCTCCACCAGCGGCGTCCGGACATAGCCGGGATTGACGCAGTTGCTGGTGACTCCGTGCGGCCCGCCCTCGAGCGCGGTCACCTTCGACAGGCCCTCGAGCCCGTGCTTGGCGGTGACGTAAGCGCTTTTGAACGCAGACGCCCGCAGCCCGTGCACGGAGGAGATGTTGATGATCCGGCCGAAGCCGTTGGCATACATCTTCGGCAGGGCGGCGCGGACCAGCAGGAAGGGGACCTCCAGCATGAGCGTGATGATCCGGCGGAAGTCCTGCGGGTCGAACTCCTCGATGGCACTGACCCGCTGGATGCCTGCGTTGTTGACCAGGATGTCCACGCCGTCCAGCGCCTCGGCCAGCCGCTCATCCGTCACGGCTTCCGGGTCCAGCAGGTCCACCACCCAGGCGGAGCCGCCCAGCTCGGCGGCCGCCGCCTCGGCGCCATCACGGTCCAAGTCCGCCACCACCACGTGCGCTCCCCGCGCGGCGAAGGAGCGGCCGGCGGCCAGGCCGATCCCGCCCGCTCCGCCCGTGATAAGCGCACGGCGCCCCTTCAGCGTCTGCGGCGCTACGGCACTCACCGGGCCACCCGCGGTGCCTCGAGGCCGTGCTTGCGCGCATCCTCGGCGTCGACGTCATGGAGCGAGAAGCCCTTGGTCTCCCGCAGCGTCAGCACGGTGGCGGCGGTGATGGCGCAGGCCACCAGGACATAGACCGCGACCGGAACCCAGCTGCCGGTTTCCTGCAGCAGGGCTGTCGCGATGATCGGAGCCATGGACCCGGCCAGGATCGAGGTGACCTGGTAGCCGAGCGAGACGCCGGAGTAGCGCATCCGGGTGGGGAACATCTCGGCCATGATCGCCGGCTGGCCCGCGTACATCAGGGCGTGGACACACAGGCCGATGGTCACGGCCAGGATGATGACGAAGTCGTTGAGCGTATCGAACATCGGGAAGGCGAAGAACGCCCAGCTGGCGGAGAGCACCGCGCCGGCCAGGTAGACCGGCTTGCGGCCGAAGGCATCGGCCAGCCGGCCCACCTGCGGAATGACCAGGAAGTGCACCACGTGCGCCACCAGCAGGGCCAGCAGCAGCTGGCTCGTGTCGTACTCGTGGACCGTCTTCAAGTAGACAATGGTGAAGCTGACGATGATGTAGTAGATGATGTTCTCCGCAAAACGCAGGCCCATCGCCTTGAGCACGCCCTTCGGGTACTTCTTCACAACCTCCAGCACGCCGTAGCTGGCGGCCTGCTCCTGCTCCACCTTCTCGCGCGCTTCGAGGAAGATCGGCGCCTCGCTGACATGCGTGCGGATGTAGTAGCCCACCAGCACGATCACGGCGGAGAGCCAGAACGCCACGCGCCAGCCCCAGCTGAGGAACTGGTCGGACGGCAGGATCCAGGACATGCTCAGCAGCACCAGCGTGGCCAGCAGGTTGCCCACCGGCACGGCCGCCTGCGGCCAGCTGGACCAGAATGCACGCTGCTTGTTCGGGCTGTGCTCGGCCACGAGCAGCACCGCGCCGCCCCATTCGCCGCCGACGGCGAAGCCCTGGACAAACCGCAGGATCACCAGCAGTGCCGGCGCCCAGTAGCCGATCGAGTTGAAGCCGGGCAGGCAGCCCATCAGGAACGTGGCCACGCCGACCAGGATGATGGTGACCTGCAGCGTGTGCTTACGGCCGAGCTTGTCGCCGATCTGGCCGAACACGATGCCGCCCAGCGGCCGGGCGACGAAGCCGACGGCGTAGGTCAGGAACGCGGCGATGATGCCGTCGAGTTCAGTGCCGGTATTCGGGAAGAAGAACTGGCCGAACACCAGCGACGCGGCGGTGGCGTAGAGAAAGAACTCGTACCACTCCACCACGGTGCCGACCATCGAGGCCGCCACGATCTTCTTCAGGCCGCCCTGCTCCTTCGCCGGGGCAGCCGGTTTGTTGACGCTCATCGGAGCACTCCTTTGTCTCTGCGGCATGCAGCTCTGTCTGCTGGCTGCAGCCTCTTCTCCTGTGGCGCGCACCACAGGCAGGTTCCCTCGAGTATCGCCATACGCGCCGATGTGCATCAATGACCAGTTCCGCAGAGACAGAGTGCAGAATTGCAGATATGACGATGCTGTCCGGAACCGCCCCCAATCCCGACGACCTGCTGATCCTGCTCGCGGTGGCGCGCAGCGGGAGGTTTACGACGGCGGCGGAGGGCTTGGGCCTGAACCACACCACTGTTTCGCGCCGGATTGCGGCCCTCGAGAAGGCGCTGGGCGGCCGGGTCCTGGCCAAGACCGTGGGCGGCTGGGAACTGACCGAGCTGGGCCGCCGTGCCGCCGGTGCGGCGGAACATATCGAGACCGCCGTCGCCCGGATCCACGAAGGCGAGGCAGAAGCGGACCAGATTTCCGGCGTCGTACGCATTTCCTCCACTGACGGCTTCAGCGGCTACATCATTGCTCCTGCGGTGGCCAAGCTGCGGCGGCGGCATCCCAACCTGAGCGTGGAAATCGTCAACGTCACCCGGCGGGCGCTGCAGCACCGCTCCGGGCTGGACATCGAAGTGGTGGTTGGCGAGCCGCAGGTGCACCGGGCCGAAGCCATCCTGCTGGGCCACTACATGCTCGGGATGTATGCCTCGCGCAGCTATCTCGAGGAGCACGGCACCCCGGCCGACACCCGCGAGCTGACCCGGCACGGCCTGGTCTACTTCGTCGATTCGATGCTCCAGGTCGACGACCTCGATGCGCCCCGCCGGCTGGTCCCCTCGATGCTGGACTCGCTCAGCTCCACCAACGTGTTCGTGCACGTCGAAGCCACCCGCGCCGGCGCCGGCATCGGCTTCCTGCCTTGCTTCATGGCCGATCGGCACGCCGACCTGGTCAGACTGCTGCCCGAAGACTTCGCCGAGCTGCTGCCGTACTGGATGGTGCTGCGCCAGGAATCCCTGCGCCAGCCCGCCGTCGCCGCCGTCGCAAAAGCGCTGCGGGAGCAAACCGCCGGATTCGAACAGGAACTGCTCGGCCAAGGCCGCAGCGGCTGAACCCCTGGACCGAAGCGGCCCCGAAACTGAATTGTCGGCGCCAGGCTCTACCATGGGTGGCGGAGCTGAACTGTGACTACTTGGGGACCAATGGACTTCTACGCCGTTAATTCTCTGCGCGAGAACCATGCAGGCTGGTCCTTGCTGCGTGCCCAGAACGGGCCGTTGGCCATCGCATTTTTCATGGCTGCCTTCACCGGCCCCAACCAGCGCAACATTGGCAGGCAGGCTCTGATCGACACATTGGACGATGTGCTCTTCGGCCTCCGGGATGGGCTGGGCGAGGACAGGTTTCCCCGCCCGGCGGCAGAGTATCTCGATGATTGGGCAGCCCCGGAAAAAGCCTGGCTGCGCAAGTACTATGCCCCGGGCGAGGATGAACCGCTGTATGACCTCACCGCCACGGCAGAGGACGTGGTCCGGTGGGTGGAGAACCTGCGCGGACGGGACTTCGTGGCCACCCAATCCCGCCTGACCAGCATCTTCCAGCTGCTCAAGACCCTCGTCCAGGAGTCCGAAACGGACCCGGAAGTCAGGCTCGCCGAATTGCAGAAGCAGCGCGATGCCATCGACGCCCAGATGCAGCAGATCCGGGACGGCAGGATCCAGGTGATGAGCGGGCCGGAGGCGCTGGACCATTTCCAGCAGCTGACCGCCCTGGCCAAGGACCTGTTGTCCGACTTCCGCGAGGTGGAACAGAACTTCAGGCAGCTGGACCGGCAGGTCCGCGAGCAGATCGCTACCTGGGACGGCAGCCAGGGCGAACTCCTCGAGTCCATTTTTGCCAACCAGCAGGACATTTCCGGTTCCATCCAAGGCCGAACATTCCAAGGATTCTGGGACTACCTCATGTCCCCGCAACTGCGTTCCGAGCTGCAGGACCTGCTGGACCGGGCCACCCAAATCGAGGCTTTGGCCGGTTTGGACAACATTCATGCCATCGGCGAGCTGCACCAGGACTGGCTGCCAGCGGTGGAACAGACCCAGTCAACGGTCCGGCAGCTGTCCCAGCAGATGCGCCGGCTGCTTGATGACAAGGTGTTCCTGGAGAACAAACGGATCATGCAGTTGATCCGGTCCATCGAAGGAAATGCTTTGGCGGTGCGCAACGACCGCCCGCCCGCAACGTTCATGGAGGTTTCCGCACAGGCAGTGGACGTGGTGCTGCCGTTCGAACGCCCGCTCTATGAACCGGCACGCCGGGTCGCGGTGGACGACGAAGTCTTCCTGGCCGAGGACGGGGACGTGGACCCAGCCGCCCTGTTCGAGCAGTTCCACGTGGACAAAGCACGCCTGCAGGACAACATTGACGCCGTGCTTGACGGCGCTGACCAGGCCACCCTGGCGGATATCACCGATGCCTTCCCGCTCAGTCAAGGCCTGGCGGAGATCGTCACCTACTTCCAGCTGGCCTCGGATTCACCGTGGGCGAGCATCAGTCCGGATGTGACCCAGCAGCTGGTTTGGACCCTGCCGGACGGCAGCATCCGCGAAGCCACCGTCGAACAGATCATCTTTGCGAGGCCCTCATGACCGCAGAACCCAACTCCGCACCGGCCCACCCGGACGAACTTCCCGCCGTCGTGACCCGGCTGTTCCGCGGCGTACTCTATGCCGAAGCCGACGAGAAGGCCTGGCAGTCCCTGCTGCCGCTCGCCTCGCATGTGCGCGACTACGTGGCTGTCCTTGGCCTGGAGCTTTTCCTGGACGAAAGTGAAGGCTTCGCTTTCCTGAAGTCCCGCCCCGACGCCGACGGCACGCTCCCGCGCCTGGTGCCGCGCCGGCAGCTGACGTTCAATGTGAGCCTGCTGCTCGCGCTGCTCCGCGCACGCCTGGCCGAGTTCGACCAGCGCGCCGGCGAATCCCGGCTGGTCATGACCGAACAGGACATCGCGGACATGGTTTCCGTGTTCCTGGCCGACTCCAGCAACGAGGCCCGCATCTTGGACCAGCTCGGAGCCAACATCAAGAAGGTCGTCGAATTGGGGTTCCTGCGAAAACTCCGCGGCCAGCAGGGGACCTACGAAGTTGCCCGCATCCTGAAGGCTTTCGTTGACGCGCAGTGGCTCGAAGAGTTCGACGCCCGGCTGGCGGACTACCGAGCCTCGCTGGACGGCGGATCGGGCGGCGGGCAGGCTCCGGAGACCAACCGCCCGAAGGGGGCCTCGAAGTGACGATCGATCTGCAGGACAGCCTGTTCTCGCTGGAAGACATCGACGACGGCGCCGGTCCGGCACCGGGGTTCCGCCTTCGCCGTTTGGAGCTGCTGAACTGGGGCACCTTCCACCAAGGCGTCCGGACCTTCCGGCTCGACGGCGAAAACAGCCTTTTGACCGGTGACATCGGCTCCGGCAAATCGACAGTGGTGGATGCCATCACCACGCTGCTGCTGCCAGCCAACCGGATCGAGTACAACAAGGCAGCCGGCGCGCAGAAGAAAGAGCGCAGCCTGATGTCCTATGTGCGGGGCTACCACAAGAGCACCAGGACCACAGCCGGGGACAATTCCAAGCCCGTGGCGCTCCGTGGACCGGGTTCCTACTCGGTGGTGCTGGGCGTTTTCCACCATGCCGGCCTGGACAAGACCGTCTCCCTGGCAATCACGCTCTGGGCTGTGCAGGAAGCAGGACAGCCCAACCGCTTCTACTCGCTTGCCGAGACGGAGCAGGCGATTGCCCGCGACTTCGCCGATTTTGGCAAGGATCCGGCGAAGCTCAAGAAGAAGCTGCGCGCCGCGGGAGTAACCGTGCATGACTCCTTCGAGCCCTACGCGGCCGCGTTCCGCCGGCAGTTCGGCATCTCCGGGAGCCAGGCGATGGAACTCTTCCACCGGACCGTTTCCATGAAACAGGTGGAGAACATCACGCACTTCGTGCGGACCAACATGCTGGAACAGGATGACATTGCGTCCCGGATCAAGAACCTGATCGGCCACTTCGATGATCTGAAGAAGGCCCATGACGCGGTCCTGCGGGCCAAGGACCAGATCCAGCGGCTGACGCCCATCCGGGACGGCGCCGCCAGGCATGAGGACCTGGCCCAGCGCGAGCAGCGCGGCAGGCTCCAGCGGGACCAGCTGCATCCGTGGTTCACGGCCCGGAAGCTCGAGCTGAGCCTGGCGCACGAGCAGGAACTCGAACGCACCGGCAGCCGGCTGGAGGATGAACAGGAAAAACTCCAGGCAGAGCTGACCCGGTTGGCCCACGAGCTCTCCGGCATCCAGGAGGACATCCGCACCAACGGCGGCGGACGGCTGGCTGCCCTGGACGCGGACATCTCGCGGCTGGCCGAGGAGGCCCGGGCCCAGCGGTCACGCTTCGACAGCTACACGACGGCTGCCGAGGCACTCGGCCTGCGCACGCCCGAAGACCAGGTACTGTTCGACGGCAACGCGGCCCGGCTGGCGGAGGTCGAGGACAGCCTCCGCGCGGAGAACACGGGTCTCCAGGACAGCAGAACCGCCGCCTCGCAACAGCGGAACGAGGCCTCCGCCCGTGCGGATGAGCTGCGCGCCGAGCTCAAGAGCCTGCAGTCCCGGCAAAACCTCATGCCGCGCACCCAACTGGAGCTCCGCCGTCGTCTGTGTGAAGGAACCGGCATCCCGGAAGCGGAGCTGCCGTTCGCCGGTGAGCTGCTCAAAGTGCGGGATGAAGAGGCTGCCTGGGAAGGAGCGGCGGAACGGACGCTGCGCGGCTTCGCGCTCTCCCTGCTGGTTCCCGCCGCGCATTACGCCGCGGTCACCGGTTGGGTCGACAGGACTCACCTGGGCAACCGGCTGGTGTACCTGAAGGTCGGTCCGGCCGGGGCACATCGGACGGCGGAGCCCGGGACACTCGCGGCCAAGATCGTCCTCAAACCGGCTACCGAATTCCGCAATTTCCTGCTGGAGGAACTGGCAACCCGGTTCGACCATGTCTGCTGCGATTCGCTGGAGGACTTCCGCCGCTATCCCAAGGCGGTGACGCTGAACGGGCAACTCAAGGGCGGGCGCGGACGGCACGAGAAGGATGACCGCCAGGCGCTGTCGGACCGGCGCCACTACGTGCTTGGCTGGGACAACCATGCCAAAATCAGCCGGTTCCACGCCGAACTGGAAGAGGCCCAGGGCCAGCTCCGCAGCGCAGAAAACCGGATCGCCACGCTGGATGCCGCCCTGGGGCAGCTCGGCCGGCAATGGCAGCATCTGGGGACCGTGCGCGGCGTGCAGGATTTCGGGGCGATCGCCTGGCAATTGACTTCGCGGCGGATCGAGGAGCTCAAGACCGAGAAGGCGGCCCTGGAGGCCGCCAGCAACGTGCTGCAGCAGCTCACCGCACGGGAAGCGGAAACCCGGCAGCACCTGGACCGGGCAAATGCCAAGGCCCGGACCATGTACGAGCGGATCGGACGCAATAAGTCGGATCTGGACAAGATCCGGGAGGCCATTGCCGAGTGCCGGACCATCCTGGTGGAGACTCCGCTGACTAACGACGGCGGTTTGCTCGGAGAGCTGCAAGACCTCGCCTTGCGTGCACTGGGCGAAGCGGAACTGACCTACAAGAACACCGACCGCACAGAGGCCGCTGTGCGCAGCGACCTCAGTTCCGCCATCGACGCGTTGGCAAAACAGCTTGCCCGGGCGGCCGAATCAACGGTCCGGCTCATGGCGGAGTTCCGGAACAAGTACCCGGAGGAAACCACCGAGATCGACGCTGCCCTGGACGCTGCCGGCGAGTACAACCGGCTGCTGGACCAGCTGGTGGACAACGACCTGCCGCGCTTCGAAGCGCATTTCAAGGACTCGCTGAACCAGAACACGATCCACGAGGTCGTGGCCTTCAACGCCTTCCTCGAGTCCCGCCGGCAGGATATCGTCAAGCGGATTGGGGAGATCAACCAGTCACTGGCCGGCATCGAGTACAACCCCGGCCGGCACATCCAGCTTGAGCACCAGAACACCACCGACATGGACGTGCGGGAGTTCGGGGCCGACCTCCGGGCCTGTTCCGAAGGGACCTTGGGCGACGAGGACCAGTATTCGGAGCAGAAGTTCCTCCAAGTGGAGAAGCTGGTCAGCCGCTTCCGCGGCCGCGAAGGCCTGACCAGCCTGGACGAGCGCTGGACCGCCAAGGTCACGGATGTCCGCAACTGGTTCACCTTCTCCGCCTCGGAAAAGTGGACCGAAACCGGTGAGGAACACGAGCACTTCACCGATTCCGGCGGGAAGTCCGGCGGCCAGAAGGAAAAGCTCGCCTACACTATCCTGGCCGCCGCGTTGGCCTTCCAGTTCGGCCTGGGCCGAGTGCCAGGACACGGTTCCCGGACCGGCGCCGGACGGAGCTTCCGCTTCGTGGTCATCGATGAAGCCTTCGGCCGGGGATCGGACGAGTCGGCACGCTACGGCCTGGAACTGTTCAAACGGATGAAGCTGCAGCTGCTTATCGTCACGCCCCTGCAGAAGATCCACGTGATCGAGCCGTATGTGGCCAATGTGGGCTTCGTCGCGAACACCAGCGGCGAAGATTCCCAGCTGCGCAACATGACCATCCAGGAATACCGCGAGGAACGCGATCGGCGTGCCGGCTAGCGGCGGAAAGGCCGCTGCTCAAAGCAGCGGCTGGACCACGCTGTCTGCGCTTCGCCAGCAGTCCGAACGAGCCTGGGACAAAGGCGACCTGCTGCGCGAACTGCTGGCGCCTACGGGCGCCTATCCCCGCCGTCGTCCGTTGAAGCACCCCACCGCAGCCCAATTGCGCGACAACTACGGCGCTGCACGGGACTGGGCCGCGGAACTGCACGTCGGGGCTACGGACTTTACCTTGGAATCAGTCAGCATCGGCCGCACGACGATCGGGGCCAACAAAGTCCCTGCCGGCGCGCTGTTCGCCGCGGCAGACGACGAGATCGCGTTCCTCGGGCACCAGCGGAAGGCCCGGCGCTTCCTCGAACTGGCGGCACGGCTGGAACAGCTCGACCCGACCCTGCGACATTGGGCCCTGAAGCGGCCGCTGGCCCTTCTGGAACTGGATGAGGCCGCCCTCACCGCCGCGGCCGTGGCGGCGTGGCTCCGGGACCATCCGGCGCCTGGCATCTACGTGCGCCAGCTCAGCTTGCCCAACGTCCACACGAAGTTCGTGGCGTCCCACCGCCGGACCATCGACGAAATGGCCATCCTCCTCCGTTCGGATGCTGCCGGCACGTCGTCCGTTCCCCCGCCTCCTGCCGCGGGAACCGCCACGGCGGCCGGGGAGCCTGACGCATTGATGGAACCAGGGGCGCCGCCGGCAGCCGGCCCTGTCAGCGGGCCGGGCACCGGCTTCGCCGCGCGTCACGGCTTCCTGAGCCCACCGGAGCTGGTCCGCTTCAGGGTGCTTGATCCGTCCATCCCGCTGTTGGGTGCTGCCAGGGATCTGTCGGTCACGGCCGAAGCCTTCGCCAGCCTCGAGCTGCCCGTGCAGAGAATCATCGTCACAGAGAACCTGGTCAACTTCCTGGCCCTGCCGGAGCTGCCCGGGACAATGGCCCTTTTTGGTGCCGGCTACGGATTCTCTGCGCTGCGCCACGCGGCCTGGCTGAAGCGGTGCGAGACCATCTACTGGGGCGACATCGACACTCACGGTTTCCAGATCCTGGACCAGCTCCGGTCCGGTCACCCGCATGTGCGAAGCGTCATGATGGATACCGGGACTTTCCTCGCCCACCGGCAGTTTTGGGGACGGGAGGCCAAACCTTCCAGCGCCCGGCTCACCCGCCTGACAGCGGACGAGGCGGAGCTGTATACCGCGCTCGTCAACGATGAGCACGGACCGGCCCTGCGGCTGGAACAGGAACAGATCCCGTGGGACTGGGCGCTGGGGCGGCTGGCCTCTGCCCGCAGGTAAGCCAGCCCCGCCTGAACGCCCCGCTGGATCTGCGGGGCAGGAGCGACTGCGTCAGCAGCGGGCACGACGCCACGGGATGCCCTGCGCCGACACGGCGTAGTCCGGCGCCCGGCGCTGGCCCGCTGCTGCGACGGCTAGGGCTTGTCCCGTCCCGCGGGCGGCTCCTCCGTGATGGGAATCTGCCCCGTTTCGGCGAAGGGAACGTTGCTGGGGACCGTCACCGCGCCGCGGACGGGGCCGGCGCGCCGCTGCCGGAGCGGGTCGCGCCGCAGGTCGACATAGAGCGCGACGCAGAGCCCGATGATGATGAGCACGAACGGACTGGCGGCCAGGATGGTAAAGGTCTGCAGCGCGCCGAGGCCGCCGACGAACAGCAGCATCGCGGCCACGGCTCCGGTCAGGATGGCCCACATGATGACCAGCGGAATCCACGGGTCCTTGGCGCCGCGGGAGGTGAGCGTGCCCAGCACCAGCGAGCCGGCATCCGCGCCGCTGACGAAGAACACCGCGGTCAGCACCATGACCACCAGGGCCGCCCCGAAGAAGAACGGGTACTGCTGCAGCGCCGCGAAGAAGCCTGCGGCCTCGCTGCCGGTGCCGGCGATGTCCACGCCGCCGAGCTGCAGGTTGATGCCGGCACCGCCGAAGATGGTGAACCACACGACGCTCACGGCGGTAGGAACCAGCATCACGCCGAGCACGAATTCGCGGATGGTCCGGCCGCGGGAGATCTTCGCGATGAAGGTGCCGACGAACGGCGTCCAGGAGATCCACCACGCCCAGTAGAAAATGGTCCAGCTGGCCAGCCAATCATGCCCGCCGAAGACGCCGGAGTTGAAGCTCATGTCCACGAAGCTGGAGAAGTAGGCGCCGATCGAGGACGGCAGCAGGTCCAGGATGAACACCGTTGGGCCGACGACAAACACGAAGACCAGCAGCACGAAGGCCAGCACCATGTTGGTGTTGCTGAGCCATTTGATGCCGCGGGACACGCCGCTGGCCGCGGAAATGATCACGCCGACGGTCAGCACGCAGATGATGAGGATCGGCATCGCCGCGCCGGGGTCGTCCTCGAACTGTCCCGTCCGCAGCAGCGCCAGGCCGGCCGCGATCTGCAAGGCACCAAGGCCCATCGACGTCGCGGAACCGAATTTGGTGCAGATGATCGCCAGGATGTCGATCGGCTTGCCCCAGCCCTTGTCCTCGATCCGTTCCCGGCCGAACAGGGAGTGGAACGGTGCGCTCATCAGGTTGCCGCGGCCCATCCGGTAGGTGGAGTACGCCAGCGCCAGGCCCACGACGGCGTAGATCGCCCAGGGGTGCAGGCCCCAGTGGAAGAAGGTGTAGGCCATGGCGGTCTGGGCAGCGGCCTCGCTGCCGGCGTCGACTTCGGCGAACGGCGGCGGCGAGGCCAGGTGCGTCACCGGCTCGTACACGCCGAAGAACATCAGCCCGATCCCCATGCCGGCACTGAACATCATCGCGATCCAGGACAACGTGGAGTACTCTGCTTCCTCCCCCTCCTTGGAGAGCGGAATGCTGCCGTACCGTCCGAAGGCCAGCACCAGGGAGAAGACCACGAACCCTGTGGCGCCGAGAACGAACAGCCAGCCGAACGTCGTCGTAATCCAGGACAAAGCCGCAGCAGCTGTGGCCTCGAACCACTCCGTCGCGAACACCCCGAGCAGGCAAAGCACCACGATAATGCCTACGGAGACCCCGAAAACTGTCTTGTCCACCGTCGCCCAGCCCTTGGCGGGAGGGGCTGATACGGCGTCCCCCAGCCTGGATTGTGCGCTTTCACCGGACGGTTCGTTGCTCATGAATACCTCGCTGGTTGCGGTCGGTTCCTTGCCCGGCGGGACGCGTTGTCCCAGCATTCCTCTCTTCGACGCCGGACGTATCCTTTACGTATAGTGTCAGCCATGAACGAGCATGGCGCATCGCATCCGATCATCCCTGCCGAATCGGCCAATGCCGGCGACTACGGCCGGACGGATTTCGGCGGGCACGGGAACGTTTCCAAGAACGACGCGCGGGTTGTCGCCTATGCCGAGTGCGATGCGGGTAACGCCTCCATCAGCGTTGTGATGGCTACCGCGGGCATGCCGCCGAACATCAACGCCACCTTGCTCAGCATACAGAACGATCTCTACGACCTCGCCGCGGACCTGATGCAGCCGACCGGCAGCGAAGAACCCGCACAGGCACGGATCGTCCCCGGCCACACCGAGCGGCTGGAGCGGGCCATCGAGCATTTCGCCCAGGACGTCGAGGACCTCAGCGGCATGGTGCTGCCCGGCGGTACGCTGCTCGCCGCGCTGCTCTACCAGGCCCGTGCGTCCGTCCGCCGCGCGGAACGTGCCGTCTGGACCGCGGTGGAGGAATTCCCCGATAGCGTTAATTCGGAGTGCGCCCGCTACCTCAACCGGCTCTCGACCCTGCTGTTCGTGCTGGCCCGCGGCGCCAACACCGAGCACGGCGACGTGATGTGGGTTCCGAGGCCTCGGTCCGGCCGGCGCCCCTCGAGATGGAGCCGGAGGCCGGCGAGGCCTGAGCCGGCCGGCATGGGCAGCCGGCCCGACCAGGACTCCGCCCGTCAGTCATGCATTTGGCCGAGAGCTAGGCCACGTGGCCATACTGGAACGTTCCCCCAAGCAACCAACCCCGGTCCAACCGGAAGGAAACCCACGTGAACGACCAGTTTTTCCAGTACATCGCCATGGCCTTCTATATGGCCGGCATGCTCGCGATCGGCTGGTGGGCGTACCGGCGGACCAGCGACCTTGACGACTACATGCTCGCCGGCCGCGGCCTCAAACCGGGCGTGGCAGCACTGAGCGCCGGCGCGTCCGACATGTCCGGCTGGCTGCTGATGGGCCTCCCCGGAGCGCTCTACCTCGGCGGCCTCTTCGAAGCGTGGATCGCCATCGGCCTCACCATCGGTGCGTGGCTCAACTGGAAGTTCGTCGCCCCGCGGCTGCGCACCTACACCGAGGTCGCGAACAACTCCATCACCGTGCCGAGCTTCCTGGAGAACCGGCTCAAAGACAACTCGCACATCCTGCGGGTGGTCTCCGGCCTGATCATCCTGGTCTTCTTCACGTTCTACGTCTCCTCCGGCATGGTCGCCGGCGGCATCTTCTTCGAGGCCTCCTTCAACTCGACCTACACCATCGGCATGCTGCTGGTCGGGGGCGTGACCGTGCTCTACACGCTCTTCGGCGGCTTCCTCGGCGCCAGCTACACCGACGTGGCCCAGGGCCTGCTCATGTTCGCCGCGCTGCTGGTCGTTCCCATCGCCGGGCTCTTCGCCACCGGCGGGCTCGGCGCCACCTTCGAATCCATCCGGCAAGTCGACCCCACCCACCTGAGCCTCTTCACCGGGGGCGCGGTTGCCGGCATTTCCGCCGCAGCATGGGGCCTGGGCTACTTCGGCCAGCCGCACATCATCGTCCGCTTCATGGCGCTGCGCTCCCCCGCCGAAGCCAAGGCCGCCCGCCGGATCGGCATCGGCTGGATGGTCATGACCGTGCTCGGCGCGGTCGCGACCGCGCTGGTGGGCATCGCCTACTTCCAGCAGAATCCGGACGCCACCCTGACCGACCCGGAGTCCGTCTTCCTGGACCTCGCCCAGATCCTCTTCCACCCGTTCCTCGCCGGCCTCGTCCTGGCCGCAGTCCTCGCCGCCATCATGAGCACCGTGTCCTCGCAGCTGATCGTGTGCTCGTCGGCGCTGGTCGAGGACCTGTTCAAGATCGTGGCGAAGCGTGAGGCCTCGCCTAAGACGCAGGTCATGCTCGGCCGGATGGGCGTGCTGGTCGTCTCCGTCGTCGCCGCCCTGCTGGCCTGGAGCCGCAACGACACCATCCTCGGTCTGGTCGCGTTCGCCTGGGCCGGGTTCGGCGCCTCCTTCGGCCCGACCATCATCCTGTCCCTCTTCTGGCGGAAGCTCACCATGCCCGGCGCGCTGGCTGGCATGGTCGCCGGCGCCGTCACGGTCTTCGCCTGGGGCAACTCCACGCTGGCCGACACCATGTACGAAATCGTTCCCGGCTTCATCCTGAACGTGCTGGTCGCGGTCGTGGTCAGCCTGCTCACCTATAAGCCCACGCCCGAGATCGACGCCGAGTTCGAAGCGGCGCTCGGCGCACTCCGGCCGGAACCCGTGGGAGCCGGCGAACGCCAGGGGCACTAACGACGGCGGCGCCCCACCTGCGTGCCGGCGCCTCCTGAACCTTCACCCACCTCCCGCGATTGGCGGCGGTCCACGTCAAGGGACCGCCGCCGTCGTCGTTAACCCACATGAGTGGTTTACATTTCCCAATCACTGGGTGGATACTGGTGCCCTGCCATCCACCCGAGGGAAAACCATGTCCTTGCCCCGCGCCATGCGCCCCTTTGTCCACCGCGACTACCGCGTGCTGATCGCTGCCCTGGCGATCTCCATTTTCGGCACCGGAATGTGGGCTGTCGCCATGGTCTACCAGGTCATCCACCTCGGCGGCGGCCCGGTGGAACTGTCCATCGTTGCCACGGCCTCGAGCGTCGGCCTGCTCGCCTTCGTGCTGCTGGGCGGCATCGCCGCCGACCGGCTGCCGCAGCGGCGGCTGATCATTGCGGTGGAGGGGGCCAATCTGCTGGCGATCGGCGCGGTCGCGGCGCTCTCGATTGCCGGCCTGCTGCAGCTCTGGCACCTGGCGGCCGCAGCGTTCCTGCTCGGGGTCGGCGCAGCGTTCTTCTTCCCCGCCTACTCCGCGATCCTGCCCCGGATCCTGCCGGCCGAGGACCTGCTGGCGGCCAACGGGATGGAGGGGACGATGCGGCCGCTGCTGCAGATGGCTGCCGGTCCTGCCGCCGCGGGCATGATCGTGGCGGCCTTCTCGCCGGCCAGCGCCACCGCCTGGATCGCGCTGTGCCACCTGTCCGCGCTGGTTATCCTGACGTTCCTGAGCCGTGCGGTCGCGACCCCGGCCCCGGTCGGCTCCGACGGACCGCCGGCGAAATCCTCGATGTGGAAGGACCTGCGCGAGGGCGTGGCCTACACGGTCAGGACGCCGTGGCTGTTCTGGACGCTGCTGTGGGCCGTCGTCTGGGTGCTGCTCTTCATGGGGCCCATCGAGGTGCTGCTGCCGTTCGCCGTCGAGGAGCAGCTGGACGGCGATTCCAGCACCTTCGGTTTCCTGCTTGGCACGTACGGCGCCGGTGGTGCCGTCGGCGCGATGGCCACCGCCTCGGTCCGGCTCCCCCGCCGCTACCTCAGCGGCATGCTCATGCTCTGGGGCGCCGGTTCGGTGCCGCTGGCCGTCACGGGCTTCGTCACGAATTTCTGGCTGCTGGCCGCCGTGCTGTTCGTCGTCGGAGTGACGGGCGGGGCTGGCCAGGTCATCTGGGGCACGCTGCTCCAGCGGCGCGTCCCGCCCCACCTGCTCGGCCGGATCTCCAGCCTGGACTTCTTCGTGTCCCTGGCCCTGATGCCGGTGTCCATGGCGCTGGCCGGGCCGCTGGCCGCCGTGGTGCCCATCTGGCTGATCTTCCTGGTCGTTGGGCTGGTCTCGCCCGTGCTGTCCGTGCTGGCCATCGCGTTCGGCGGCATGCTCAAGGACGAAATCGCCCATCCGCTGGACCGCGTGCCGGCCGCCGCCCAGCAACTGGGCAGCTGATGCCCCTTATCCGCCGCAAATCGGGCATCAGCTGAACAGTGATTGGAGGTCAGCCGGCTCAGGAGACGTCGATGGTGATCACGGCCGGACCGTCCGGCGAGGCGTCCGCTTTGGCCCCGGTCTTCGATGTGATGCCGCGGGAGACGCAGCAGCACATTTTTTCCGCGGCGTGCTGCTGGCGTTCGCTGTAGAAAACGTCGCGGTGGTCGATCGCGCCGTCGAGCTCCAGGATCCGCACCTCGCAGAGACCGCACTCGCCCTTGCGGCAGTCGAACATCATGTCCGCGCCGGCGTCTTCGAGGGCCTCCAGCATGGACCGGCCCTGGCCCACCTTGGCCTCGATCCCGAGCCGCGGGACCTTGACGATGAACTCCTCCGGGTCGTACCAGCCGCTGTTGCCGAAGGTCTCGTAGCGCAGGTTGGGGAGGTCCAGCTCGCGCTCGGTCCATGCGCGGCGGACCGCGTCCATCAGCCGGATCGGCCCGCACATGTAGAGCTCGGTGTCCAGGCCGGCGCTGGCGATGAGCTCGTCGACCTTCAGCGCGGTGCCCTCGTCGTCGACATGCACCACCAGGTTCTCCCCATGCAGCTCCTGCAGCTCGGCCAGGTACGCCATCGCGGTCCGGCTCCGGCCGACATAGACGAGCGTGTAGTCGGCCCTGAGGCTCTTCAGCACGCGGGCCATGTTGACGATGGCGGTGATCCCGACACCGCCGGCCAGCAGGATGTAGCGCTCGGCTCCCACCCGCAGCGGGAAGTTCTGCAGCGGCTGGGTGATTTCCAGCGTGTCCCCCGCCTGCAGGGTGTGCATGTAGAGCGAGCCGCCGCGGGACTGCGGCGCCTTCATCACACTGATGACCAGGCGTCTGCCATCCTCGCTGGACTCGACCACGGAGTACGAGCGCTTCTGGACGTTCCCCTCGATCACCACGTTCACGTCGATGTGCGAGCCCGGTTCCGCCCTCTTGGGCTGTTCCGGCTCCAGCTCGATCCGCTGGATTCCTTGGGCCACGTTGCGGACCTCGGCGACCGTGGCCCGCTGCCAGACTTCGATATTCGTTGCTGCCATTGTCCTCTTACCTGTCTCTCGCCCGGCCGGCTCAGGCCGAGGTGGCCAGGCGGCCCTCGGCCACCAGCATCCGCTCGATCAGCCGCCGCACCCACATGCCGCCGCCGTCGATATTGAGGTTGTAGAACTCGTAGTCCGGGTTGGCGTCGATGGCTTCCTGCTGCGCCTTGAGCATGGCCTCGTCCTCGCCGAACACGCCGTGCACGCCATTGCGCAGCTGGGTGGTGATGAGCTGGCTCTCCAACCGGTAGTTGCGCATGAAGGCCCAGAAGTAGTGGCAGGAGCGGTCCGTCTCCGGCGTGATGGTGTTCATGACGTAGCCGTTGACGCCCTGGCTGCGGTCGCCCTCCGGCGCGCCGGTGCCGGCTTTCGCGACCCCGACGTCGATGCGGATGGTCGACGGGGCTTCGAAGCGAATGATCTGCCAGCGGTCCACCTTGCCCTCGAAACCGGGGAACTTGTCCCGCATGTTCTTCAGCCAGAAGGGCGGCGCGTCGATGTTGAGCATCCAGCGCGTGACCGTCACGGTGTTCCCGTCGTGCGAGACCACGAAGTCGGATTCGCTGAGCTCCTCCTGCCCGATCGACGACGAGTGCACGAATTCCTCATGCGTCAGGTCCATCAGGTTGTCCAGCACGAGCTGGTAGTTGCAGTCGGCGTGGATGGTTTCGCCGTCGCCGGCCCACTCGGGCGACGTCATCTGGTGCATGTCCGGGACCAGGTCGGGATCCGCCATGGTCGGGTCACCCAGCCACACCCAGACGTAGCGGTAGCGTTCGACGACGGGAAAGGACGGGACCGTGGCGCTCGGGTTGATGGTCTCCTGGGCCGGCATGGACACGCAGCGGCCGGCGGAGTTGTAGACGATGCCGTGGTACGGACACTGGATGCCGTCCTTGCCGATGGTCTTGCCCATCGACAGCGGCGCCAGCCGGTGCCAGCAAGCGTCGGCGAGCGCTACCGCTTTGCCATCCTCCGTCCGGTACAGCGCCACCGGTCGGTTCGCGATCCGCCGGGACATCGGCTTCCGGGTGACCTCGTGGTCCCACGCGGCGACGTACCAGGCGTTCAGCGGATGGCCGAGGACCTTGTTGGTCGTCGAGCTCTGGGACTGGACAACAGTCACGGCGGATTCCTTTCCACTTTCCAACTAACTATGTCCATAGTTAGTGTTCTGAACCACAACAGTAGCTATGGATATAGTGATTGGCAACACTTCACGTGAAGGAGATTCTGGCCGTGAGCCTGCGATACGCCTTGCTGGCGCTGCTGAGCGTCGAACCGATGACCGGCTACGACCTCTACAAGGAATTCGAATCCTCCGTGGGACACGTCTGGCATGCCCCGGACTCGCAGATCTATCCCGAGCTCCGGCGGATGGAGAAGGACGGCCTGCTGGAAGGCGAAGAGGTCGTCTGGGGCCAGCGCGGCAAGAAACGCCAGTACCACATCACCGAGGCCGGCACCGCGGCCTTCCGGGACTGGATGAACGGCACGCTGGAGTATTCGCGCGTCCGGGACCCGGCCCATCTCAAGGCGGCTTACCTGGAATGGGCCGAACCCGAGGCCGCGCGCGAGCAGATGCGCGCACACATCCGGCACCACACTGCGCAGCTGGAGCAATGGCGGGAGAAGGTCCGCGAGATCGAGCAGGGCACCAGCCCGATGCTCACCCGCCGGCTGGCCACCCTTCCGGCGTCCGAGCACAGTAAAACCACGGCCTTCAAGAAGTTCACCTACCAGGGCCTGATCGCCCGCGCCGAACAGGAAATCGCCTGGGCACAGCAGGGCCTCGCCCTGATCGACGAGCTGTACCCCGCGGGCTGAGCCGCAGCAGGACTGGCACCTTCTCCCCCACCAGGAAACCGGTCGAACTCTCGAGCCCGGCCAGGCCTGGCCGGGGCCCGCCCGCCGGTCAGCTTGAATATTGCTTGCGCAGGTCCGCCTTGCGGATCTTGCCGCTGGCCGTGCGCGGCAGGTCGTCGACAATCACTACGCTCTTCGGGATCTTGTACCGCGCCACCCGGCCATTCAGATGCTCCACAACATCCTCGGAAGTCAACTGGAAGCCCTCGCGGACGGTGACGATTGCGCGCGGCACCTCGCCCCATTTCTCGTCCGGCACGCCGATCACCGCGACGCTGCTGACCGCCTCCAGCTCCACGATGATCTGCTCGACCTCGGCCGGATAGATGTTCTCGCCGCCGGAAATAATCATGTCCTTGAGCCGGTCGGAAATGTAGAGGTACCCCTCGTCGTCGACATAACCCATGTCCCCGGAACGGAACCAGACGCCGTCGGCATAGCTCTCCGCCGTCGCGTCAGGCCGCTGCCAATACTCCTTGATGACGTTGGGCCCCTGGATCTGGATCTCGCCCACCTCACCCGGACCTGCCGGCCCGTCCACCGGATCCATGATGCGGATGTCGGTGAAGAAGTGCGGCAGCCCGGCCGACCCGGCCTTCTCGCGGGACTTGTTCGGTGCCAGGCTGGTGGCCCCGGGCGCGGTTTCGGTCATCCCGTAGCCGCCGGTGAAGGACAGCCCGCGCGATTCGTACGCCTCCAGCACGCGCATCGGCACCGCTGATCCGCCGCAGGTGAGCTTCTGCAGCGAGCTGATGTCCGTCTTATCCCAGTCCGGGTGCTCGCAGATCATCTGGTACGTCGTCGGCACCCCGCTGATGCTCGTGGCCTTGTGCTGCTCGATCAGGCGCAGGGTCCGGCCGGGATCGAAGCGCGGCTCGAGGATAACCGTGGCCCCCTTCAGCAGCGCCGGCAGCACGCCCATGCCGAGCGAGGCCACATGGAACATCGGCGCGATCATCAGTGCGACATCGCTGCTGGCCAGGTCGTAGTCCACGAGCACGTTCATGCTGTTCCACGTCATGTTGCCATGGGTCAGCAGCGCCCCCTTGGGCCGGCCGGTCGTGCCGGAGGTGTAGAGGATCATCGCCGGATCCTCCAGCGACACCTCCACATCCAGGTGCGTATCGTCTGCGGCAGCAATCGCGTCTTCAAGAAGTACGACGGCGGCGCTTGGCCATCTTCTGCGTTGCCTGCCGCGGGGCTATCGTCGGCGCTGCCTGCCGCGGGGACATCTTCGACCACCAGGCGGCGCTCAACCTGGGTTCCACGGGAGCCGGGGACCGCGAGCCCCTCAACGCTGCGCGCGTTGACCAGGATGCGGCTGCCGGAATTCTCCAGCGCGAACTCGATCTCCGGCGCGGCGAGGCGGGTGTTGAGGGGAACGAAAATGGCCCCGAGGGTGCCGCAGGCAAAGAACGTCTCGAGGAAGGCCGCGTGGTTCTCTCCCAAGTAAGCGACCCGGTCGCCCTTGGCGATGCCCCAGCCGGCAAAGGCATTGGCGAGCCGGTCCACCCGCGCGGCGAACTCCTCGTAACGCAGTTCCTTGCCGCTGCTGACCAGCGCGACCTTTCCGGCGGACTTCTCCCGCCGGCGGTGAATCCACGTTCCAACCCCTTGGTTGTGCATCGCCACACGTACCCTTCGCTTATTTCCGACGAGCGGACCCCAGCCTATTCAGCCTCAGCCCATGGTGAGTCGCCTCACAGAGCCACTCTCACAGTAGGGACATATGATTGAGAAAGTCAATAGTTGTAAAACCCATGTCGCAGCATTCCGCCGGGCCAGCTGCCTATGGCGCGGGCACAGCCGAAGGGTGCCGAGCCTAATGGCCCGGCACCCAAGTGGCAGCAACAACCGGGCCGCAGCCCGCCGTCGTCGTTGTTTTACTGGTGTGGGAGGAGGGCCTCCATGTCGGGGATCTCCTCGATCAGGCCGTCCTTGAGGGAGATGTCGGCGATGGTCTGCAGCGAGTCCGCATTGACCTCCTGGGCGAACTTGGGCAGGGTCAGCTGTTCGATGACGGCAGGATCCAGCTGGGTGTAAGTCGGCAGGATCTCGCGGACCTTGTCCGGGTTGGCGTCGGCGAAGGCCTGGGACTCCTTCATGGCGTCAATAAAGGCCTGCGTTTCCTCCGGCTTCTGCTCGGCGATCTGGTCCGAGGTGAAATAGGCGGCAACGGTGAGGTCGTCGACGGGGTGGGCATAGTTGGAAAAGACGGGAACGGCGCCGTCGCCCTTGGCCATGGTCACGACCGGCTCGACAGCCGCGATGGCGTCGACATTGCCCTGCTCAAGCGCTGCCCGCATGTCAGGGAAAGGCATCTCCACATAGTCGATGGTGGAGGCGTCGGCGCCGGCCTCCTCGACGGCAGCACTGATGGTCGAGTCGGAGATGTTGTTCAGCGTATTGACCGCGATGCTCTTACCGGCAAGGTCCGCGATCTCCTCGATGCCACTGTCCGGCTTGACCATGACAGCGGCAAAGTCAGCATCCTGGTCACCTGTGGAGGAGGAGCCGCTGGCGAGGATCTGCAGGGGCAGGCCCTTCGAACGGGCGATGATCAGCGAGGTGACGTTGCTGAAGCCGAAGTCCATCTGGCCGCTGGTGATCGCCGGGACGATGGCCGCGCCGCCCTGGGCCGGGGTGAGCTCGACGTCGAGGCCATGCTCTTCGAAGATGCCCTCCTGCACGCCGAGGTAGATCGGGGCGACGTCCACGATGGGGATGACACCGACGTTGACCGGCGTCAGCTCGCCGCCGGCCCCCGGGGAGGCCGCCTCCTCGCCGTTCCCCGACGGGCTTCCGCCGCCGCAAGCAGTCAGGCCCAGGACCGCCGTCATCGCCAGGACCGCACCCAGTTTCTTCATCATTTCTCTCCTCAGGATTCCCCGATGCACGATTGTGCGCTGCGCCACATGCTAACTATTGGCATAGTGAGTGGTCAAAGGCGGCGGTCGCTGTCACTCCTCGGTGAATGTGTGCGCCAGGACCCAGGACGGGAAGGAGCTGATTTTCGCGTCGATCACCAACGGCGTGGTCCGGTCCGAGCCCAGCCATTCCACGACACCGTCCAGGTCATCTTCGTTCCGGACTGTGAGCGCGGTGCAGCCGAAGCCCCGGGCGATAGCGGCGATGTCCGTGTCCGGGAACTCCACGGTGCCCAATGCCTCGGTTTCGTGGACGAAGTGATGCACTTCGGCACCGTAAGCATTGTCGTTGTAGACCACGACGACGAGGGGCAGCTTCAGCCTGACCGCAGTGTCCAACTCGGCCAGGCTCATCATGAAGCCACCGTCGCCGATTCCGGCGACCGCGATCCGGTTCGGGTTGGCGACGGCCGAACCAATGGCGGAGGACAGGCCCAGTCCGATGGACTGGAAGGCCAGGGGCAGGCAGTAGCCGCGCGCATCCGGGATCTGGAAGAACATCGCCGGATAGCCGTTGAAGTTGCCTCCGTCCGGCACGACCACGCGCTCCATCGGGAGCATGTCATTCAAGGCAATGGTCAGGGTGCGCGGGTCGATTGTGCCCGCCGGGGCGATCGGCTCGAAGCCGACATTGACCCATTCGCTGCCGGCTTTAATCCGGGCCAGCACCTCGTCGGTCCGGTAGCCTTCGGCCTGCACGCCGCGGCGCTCCAGCTCAGCTGCCACGGCAGCAGCAACGGCCGCGGAATCGCCGACCACCCCGAACTCCACCGGCCGGTGGAAACCGATGGCCTCCGGACTCAGATCCACCTGAACAACCCTGGCGCCGGACAGCAGCTCGCCGCCGCGCGTCGTCCAGCGGTTCAGGCTGGCCCCGAATGCCACCACCACGTCGGCCCCCTGGATCAGCTCCGCCGTGGTGTCCGTGGAAAAGCCTCCCATGACATCGAGGTACCACGGGCTGCCGATGAAGGTTCCGCGGCCCACCGCCGAGGTGGTCAGCAACGCCCCGATGCGTTCCGCCAGCGCTTCGATCTCGGCGCGGGCCGCGAAGGCCCCCCGGCCGC
>NZ_ANPE02000077.1 GCF_000328305.2 Arthrobacter crystallopoietes BAB-32 | reverse complement strand
ACCTTCTTCAACGGCCTCGGCGGCAAGCTCGGCATCACCACCGGCACCGCCGGATCGTAACGACGACCCGTTCCAGCAGCCGGCATTCCGGAACCCCGCCCGCGTTGGGACGGTGGCACACAAACCGCCACCGCCCCAACCCGCAGCCGGGACTAGTTGGCCCCGTTACTCTCCCATCCAGAACCACGCCGGTGCCAGCACCGGGACCGCCATCATCCAGAGGATCACCATGAATCTCGCCCAACGTCTCCAGGCCGCGCGCGGAACCACCGCCGTCGGTTTCGAAGCGTCACACGGCAGGACTCCTGCCGGAAACACTGCCGCCGGAACTTCCTCCTTGGTTAGGGTTCCGGCACCGCTCGTGCAGGCCGACCGGCCCGCTGTTGGCTCCCCCCTTGCAGCGGCGGAAGCCAAGAAGGCGGACAAGACTGCCCTCAGCGCCCATCCAACGGCGCCGGTATCGGCAGCGTGGACAGCCAGCGCGCCCAAGCCTCAACCTCCTGTCCAGGATGCTCTGGGGAAGATGAAGGACCGGGCCGGCTCCGTCCTGTTCGAACGAATGGGCACGCGCCTGCTGGATTCCTCTTTGGACGAGGACAAGCTCCACATCCTCGTCCACGAAGAACTCGCCAAGGTTGTCGAAGAGGAGGAGGTTGCGCTCAGCAGGGATGAGCGGCAACGGCTCATCCGCGAAGTCAGCGATGACGTCCTCGGTTACGGACCGTTGCAGCGTCTGCTCGACGACGAGGACATCTCGGAAATCATGGTCAACGGCCCGGACATGATCTACGTCGAGCACAAGGGCAAGCTGACCCGCAGCAGCGCACGCTTTGTCTCCGAAGACCAACTGCGGCGCATCATCGAACGGATCGTCTCCCGGGTTGGCCGGCGTATCGACGAATCTTCGCCCTTGGTCGATGCGCGTCTGGCCGACGGATCCCGCGTCAATGCAGTCATCCCGCCTTTGGCCGTCAATGGCTCTTCGCTGACCATCCGCAAGTTCTCTACCGACCCGTTCCAGGTGCATGACCTGATCGGATTCGGGACCTTGTCCCCGGAAATGGCCGAACTGCTAAACGCCTGCGTCAAGGCACGCCTGAACATCATCGTCTCCGGCGGCACCGGCACGGGTAAGACGACCCTGCTCAATGTGCTCTCCTCCTTCATTCCGACCGGAGAACGGATTGTGACCATCGAGGACGCGGTTGAACTGCAGTTGCAGCAGGAACACGTGGTCCGGTTGGAAAGCCGCCCGTCGAATATCGAAGGCAAGGGTGAGATAACAATCCGCGACCTGGTGAGGAACTCCCTTCGCATGCGACCCGACCGCATTGTGGTCGGTGAGGTTCGCGGCGGGGAGACCCTCGACATGCTTCAAGCCATGAACACCGGTCACGACGGCTCCCTTTCGACGGTGCACTCCAACTCTCCCCGGGATGCCATCTCCCGCCTCGAGACCCTGGTCCTGATGGCGGGGATGGAGCTGCCACTGCGCGCCGTCCGGGAACAGATTGCCTCCGCCGTCGATGTCATCGTCCAGCTCACCCGGCTCCGCGACGGCACCCGCCGGGTCACTCACGTGACGGAGGTCCAGGGCATGGAAGGCGACATCGTCACCTTGCAGGATGCCTTCGTCTTCGACTATTCCGCTGGAGTCGACGCCGACGGGCGGTTCCTGGGCAAACCAGTTCCTACTGGCGTGCGGCCGCATTTCACCGACCGCTTCCGCGAACTTGGAATCGAGCTCTCCCCGGAGGTCTTCAATCCGTCTACCGCTCATGCTTCCGTTGCCCGAACGGCAGGACGATGACTGGAATGAGCACGTCCCCTGTGCTGCTCGTGGCAGGCCTTGTGTTGAGCTACTCGGCTTTGGGCCTGGTGCTGTTCATGGTGCTGTCCTCCCGAAGTTCCCGCCTGTCTACCGCTCGGCGCCGGGCTGCCGCCGTCGAGTCCGTTACGATGGTCAGCCGGGCCACGGCCTGGACCACGGCCAAGATCGAAGAGGTGCTAGCGCGCCGCAAGGAGACCCCGGCACTGGCAGGTGCGCTGGACAGCGCCGGGCTGAAGTTCAGGCCTGCCGAATTAGTAGTATTCGTCGCGGCAGGGTCTGCCATGGGAGGAGCCGTCGGTTTGCTGATGGCCGGCCCCCTCATGGGCCTCCTGCTGGCGGTTGTCGCGCCGATGGCCGCGAAAGTTGTCCTCGGCACACTGGCCAACCGCAGGAGGAGTGCCTTCGCCGAGCA
This sequence comes from Arthrobacter crystallopoietes BAB-32, assembly GCF_000328305.2. Lineage (GTDB taxonomy): Bacteria > Actinomycetota > Actinomycetes > Actinomycetales > Micrococcaceae > Crystallibacter > Crystallibacter crystallopoietes_A. Next base: position 28,464 of record NZ_ANPE02000077.1, on the reverse strand, counting down.
GCTCGACGACTCGCTGCAGCTGTTGTCCAGCGGCTTGCGCGCGGGGCACAGCCTTCTGCGCGCCATCGACGCCGTTTCCGCAGACTCGCCATCTCCGACCTCCGAAGAGTTCACTCGCATCATCAACGAGACGCGGCTCGGCCGTGATCTCGGTGAATCCCTCAACGAGGCCGCCCGCCGGATGCGCAGCGATGATTTCTCCTGGGTAGCCCAAGCCATAGCAGTGCATCGGGAAGTGGGCGGGAATCTCGCCGAAGTGCTTGATCGCGTGGGACAGACTATCCGTGAACGGAACCAGATCCGCGGGCAGGTCAAGGCGCTCAGCGCCGAAGGCCGCATCTCGGCAATCGTGCTGATGGTCCTGCCGTTCGGCCTGGGGGGTTTCCTGCTCGTGGCCAGCCCGGGCTACATGAACGCATTCACTGAAAGCCCACTCGGTTACCTTCTCATCGGAGTCTCGGGCTTGCTCTTGGTTACCGGCGGCCTATGGCTGCGCAAAGTCGTCAGCTTCAAGTTCTAGCCGAAACGGAATCGAATCGATGCCACTCGTCGTCATTGCCTCAGCCTTGGCCATAGCCCTCTCACTTCCGCTCCTGGCATGGGCTGTCATAGGCCATCGCCCGCCGCACCGGGATGAGATCCGCGAAAACCTGACCCGCGGACTGACGGGCCAGCGGCATCCGGACCGCAAACGCGGCCAAAGGCTCGAAGCCTGGGCCAGCCGCTTCACTCCCGCGCGCATGGCTGCGCGGCTCGAGCGGCAGCTTGCGTTGGCCGGCCGTCCACCGGCTTGGCCTGTGAAGCGCTTGATGGCAGCTAAGATCGTCCTGGCTGCTGGCGGTGCAATCCTGGGATTGTTCTATGTCGCGGCGGGCGGCGGAGCGGGCCGGGTCCTTCTCGCCCTTGTGCTGACCATCGTTGCCTATTTTGTTCCGGATCTCCTGATTCACAGCAAAGGAACCGAACGGCAGGCCGCGATTTCGCTGGAGCTTCCTGACACCTTGGACCAGATGACTATCGCGGTAGAAGCAGGATTGGGTTTCGACTCGGCTATGTCGCGCGCTGGCCACAATGGAAAGGGACCGCTGGCTGCCGAGCTTGTGCGTACCCTCCAGGACATGCAGGTGGGCAGGTCCCGCCGGGAGGCGTATCAGGAACTGGCGGAGCGTACTACATCGAAGGACCTCCAGCAGTTCGTGCGTGCGGTCATCCAAGCAGACACCTACGGCGTGTCCGTTTCCGGTGTACTTCGGACCCAAGCTGCCGAAATGCGGTTGAAGCGCCGCCAGCGCGCCGAGGAAAAGGCAATGCAGATTCCGGTCAAAGTCATCTTCCCGCTCATGGTCTGCATCCTGCCGGTACTGTTCATCGCGCTGCTCGGCCCCGCCGCACTGAATGTCATAGAAACTCTCGGCGGATGAGCACCGGCCAGCCTTGGGCTTCTGCAAGATATCGGCAGGATTTGCTCAAGGGCCCTCGTCTCCCAGAATTTTCCAATTCCCGGAAAGTAGGCTGGAAAAATGTCCATCCGATCCTCGACGCCAGATAAGGGCGGTGTCTCCCATGTCTGCACATTATGGATCCCTCTCGAGGGTGGAAACGTGACGGCCTCTGACCCCTACCCCGACTTGCCCCTCATCGATCCCCACGTGCTCGAGGATTTGGCATCCCAATTGGAATCCACCACGCCTGCATTAACCTTCGCCCAGGATTTCGTCCTCGCTTGGCCGGGCAGGTGCGTCAGGCTCAGCGAGTCGGTCGCGGGCCGGGACCTGGCGGCGGCAATGGACGCAGTGCTCAGCCTCAAGATCGCCTCCACGATGGTGGGCGCGGCGAAGCTCGCACGACTTGCCTTGGATCTCGAAGGAGAAATCCGAGGAGACCAACTAGGCGACGCGAAGGAGACTCTCGTCCTTATCCGCGAGTGCGGCGACCGTACAGCGGCGCAACTCGAGCAAGTCCAGGCTGTGGAAGGATAAGAAAGGCGCTATTCCAGCCGCTTGGGGGCGAGCCGGTAGCCTACGCCCCGAACAGTCTGCAGCCAGCGCGGCTGTCGGGGATCCTCGCCGATCTTGCGGCGGAGATTGCCCATATGGACTTCAATGGCCCGCTCATCCGCCTCGCTGATATACGCATTATCCCGGTAATACTCCCCCCGGACCACGCGCACCAGATCGGACTTCGTCCGGACTGTTCCCCTGCTGCGGAGCAGCTCGTGGAGCAGATCGAATTCACTTCTGGTCAGACTTAGTTCGCTGCCGCGAAGCGTGGCGGTCCTGGTTTCCGGTACCAGGACGAGGCCGTTGTGCTCCATGCCCGGCGGCTGCAGAGCAGCCCGTTCGACCGTCGCAGGCAGCTCTTCGGCTGCGTTGCCCACCGGGCCTTGGGACGGCCGCGGCCGGCGTTGCATGGCGCTGATCCTGGCCCGCAGTTCACGCGGGCGGAATGGCTTTGTCAGGTAGTCGTCCGCTCCGGACTGAAGGCCAGTGAGTGTATCCAGCTCGTCCGAACGGGCCGTCAGCATCACTACATAACAGTCGCTGAATTCGCGAATCCGCCTCAGGACTTCGTAGCCGTCGATATCCGGCAATCCGACATCGAGGGTGACGACGGCGGCACCCTCCCGACGCACCGTTTCCACGCCTTCTTTGCCGGTCCCGGCGGCGTGGACGTCAAAGCCCGACTGCTGCAGCACAGCCAGCACAAGGTTGCGGATATCGGCGTCGTCCTCGATCACGACGGCAACCCCAGGCTCGGCCATAATTCTCCCTACTGCTTCCGGAACAACAATCTTCAGTCAACCGGCCGCGCCGGTGAACTCCAACCCTCAGAATAAGCCATATTTCTTCCTATTCCCGCGGATTGTCAATCGTTTAACACAATATGGTTCCGATTTGGCCTGAGGGAGCGTTTCCCAGACAACCAGTGCCTGCTGTCACGCAATAATGGCCAGGTGAATGCGAATTTTGTCAGGAGCTCCAGCAGCCGGCACCCAAACAATGGGCACCTCCTTGTGCATGATGGACCCTCATTATTCGACTTCAGCCAACTCTACCGAGGACTAAGCCTCCGAAAGCAGGTGGGTTATTCGCAGTTGCCGCTTTCGGTGATAATGACCGTCATTGCCGTCACCGCCCCCGCATTCCGCCCAGGCCTCCTGGATTCCTTCCTGTTCCAACTCGGCCTCCTGCTGCATGTACTCATTCTGGCGATGTGTTTCACTGTCCCGTGGCACCGCCTGCCTCCAGGTACCGTCCTGACGATCCCGCTCTGCGATTTTGTTGCCATTGCGGTTTCGCGAGCCGGCGCTGGTGACCTCCTTCCGGGGTTAGGTGTACTCGCCGTTTTCCCGGTGATTTGGCTTTCCGCTTCCGGCATGGCACCGAGAACCAGCGTCCTGCTGAGCATCCTGGGGCCTTTCCTGATTGTGATGCCATCTGCCCTGGCTGGCTTTCCGCAGGTCTCGGCGACAGACCTAACCAGCCTATTGCTCTTCCCCCTGATGATGCTGGCCGTGTCCTTAGCCATTCATTCCGCCAGCGCGAATATCAGGCAGCAGAAGAAGCAGTTGCTGGAAAAAGACCGGCAGTTTCGGATGCTGCTTAGCGAAAGCAGTAAGCGCGAACGCCTCCTGGAAACAATTTTGGATACCGTCGACGTCGGAATTGTCGCCGTCGACGCCGACGGCAGGCATATCCTGCGCAACCGCCGGCAGCGGCAGTTCGACCGGCTGTCCAGCCCGGAGCGCCTGCGGCAGCAGCCCGGGAAGGAACAGTCCTTGGTATTCGGGGAAGACAAGGTGACCCCGTTGCCGGCCGAGCGTCTGCCGATCCGCAGGGCGGTGCAGGGGGAATCATTTCGCAGCCAGCTGGTCTGGCTGGGCGAGAACGAGGGCCAAAGGGCGATTTCAGTCGCCGCCCGGGCAATGACTGACGAAACGGGGGACTTCGCTGGCTCGGTCATCGTCTTCAGTGACGTGACCGAATACATCGAGGCTCTGTCCGCGAAGGACGACTTCGTTGCCAGCGTGACACACGAGCTTCACACGCCGCTGACCTCGATTCTGGGGCATCTGGACCTTGTGGTCGAGGAGGAAGGTGCATTGCCACCGGAGGTGATCCGCCATCTTGGGGTTGTACAACGCAATGCGGAGCGCCTGCTGTCATTGGTATCCGACCTCCTGGTGACGGCGTCAGGAACCATGAATGTCCGGCCCCGCCGCACGAATCTGGCTGAAGTGGTGGAGATCAGCGTCGGCTCCGCCGGAGCTCACGCCAGCAGCGCAGGAATCACCGTCCGCAACCTCGTGCCGGATCCGCTGTGGGTTTACGCCGACCCTGCGAGAATAGGCCAGGTGCTCGACAATCTCCTCTCCAATGCCATCAAGTACTCGCCCGACGGCGGCACAGTGGAGCTGACTGCGTTCACATCCGAAGGAACGGTCAAGCTGGAAGTCAAAGACACAGGCATGGGCATGTCTCCTGCTGAAGCCGAGGCGGCCTTCTCTCGCTTCTTCAGAGCGGCGAAGGCAAGAGAGTCGGGGATTCCGGGAGTAGGCCTGGGCCTTTCGGTCACTAAGACCATCGTGGAAAACCATGGCGGAGCCATTACCTGCATAAGTTCGCTAGGAGAAGGAACCACCTTCACCGTGGCCTTGCCGGCTTCCCCAGCAGACGCCCCCTCTGATGCCATAAGAAGCGGTCGATGATCGCCTTACTGATCGCCGTTTGCATGTGCGCGGGAGCGGCGGGCGCATGGCTGCTGTTCGGCGCTGCACAGCAGGAATCGCGGACAGCACTGCCTCCCGGCTGGCGTCCTCTGCTGGCGGTCCTGACGGCAATCCTCTCCGGGCTGATGGCGTGGTGGGCCGGTGTTAGCCCGATGCTGCCCGCCTTCATGTACTTGGCAGTGATGGGCTCCCTCCTTGCCGCTGTTGATGCCCGGCATCAGTTGCTGCCGAACCGACTGGTCCTGCCATTCCTCATCGGTGCGTTCATCCTCCTGGGTCTGGCTGCTGCAGCATCGGGAGCGTGGACGCAACTTCTTGCCGGCTTACTCGGCGGAGCGGCTCTTTTCGCATGCTACTTGCTCATGGCGCTGGTCAAGCCGGGCGGAATCGGCATGGGAGACGTGAAGCTGGCTTCGGTTGTCGGTTTATACGCGGGTTACCTGGGACTGAACGCATGGCTGCTGGTGCTGCTCGGAGCCTTCCTGCTCAACACGCTGGCAATCCTCGCGTTGATGCTGGCACGGGTGTTGAAGAGGAACTCGGATATACCGTTTGGGCCAGCGATGATCGCTGCAGCTTTGCTCGCACCTCTGGCGGCCTAGAGGTCCGATTCAGAGCGGCCGGCTACTCGGCATCCTCAGTTCTTTTGGCGCGCGTTTGTTCAGCGCGTTCGAGAAGCGAGCTGACAGGCGGGTAGGCGACCTCCTCGAGGACGAGCGGGTGCGGCGGGGCAAGCTTCGTTTTCGAGTCGCGGACCTTTGCGGCGAGGCGTTCGGCGAGCCAAGCCGGCTCGTGTTCGCCGGTGCCGACCATAAGCGAGGCGCCGATGAGGGCACGGACCATGTTGTGGCAGAAGGCGTCCGCCTGAACTGAGGCGGTGATGACGCCGTCTTCGCCTCGGCAGAACTCGAAGTGCTGGAGTTCGCGGATGGTGGTGGAGAATTCACGCGGCTTGCAGAAGGACAGGTAATCATTGACACCCAGGATCTTGCTCCCGGCTTCGTTCAGGACTTCGACGTCCAGGGCATGCTTGTGCCAGAGGGTGATATTGCGGGTCAGCGGATCCCAGTTCCGGGGGCGATCGGCAATTCGGTAACTGTAGCGGCGCCAAAGGGCAGAAAAGCGGGCGTCGAAACCTTCCGGGGCGAGGCCGGCGGTGTGGACTTCGATGGCGCCGGCTAGGTCGCGGTACGGGACAGGGGCGCCGACCCGTCCTCCGAGCACTTTTGCCAGCACACCCCGCAGCCGGCGAACCAGGGAATCAGCAGGGTCGATGTCGCGGCCGCGCGCGAGGGCTTCCCACTCCCCTGGCTCGACGTCGAAGTGCACGACTTGCCCGCGGGCGTGGACGCCGGCGTCGGTCCGTCCGGCGACGGTCAGCCGGACCGGTCGGCGGACAAGGGTCGCCAGACCCTCCTCGACAGCCCCCTGCACTGTCAACAACCCCGGTTGGGTTGCCCACCCGCTGAACGCCCCGCCGTCGTACGCCAAATCCATCCGGACACGCAGAAGCCCGCTGTCCGGGTTCGGGACGGCGGGCTTCCGGGAGTTCATACCCTCCATGTTAGAGGGAACGGGAAGTTACTTCTTCTCGTCGTCCTCCGGAGCAGCCTCGTCGGCTTCCACGGCGGCATCCTCGGTGACCTCGGCATCTTCGGTGCGGGTCTCGGGGATGTCGGCGGACTCGGTCGACTCTGCGGACTCGCCGGACTCAGCCGACTCGGGCGATTCCGGGGACTCGGTCTCGGCAACCGGAGCCGGAGCAGCGGTCTGGGCAGCCTTCTCGGCTTCCTTCACCACGGCCTGCTTCGGAGACAGCGGCTCGAGCACCAGTTCGATGACGGCCATGGGTGCGTTGTCGCCCTTGCGGTTGCCGATCTTGGTGATGCGGGTGTAGCCGCCTTCGCGGTTCTCCACTGCCGGGGCGATGCCGGTGAACAGCTCATGGACGATGCCCTTGTCGCTGATCGAGGCAAGCACGCGGCGGCGCGAAGCCAGGTCTCCGCGCTTGGCGAAGGTGATCAGGCGCTCGGCGTAGGGGCGCAGGCGCTTGGCCTTCGTGACGGTGGTGGTGATCCGCTTGTGCTCGAACAGCGATGCAGCCAGGTTGGCGAGCATCAGGCGCTCGTGGGCCGGACCGCCTCCGAGGCGCGGACCCTTAGACGGGGTAGGCATTATGTTTTCTCCTCAAATGGTGCCGCTTGGCGCAACAAAAGCACCATGGCGGCAAAAATTCCTGCGTTTTAGAGTTCGTCCTCGCCGAAGGCTTCTTCGTCCTCTTCGATGGCTGCGGCACGCGCGGCCAGGTCGAAACCTGGAGGGGAATCCTTCAGGGACAGTCCCAGTTCCACCAGCTTTGCCTTGACCTCGTCGATGGACTTGGCACCGAAGTTGCGGATGTCCATCAGGTCAGCCTCGGAGCGGGCAACGAGCTCACCCACGGTGTGGATGCCCTCACGCTTGAGGCAGTTGTACGAACGCACGGTCAGCTCAAGGTCCTCGATCGGCAGCGCCATGTCGGCTGCCAGGGCAGCGTCGGTGGGGCTCGGGCCGATCTCGATACCTTCAGCCTGGGTGTTCAGCTCGCGGGCCAGACCAAACAGCTCAACCAGGGTGGTTCCGGCAGAGGCGACGGCGTCGCGCGGTGCGATGGAATCCTTGGTTTCGACGTCGACGATCAGGCGGTCGAAGTCGGTGCGCTGCTCGACACGGGTCGCCTCAACCTTGAAGGTGACCTTCAGGACCGGCGAGTAGATGGAGTCGACCGGGATGCGGCCGATTTCCGAGTCGCCGGACTTGTTCTGGGCTGCGGAAACATAGCCGCGGCCGCGCTCGATGGTCAGCTCGAGCTCGAACTTGCCCTTTTCGTTCAGGGTGGCGATGTGCAGGTCCGGGTTGTGGAATTCCACGCCGGCCGGCGGTGCGATGTCCGCGGCGGTGACGACGCCGGGGCCCTGCTTGCGCAGGTAGGCCACGACGGGCTCGTCATGCTCGGAGGAGACAGCCAGGTTCTTGATGTTCAGGATGATCTCGGTGACATCTTCCTTCACACCCGGAACGGTGGTGAACTCGTGCAGGACCCCGTCGATCCGGATGCTGGTAACGGCGGCACCGGGGATCGAGGACAGCAGGGTACGGCGAAGCGAGTTGCCAAGGGTGTAGCCGAAGCCCGGCTCCAGCGGCTCGATGACGAACCGGGAGCGGTTGTCCGCTACTACTTCTTCGGTAAGAGTTGGGCGCTGTGCAATGAGCACTTAGATTTCCTTTCAGCGAGCGTCCGCTATATGACGCAACACGAATTGGTGGAAAAGAACGGCTAGTCAGCCGGGAATGGCACCTTCAGCCGCCGCAAGGATCCCCCGCATTTCCGGGGGATCCTCGACGGCGGCCGAAGGAACCGGAACGACTGATTAGACGCGGCGGCGCTTCGGGGGACGGCAACCGTTGTGGGCGCTGGGGGTGACGTCCTGGATGGAGCCGACCTCGAGGCCAGCGGCCTGCAGCGAACGGATGGCGGTTTCGCGTCCCGAACCCGGGCCCTTCACGAAGACGTCGACCTTCTTCAGGCCGTGCTCCTGGGCGCGCTTGGCAGCGGACTCGGCGGCCATCTGCGCAGCGAACGGGGTGGACTTGCGGGAGCCCTTGAAGCCGACCTCACCGGCCGAAGCCCAGGAGATCACAGCACCGGTCGGGTCCGTGATGGACACGATGGTGTTGTTGAAGGTGCTCTTGATGTGCGCCTGTCCAAGCGCAATATTCTTCTTGTCCTTGCGACGCGGCTTGCGGACCGCTCCACGAGTCTTGGGGGGCATGTATTTCTCCTACAAAGTGTGTTGGTAGCTAACGGCCAGCTGGTTTAGCGGCCGGCCTTCTTCTTACCGGCGACGGTGCGCTTCGGGCCCTTGCGGGTACGAGCGTTGGTCTTGGTGCGCTGTCCGCGGACGGGCAGGCCACGGCGGTGGCGGAGGCCTTCGTAGCTGCCGATCTCGACCTTGCGGCGGATGTCGGCGGCAACCTCACGGCGGAGGTCACCTTCTACCTTGTAGTTGCCCTCGATGTAGTCACGCAGCTGCACGAGCTCCGCATCGGTGAGGTCCTTGACGCGGGTGTCCGGGTTGATGCCGGTCTCCGCGATGGTCTGCTCTGCACGGGTCTTGCCCACGCCGTAGATGTAAGTCAGGGCGATAATTACCCGCTTTTCGCGGGGAATATCTACGCCAGCGAGACGAGCCATATTGGCGGTTCTCCTTGTTGTATCCGGAGGTCTGGAGCAGCACAGTCCTGGTTCCCAGGTCCCCGGCCTCCGTGCCCGGGGGTATGCAGGTTGCCCTGCTGTACTGCCGTTATTGAGTTACTACGCGCGCGCAAAGCGCCCCTGCCGAAGCAGGGAGCTTAGCCCTGGCGCTGCTTGTGGCGCGGGTTCTCGCAGATCACGATGACGTTGCCCTTGCGACGAATCACCTGGCACTTGTCACAAATCCGCTTGACGCTCGGCTGGACCTTCATGGTTTTCCTTTGCGTTATTTGCAGTTGTTGCTTGCGTAACTACTTACGGCCCCCGCAGTTGCCCGCGGGGCATAAGTCTTTACTTGTAGCGGTAGACGATACGGCCCCGGGAGAGGTCGTACGGGCTGAGTTCCACTACCACCCGGTCCTCGGGGAGGATCCTGATGTAGTGCTGACGCATCTTTCCCGAGATGTGAGCAAGCACAACGTGTCCGTTAGTCAGCTCAACGCGGAACATCGCATTGGGCAGAGCTTCCTGCACAGTGCCTTCAATCTCAATGACACCGTCTTTCTTAGCCATATCCTCCGCTAACGTCAGTAACCACCACAGTTGTGGGGCTGGAATTTTTGGGTTTGTTCGCCTCGGAACCTTCTGCGGAGCCACCGTTTCCGGCAGATTCCGGCCCGAAACAGGGCACGAAAGTAGAGACAACCAACAGACAACTGTACCCCAGAAGGCCGCCTAAGTTAAATCGGGATACTTTGCAAGTACGACGGCGGGTGTTTCCACTGCTTCGGCACTCGCCACCGCGTCCGCTATGGCCAGGCGCACCGCCTCGGCCGCCAGGATCTGCAGCTCCATCCGCGGATCGGCGTCCTCGCCGAAGGCCAGTTCCTGCCTGCAGGTGGCCAGGGCGAAAATGACATCGCCGTCGGCCAGCGTGTGCGAGGGACTCAGCGCCCGGGCCAGGCCGGCGTGCGCGGCCGAAGCAGTCCGGGTGGCCTGGGCCGGATCCAGCACCGCATTCGTGGCCACCACGCACAGCGTCGTGTTCAGCGGTCCGCGCTGCCCCTGCTCCACCGCCGAGCGTGCCGCACCGCCGAATGGGATGGGGGCGCCGGCGGCGTTCGCGACGGCGAGGGCTCCCACCACGATGTCCTCGTTCGGCCCGGCCATCCGCAGCGATGCCGTTCCCACTCCCCCTTTGTAGCGGCGGAAATCCACAGCGGCCCCGGCACCGGCGCCGGCATTGCCCCGCCGCACCGCTGCAAACTCCTGTGAGGCACCCGCTGCCGCTGCGGCGTCGTACCCCATTTGCTCGGTAGGCCGGGCCATGACGTCCCCGCCGCGCCCTAGGTCGTAGATCGCCGCGGCGGGAACGATTGGCACCACCGCCTCCCGCGTGCGGAAGCCGCGGCCCTGCTCCTCGCACCAGCGCTGCGCCCCGTGCGCCGAGATCAGCCCGAACGCGCTGCCGCCGGTGAGCACCACTGCGTCGACCTCGGGCACCAGCGTGGTGGGATCCAGCGCGTCCGTCTCGTGCGTGGCCGGCCCTCCCCCGCGCACATCCACCGCGCCGACCGTGCCCGGCGGCGGCAGCACGACCGTGACGCCGGTCAGCCAGCCGTCCCCGATCCGCTCGACCTGGCCCACCCGGATCCCGGGAACGTCGGTGATGGAAGACATGGTTTCATCCTGCCATGACGTTCCACGCCCCGAGGACAGGGTTCGCCAGGGCACACGCTGCGGTGCCATTATGAGGATGCGCCCATACCGCTCTGGAACGCAGGAGCATCGCGCACATCCAGGTCAGCATCTGCTGCCGGACCGGCACCATCAAAGGAGATGCCATGCCATTGGCAGTGTTCGAGATTGAGATGTACGGCGTCGCTCAAGGGCGCTCAGCAACTGCGCCGGCCACTTTGATCAACGTGTATGGGAAGGTCGCCGCCTCCGGACACCGGAACTCGGCTCAGCTTTTCTATTCCCCCACCTATAGCGCTCTGAGCGGTGTCGTGCATAACGTCGGAGTAAGCACATCCGGCATCCAGATCCTGGCGGGCCTTCCGTACGAAGATTTCACGCGGATGTACGACATCCTGCGGAACGAGGCTCCAGTGCACTTATGGTCCGACTACGGGGCAAGCCCGAGCACGTCGAAGCCGCTGAACTTCGTCGGCATCTTGAGCGGTTCGTCCGAAAAACCGGGCGAGGGAATGTCGGACCCCGACTCGGTCAAGCAGTTCATCCGCTTGGCGTCCGAGGACCTGCCGGGTTCTTCATCCACATAAACCAGTCCGACGCATAGGCGGCCTCGAACACCCTGATTCAGACGAGGGCGACGGGGGTGACGCCGAGCGGGGCGAGCTTTGCGGCGCCGCCGTCCTCGGCGGTGAGGACCCAGATGCCGCCCTCGTGCACGGCCACGGTGTGCTCCCACTGGCAGGAGCGGGAGCCGTCCGTGGTGACGACGGTCCAGTCGTCGTCGAGGACCTTGGTTTCGATGTCCCCGCGGACCAGCATGGGCTCGATGGCCAGGCACAGGCCCGGGCGGATCTTGGGACCGCGGTGCTTGCTGCGGTAGTTGAGCACGTCCGGGGCCTGGTGCATGGCGGTGCCGATGCCGTGGCCGACGTAGTCCTCAAGGATGCCCAGCGGCTTGCCGGGGACGCTGCTGACGTAGTCGTCGATGGCGTTGCCGATGTCCCCGACCCGCGAGCCGGTGGCCAGGGCGGCAATGCCCCGCCACATGGCTTCCTCGGTGACGTCGGAGAGGCGCTGGTCTTCGGGGTCGGCCGTCCCGACGATGACGCCACGGGCGGAGTCGCCGTGCCAGCCGTCGACGCTGCAGCCTCCGTCGATGGAGAGGATGTCGCCGTCCTGCAGGATCTTGCCGCCGGGGATGCCGTGGACGACCTCGTCGTTCACGGAGACGCAGACCGTGGCGGGGAAGCCGTGATAGCCCTTGAAGTTGCTCTTCGCGCCCTCGGCATCGAGCACGGCTTCGAAGGCTTTGTCGAGATCCGCTGTGGTGGCGCCAACGACGGCGGCGGCTGCGGCAGCGTCGAGGGCGCGGCTAACCACGAGGCCGGCTTTGCGCATTCTGCGGATCTGCTCGTTGGTCTTGTATTCGATGCTGGGCTGGCCGAATGCCATGTGGTTACGTCCTTCTGGAGCTGCGAAGACCGCAGGCCCTGTCCGGAAGAACAGGGCCTGCGGCTGGGGTTTGTGCCTGGGTCAGGCGGTCACGCTCTTGAGCGCGTCCATGATGCGGTCGGTGACCTCGTCGATGGGGCCGATGCCGTCCACCTTGGTGAGGATGCCGCGCTCGGCGTAGCGGGCGACGACGGTCTCGGTCTGCTCGTGGTAGAGGTCCAGGCGGTGGCGGATGACGGCCTCGGTGTCGTCCGCGCGGCCTTCCTGCTGGGCGCGGCCCAGGAGCCGCTTGACCAGTTCCTCGTCGTCCGCGGTCAGCTGCAGGACCACGTCCAGCTGGTCTTCCTGCTCGGCCAGGATGTTGTCCAGCTCGTCCACCTGCGCAGTGGTACGCGGGTAACCGTCGAGCAGGAAGCCGGGCTCGACGTCGTCCTGCTTCAGGCGGTCACGCACCATGTTGTTGGTGACGCTGTCCGGGACGAAGTCGCCCTTGTCGATGTACTTCTTGGCCTCCAGGCCCAGCGGGGTCTCTTCCTTCACGTTGGCGCGGAAGATGTCACCGGTGGAGATCGCGACGACGCCCAGCCGCTCGGAGATCCGTGCAGCCTGTGTTCCTTTGCCCGATCCGGGCGGGCCAATAATGAGCATCTTTGTCATCGCAATAGTCCTTCGTAGTGCCGCTGCTGAAGCTGGGCATTGATCTGTTTGACGGTTTCCAGACCCACACCGACCATGATGAGGATCGAAACACCACCGAACGGGAAGTTCTGGTTGGCATTGATCAGCACCAGCGCGATCAACGGGATCAGGGAGATCACGCCCAGGTACAGCGCACCTGGCAGCGTGATCCGCGAGAGCACATAGGAAAGGTACTCTTCAGTCGGCCGGCCGGCCCGGATGCCCGGGATGAAGCCGCCGTACTTCTTCATGTTGTCGGCCGTCTCCTGCGGGTTGAACGTGATCGAGACGTAGAAGTACGTGAAGAACACGATCAGCAGGAAGTAGACCGCCATATAGACGGGGTGGTCGCCGCTGACGAGGAAGGTGTTGATCCAGTTCACCCATTCCGGCGGCGGCGTGGTGCCGTCCGTGGGGGTGTTGAACTGGGCGATCAGCGACGGGAGGTAGAGCATCGAGGAGGCGAAGATAACGGGAATGACGCCCGCCATGTTCACCTTGATCGGAATGTAGGTGCTGGTGCCGCCCACCGTCCGGCGGCCCACCATGCGCTTGGCGTACTGCACCGGGATGCGGCGCTGCGACTGCTCCACGAAAATCACGGCGGCGACGGTGAAGAGGCCGATGATGATGACACCGATGAAGATGTTGACGCCCTGGGCGCGCAGGATCTCGCCCAGAGAGGACGGGAAGCCGGCGGCAATGGAGACGAAGATCAGCAGCGACATGCCGTTGCCGACGCCCTTCTCGGTGACCAGCTCGCCCATCCACATGATCAGGCCGGTGCCGGCGGTCAGGGTGATGATGAGCAGGACGATCACGACCAGGCTGTCATCGGGAATGATGGGCAGCGGGCAGTCGCCGAGCAGCGCACCGCTGCGGGCCAGCGAGATGAGTGTGGTGGCGTTCAGCAGGCCCAGCGCGATGGTCAGGTACCGCGTGTACTGGGTGAGTTTCGATTGGCCCTGCGGACCCTCCTGGTGGAGTTCCTGGAACCGGGGAATCACGACGCGCAGCAGCTGGACGATGATGCTCGCCGTAATGTACGGCATGATGCCGAGGGCAAAGATGGACACCTGCAGCAGGGCACCACCGCTGAAGAGATTCACGAACTGGTACAGTCCGCCGCTGGTGTTGCCCAGTGCCAAGCATTGCTGAACGTTTCCGTAATCAACACCCGGGGCAGGGATGAAGACACCCAGCCGGTAGACGGTGATGATACCGAGCGTGAACAACAACTTGCGTCGCAGGTCCGGCGTCCGGAAAACCCGGCCAATTGCGCTAAGCAAGCGTCCTCCTGAAAGTCATTTGATGCCGCCGAGCGGCAATACACAAGAACCGAGTGTATCGGTTCCGCCCCATCCGGATTAACTCCGGTTACTACGTCAAGTGCTATTAACCCAAGGAACTCTTGGTGGCCGGTAGGGACCGGCCACCAAGAGTTCACTTAGGGCTGTGTGGGATCACGTCCAACAGAGCTGTTAGAGCTCCGTGGTCGAACCGCCGGCGGCGGCGATCTTCTCGGCAGCGCTGGCGGAGAAGGCGTTGGCCTTCACATCGACCTTGACGGTGATGTCGCCGGTGCCCAGGACCTTCACGGGCTGGTTCTTGCGAACAGCGCCCTTGGCCACCAGGGACTCCACGGTGACCTCGCCGCCCTCGGGGAACAGCTCGCTGAGCTTGTCCAGGTTCACGACCTGGAACTCCACCTTGAACGGGTTCTTGAAGCCACGCAGCTTCGGCAGGCGCATGTGCAGCGGCAGCTGGCCGCCGGCGAAACCTGCCTTGACCTGGTAACGGGCCTTGGTGCCCTTGGTGCCACGGCCGGCGGTCTTGCCCTTGGAGCCTTCACCACGACCAACACGGGTCTTGGCGGTCTTGGCACCGGGGGCAGGACGCAGGTGGTGGACCTTCAGAGGGTTGTTCTCTTCTGCCATCTCTACTTCGCCTCCTCAACCTTCACCAGGTGAGAAACAGTGTTGAGCATGCCAACAGTCACGGCGTCGGCGCTGCGGACAACGGTGTGTCCGATGCGCTTCAGGCCCAGTGAACGCAGCGTGTCGCGCTGATTCTGCTTCCCGCCAATGACGGACTTGATCTGGGTGATTTCCAACTGCGCGTCAGACGGAGTCAGATTCTTACGGGTAGTCTGCATGACTACGCACCTGCCTTCTGCTGGATGCTGCGGAGCAGAATCGGCGGAGCGACCTCGTCCAGCGGCAGGCCACGGCGGGCGGCCACTGCCTGCGGCTCTTCGAGGCGACGCAGAGCGTCCACAGTAGCGTGCACAATGTTGATCGCGTTGGCCGAGCCCAGGGACTTGGACAGCACGTCGTGGACACCGGCGCATTCCAGTACGGCGCGGACCGGGCCGCCGGCGATAACACCGGTACCGGCAGCGGCCGGACGCAGCATCACAACGCCTGCGGCGGCTTCGCCCTGGACACGGTGCGGAACCGTGCCGGCCACGATCGGGACACGGAAGAAGGCCTTCTTGGCCTCTTCAACGCCCTTGGCAATGGCGGCCGGAACTTCCTTGGCCTTGCCGTAGCCGACGCCGACCAGGCCGTTGCCGTCACCGACAACCACCAGAGCGGTGAAGCTGAAGCGACGGCCGCCCTTGACGACCTTGGCAACGCGGTTGATGGTGACGACGCGCTCGAGGTACTTGTCCTTCTCGGCGTCGCGGGCGTTGTCGCGGCCGCGGCCGCGCTCACCGCGGCCACCACGGTCGCCGCGCTCGCCACGACGGCCGCCGCGGCGGTCATCCTGGGACGAAGCAACCTTGTCGGCGTTGCCTGCGGCTGCGGCGGTCTCAGTTGCTTCAGTCACCTGAGTTTCCTTTTCGTTATTCTCAACGGTCACAGTGCCAGCCCACCTTCACGTGCGCCGTCGGCCACTGCAGCGATGCGGCCGTGGTACTTGTTGCCCCCACGGTCGAACACAACGGCCTCGATACCGGCTGCTTTGCACGCTCGGCCACGAGCTCGCCGACGCGCTTGGACTTGGCGGTCTTGTCGCCGTCGAAACCGCGCAGGTCAGCTTCCATGGTGGAAGCCGAAGCAACGGTGATGCCCTTGCTGTCATCCACGATCTGGACGAAGACGTGGCGTGCCGAACGGTTCACAACCAGGCGCGGACGGACCGCGGTGCCGGTGATGCGCTTACGGACGCGCAGGTGGCGACGTCCGCGTGCAGCAGACTTGCTCTTACCCTTAATTCCGATAGCCATGATTACTTACCAGCCTTTCCGACCTTGCGGCGGATCTGCTCGCCAGCGTAGCGGATGCCCTTGCCCTTGTAGGGGTCCGGGCGCCGCAGCTTGCGGATGTTGGCAGCAATCTCGCCGACCTGCTGCTTGTTGATTCCCGATACAGAGAGCTTGGTCGGACCCTCAACTGTAAAGGTGATGCCCTCGGGTGCCTTCACGGCGACCGGGTGGCTGTAGCCCAGGGCGAACTCGAGGTCCGAGCCCTTGGCCTGCACGCGGTAACCGGTGCCGATGATCTCGAGGTTCTTCTTGTAGCCCTCGGTGACACCGATGATCATGTTGTTGATCAGCGTGCGGGTCAGGCCGTGCAGCGAGCGGGATTCGCGCTCGTCGTTCGGGCGGGAGACGGTCAGGGTGCTGTCGTCCAGGGAGACCTGGATCGGGGCAGCGACCGAGTGGGTCAGTTCGCCCTTGGCGCCCTTGATGGACACAACGTTGCCGTCGACCTTAACCTCGACGCCGGCCGGAACGGTGATGGGGAGACGTCCAATACGTGACATTGTTCTCTTCCTTTCCCGTTACCAGACGTAAGCGAGGACTTCGCCGCCCACGCCCTTCTTGCCGGCCTGACGATCAGTCATGAGGCCGGAAGAGGTGGACAGGATTGCGATGCCCAGGCCGCCGAGCACGTGCGGCAGGTTGGTGGACTTGGCGTAAACGCGCAGACCGGGCTTGGAGATGCGGCGGACGCCAGCGATGGAACGCTCGCGGTTCGGGCCGAACTTCAGCTCCAGGATCAGCTTCTTGCCAACCTCCGCTTCCTCTTCCTTCCAGCCGGCAATGTAGCCTTCCGCCTTCAGGATCTCGGCGACGCGGACCTTCAGCTTGCTGGCCGGCATGGACACGGAGTCGTGGTAAGCCGAGTTTGCATTGCGCAGACGAGTCAGCATGTCTGCGACAGGATCTGTCATAGTCATTTGTGGGCTCTTGCCCTTCCTCGTAACGGTTTCCTCATCCCGCAGCCGTGGCCGCCGGGACAGGACCTTTTACGTAGTCGAATTAGTCTTCGGTCTTGAACGGGAAGCCCAGCGCCTTGAGCAGCGCACGGCCTTCCTCGTCGGTCTTCGCGGTGGTTACTACGGTGATATCCATACCGCGCACGCGATCGATCTTGTCCTGATCGATCTCGTGGAACATGGACTGCTCGGTCAGACCGAAGGTGTAGTTGCCGTTTCCGTCGAACTGCTTGCCGTTGAGGCCGCGGAAGTCGCGGATACGGGGCAGGGCCAGGGTGACCAGGCGGTCAACGAATTCCCACATGCGGGCGCCGCGCAGAGTGGCGTGGGCGCCGATCGGCATGCCTTCGCGCAGCTTGAACTGTGCGATGGACTTGCGGGCCTTGGTGACCTGCGGCTTCTGGCCGGTGATCTGGGTCAGATCGCGGACAGCGCCGTCGATGAGCTTGGAGTCCTTCGCGGCATCTCCGACGCCCATGTTGACGACAACCTTGACCAGGCCGGGGACCTGCATCACATTCTCGTACTTGAACTCGTCCTGGAGAGCCTGCTTGATCTCGTTGGCGTAGCGAGTCTTCAGACGGGGGACGATCTTGTTGGCAGTCTCAGTCATTAGAGGTCCTTCCCGGAGGCCTTGGCAACGCGGATGCGCACAGTGCGCTCCTTGCCATCGCGCTCAACGGTTTCAGTGCGGTAGCCAACGCGGGTCGGCTTCTTGGTCTCGGGATCGACGAGCGCCACGTTCGAAATGTGGATCGGGGCCTCAACGGTCTCGATGCCACCGGTCTTCGTGCCGCGCTCCGACTGTCCAGCCTTGGTGTGCTTGGTGACGCGGTTGACGCCTTCGACCAGCACGCGGTTGGACTCCGTGAACACCTTCAGGACCTTGCCCTGCTTGCCGCGGTCGCCGCCGCGGTCCTGCTTGGCGCCGGTGATGACCTGGACCAGGTCACCCTTCTTGATCTTGAACTTAGCCATGGGCTACAGCACCTCCGGAGCAAGCGAGATGATCTTCATGAACTTCTTGTCGCGAAGTTCACGGCCTACCGGGCCGAAGATACGGGTACCGCGCGGGTCGCCGTCGTTCTTCAGGATCACTGCAGCGTTCTCATCGAACTTGATGTAGGAACCGTCCGCGCGGCGGCGTTCCTTCTTGGTACGAACGATGACAGCCTTAACGACGTCACCCTTCTTGACGTTGCCGCCGGGAATTGCATCCTTGACGGTGGCAACGATAACGTCGCCAATGCCTGCGTAGCGACGGCCTGATCCACCGAGAACGCGGATGGTCAGGATTTCCTTGGCACCCGTGTTGTCGGCGACCTTAAGTCGCGACTCCTGCTGAATCACTTATAACTCCTGTCGTCGCGCCGGTTCTCATCATGTGAGCCTTGCGGAACGGATATGGGATGTCCCCGCGCCGTAGCTCCCCCTGCCCGCGCGTGAGCGCAAAGCCGAAGGCGGTTGCGGGAATTTGCCTATTCTGTCCATGCGGAAAGGTGGATAGTCTTTCCAAACGGCACAGGCAAGATTACTAGTTTATTACCAAGACACCCCGGACGCGAAATTCAGCTGAATCTGCGGCCAGGGGCTCGTATTTTTCAAGGGGATCGCTCCCCTTCAAACCCATCCCCGGACAGCTCGCCGGCACGATGGCCGGAACTTGACCGGAGCGGGAAACCTAAGGGGTTGGGCCCGCCCGCCTGGCGGGCGGGCCCAACGTGCAGGAACCAGGTCCTACTTGGCCTTCTCGATGATCTCGACCAGGCGCCACCGCTTGGTAGCGGAGAGCGGGCGGGTCTCGGCCAGCAGAACCAGGTCGCCGATGCCGGCGCTGTTCTGCTCGTCATGGGCCTTCACCTTGGTGTTGCGCCGCATGACCTTGCCGTAGAGCGCGTGCTTCTTGCGGTCTTCGATGTCGACGACGATGGTCTTGTCCATCTTGTCGGAGACCACGTAACCGCGGGCGGTCTTCCGGTTGCCGCGAGCCTGTGCTGCTTCAGTCACAGATGCTTCCTTCTCACTCATTTGGCATCATCCTCGGCGGCCGGGGTCTCGGCGGCTTCCGCGGACTCGGCCTTCTTGGACTTCTTTGCCTTCTTCTCGGCCGGAGCTTCCTCGGCGGAAGCCTCGACCTCGGGCCGGATACCCAGCTCGCGTTCGCGCAGCACCGTGTAGATGCGGGCGATATCGCGCTTGACGGCCTTCAGCCGGCCATGGTTCTCCAGCTGACCGGTGGCGGACTGGAAACGGAGGTTGAACAGTTCCTCCTTGGCCTTCCGAAGCTCCTCGACGAGACGGTCCTTATCGAAAGTCTCGAGCTGCTTGGTTGCCAGATCCTTGGTACCAACTGCCATTTCTATTCACCACCTTCACGACGCACGATGCGTGCCTTCAACGGCAGCTTGTGGATCGCCAGGCGAAGGGCCTCGCGCGCTACCTCTTCATTGACACCGGAGAGTTCGAACAGAACCCGGCCCGGCTTGACGTTCGCAACCCACCACTCCGGCGAACCCTTACCGGAACCCATACGGGTTTCGGCCGGCTTCTTGGTCAGCGGGCGGTCCGGGTAAATGTTGATCCAGACCTTACCGCCACGCTTGATGTGGCGGGTCATGGCGATACGGGCAGCTTCGATCTGGCGGTTGGTGACGTACGCAGGCGTCAGGGCCTGGATACCCCACTCGCCGAAGCTGACCTGGGTGCCGCCGCTGGCAGCGCCCGTGCGGGACGGGTGGTGCTGCTTGCGGTGCTTGACTCGACGTGGGATAAGCATTTAAGCCTCTCCTCCTTCTGCAGCCGGAGCGGCTGCTTCCGCAGCGGGAGCCTCAGCCTTGGGGGCTTCGGCAGCTGCAGAGCGGTCAGTACGACGGCGGCGCTCGCCACGGTCTGCCGGGCCCCGGCCCGGACGGTCACCACCGCGGCCACGCGGCGACGGAGCGGCAGCCTGCTGGGCAGCCAGTTCCTTCGCGGTCACGTCGCCCTTGTAGATCCAGACCTTCACGCCGATGCGGCCGAAGGTGGTCTTGGCCTCGAAGAAGCCGAAGTCGATATTCGCGCGCAGGGTGTGCAGGGGCACACGGCCTTCGCGGTAGAACTCCGAACGGCTCATTTCGGCGCCACCCAGGCGGCCGGAGCACTGGACACGGATGCCCTTGGCACCGGCGCGCTGCGCGGACTGCATGGCCTTCTTCATCGCGCGGCGGAAAGCCACGCGGGAAGAGAGCTGCTCAGCGATGCCCTGGGCAACCAGCTGTGCTTCGATCTCGGGGTTCTTGACCTCGAGGATGTTCAGCTGCACCTGCTTGCCGGTCAGCTTCTCGAGCTCGCCGCGGATGCGGTCGGCTTCGGCACCACGGCGGCCGATCACAATGCCCGGGCGGGCAGTGTGGATGTCCACGCGGACGCGGTCACGGGTGCGCTCGATCTCAACCTTGGCGATACCTGCACGCTCCATGCCGGTGGACATGAGCTGGCGGATCTTGACGTCCTCGCGGACGAAGTCCTTGTAACGCTGGCCGACCTTGTTGCTGTCAGCGAACCAGTGGGAGACGTGGTCGGTGGTGATACCGAGGCGGAATCCGTGCGGGTTTACTTTCTGTCCCACTTACTGGTCCTCCTCTTTCTCCGGGGTAGCGACAACAACCGTGATGTGGCTGGTCCGCTTCTTGATGCGGTAGGCGCGGCCCTGGGCACGCGGCTGGAACCGCTTCATCGTCGGGCCCTCGTCAACAAAGGCCTCGCTGATGTACAGGTCGCTCTCATCGAACGCGACGCCGTCACGGTCCGCGAGCACGCGGGCGTTGGCGACTGCCGAAGCGAGTACCTTCGATACCGGCTCCGAAGCTGCCTGCGGGGCAAACTTCAGAATTGCCAGAGCCTCATTCGCCTGCTTGCCACGAACAAGGTTGACGACGCGCCGGGCCTTCATAGGCGTTACGCGGATGTGGCGCGCAATAGCCTTGGCTTCCATTGCTTTCCTTCTCTCGTCTTCTGCCGTTCGAGCAGCGCCTAGCGGCGCTTGCCCTTACGGTCGTCCTTCACATGGCCGCGGAAAGTCCGCGTCGGGGCGAATTCGCCGAGCTTGTGCCCGACCATCGACTCAGTGACAAACACCGGGATGTGCTTGCGTCCGTCGTGTACGGCGATCGTGTGGCCGAGCATGTCGGGCACGATCATCGAACGGCGGGACCACGTCTTGATGACGTTCTTGGTGCCCTTTTCGTTCTCGGCAGCAACCTTCAGGTAGAGGTGCTGATCGACGAAGGGGCCTTTCTTCAGGCTGCGTGGCATGTCTCCAGGCTCCTATCGCTTGTTCTTGCCAGTACGACGGCGACGCACAATGAGCTTGTCGCTTTCCTTGTTGGGGCGGCGGGTACGGCCCTCGGGCTTGCCGTTCGGGTTGACCGGGTTACGGCCACCGGAGGTCTTGCCCTCGCCACCACCGTGCGGGTGGTCGATCGGGTTCATGGCCACACCGCGGACGGTCGGGCGGATGCCCTTCCAGCGCAGGCGGCCGGCCTTGCCCCAGCTGATGTTGGACTGCTCGGCGTTGCCGACCTCGCCGATGGTGGCGCGGCAGCGCACATCAACGTTGCGGATTTCGCCGGAGGGCAGACGGAGCTGGCCGTACTTGCCTTCCTTGGCCACGAGCTGGACGGAAGCACCGGCGGAGCGGGCCATCTTGGCACCGCCACCCGGGCGCATTTCCACGGCGTGGATAACGGTACCCACGGGGATGTTGCGCAGCGGCAGGTTGTTGCCGGGCTTGATGTCGGCGCCGGCACCGGCCTCGACCATGTCGCCCTGCTTCAGCTTGGCCGGAGCCAGGATGTAGCGCTTGGTGCCATCAACGTAGTGCAGCAGTGCAATGCGGGCGGTGCGGTTCGGATCGTATTCGATCTCGGCAACCTTGGCCGGCACGCCGTCCTTGTCATGACGACGGAAGTCGATCAGACGGTACTGGCGCTTGTGGCCGCCACCCTTGTGACGGGTCGTGATCTTGCCGGAGTTGTTGCGTCCGCCCGACTTGGTCAGGGGGCGAACCAGCGACTTTTCCGGTGTCGACCGCGTGATTTCAGCAAAGTCGGCCACGCTCGAGCCGCGGCGGCCCGGCGTAGTCGGCTTGTATTTACGGATTCCCATAATTCATTTCCTCGTTAAAGTGGTCTCCGCTTAGGAAAGCGGACCGCCGAAGATGTCGATTGTGCCTTCCTTCAGGGTGACAATCGCGCGCTTGGTGCTCTTGCGCTGTCCCCATCCGAAACGGGTGCGCTTGCGCTTCCCGGCACGGTTGATGGTGTTGATCGAGTCGACCTTGACGGAGAAGATCTTCTCCACAGCCAGCTTGATCTCGGTCTTGTTCGAGCGCGGGTCGACCAGGAAGGTGTACTTGCCTTCGTCGATCAGGCCGTAGCTCTTTTCCGAAACGACGGGTGCAAGCACGACGTCGCGGGGGTCCTTAGCGGTGGTCGCGCTCACTTGGCGTCCTCCTTGGCAGTGTTCTTGTCTGCGATGAATGCCTCGTAGGCAGCCTGGGTGAAGACCACATCGTCCGACACGAGCACGTCATAGGTGTTCAGCTGGTCCACGTAAATGGTGTGAACTTCCTCGATGTTGCGCAGGCTCAGGGCCGCCACATCGTTGGCGCGCTCGATGACGACGAGCAGGTTCTTGCGGTCGGTAACCGAACGCAGTGCCTCGGTAGCAG
This sequence comes from Arthrobacter crystallopoietes BAB-32, assembly GCF_000328305.2. Taxonomy (GTDB): domain Bacteria; phylum Actinomycetota; class Actinomycetes; order Actinomycetales; family Micrococcaceae; genus Crystallibacter; species Crystallibacter crystallopoietes_A. The sequence goes on along the minus strand of NZ_ANPE02000077.1, from coordinate 5,736 downwards.
CCTTGGTGGACGGCTTCTCGCCGGAAACCAGGGCGTCGAGGACATGGATACGGCCGTTGCGTGCCCGGTCGGACAGGGCGCCGCGCAGGGCAGCAGCCTTCATCTTCTTGGGGGTGCGCTGGCTGTAGTCGCGCGGGGTCGGGCCATGGACGACGCCGCCGCCGGTCATGTGCGGAGCGCGGATCGAACCCTGGCGGGCGCGGCCGGTGCCCTTCTGCTTGAACGGCTTGCGGCCGGCGCCGGAAACCTCGGCGCGGGTCTTGGTCTTGTGGGTACCCTGGCGGGCGGCAGCGAGCTGCGCGACGACGACCTGGTGCAGCAGCGGCACGTTGGTCTGCACGTCGAAGATCTCGGCCGGCAGGTCGACCTTTACAGTGTTAGCCATTTGACTAGGCTCCCTTCACAGCGGAACGGACGAGAACGACCGAACCGCGGGCACCGGGGACAGCGCCCTTGATCAAGAGCAGCGACTTCTCGGTGTCCACAGCGTGAACGGTCAGGTTCAGCGTGGTGTGGCGAACGGCGCCCATGCGGCCGGCCATGCGCAGACCCTTGAAGACGCGGCCCGGGGTGGACGCGCCGCCGATGGAACCGGGCTTGCGGTGGTTCTTGTGCTGGCCGTGCGAGGCACCAACACCGGAGAAGCCGTGGCGCTTCATGACACCGGCGAAGCCCTTACCCTTGGAGGTTCCGACGACGTCGATCTTCTGGCCGGCTTCAAAGGTTTCCACGGACAGTTCCTGGCCAAGCTCGTAGGACTCGGCGTCGGAGGTGCGCAGCTCAACGAGGTGGCGGCGAGGAGTCACGCCGGCCTTCTCGAAGTGGCCCGCCAGCGGCTTGGAAACCTTGCGGGGATCGATCTGGCCGTAGCCAATCTGGACAGCGGTGTAGCCATCAGCGTCAGCATTGCGCAGCTGGGTAACAACGTTGGAGTCAGCCTGAACGACGGTCACCGGCACAAGGCGGTTGTTCTCGTCCCAGACCTGGGTCATGCCGAGCTTGGTGCCCAGCAGGCCCTTTACCTGGCGTGTAGTGGTAGACATAGTAATCCGCTCTCCCCTACAGCTTGATTTCGATATTCACGTCTGCAGGCAGATCAAGACGCATGAGCGAGTCAACGGCCTTAGGCGTGGGGTCAATAATGTCGATCAGACGCTTGTGAGTACGCATTTCAAAGTGCTCACGGCTGTCCTTGTACTTGTGCGGCGAACGAATCACGCAGTAAACGTTCTTCTCGGTGGGCAGCGGCACGGGGCCTACTACCGTTGCGCCTGCACGCGTGACCGTCTCAACGATCTTCCGCGCTGAAACATCAATGACCTCATGGTCATATGACTTCAGACGGATGCGGATTTTCTGTCCCGCCATGGCGTCTCCGCTCTCTTTCTCAGTGCTGCTCTGTTAATTTCCAGTTCTGCGCCCCCGGATTAGCCCGCGCTGTGGGCCTACCTGGCGCGCCTCCAACAAGCTGAATCCGGAAGTTTCCGGGTTCCTCACCCTGCCGAGGCTCCGACCCCCGCGGTCGGGCGTGTCGTATGCATTCTGCATAGCTACGCCCAGCAAGATTGGGGTGGGTTATATTTGGGCTTCTCGCTCCACGGAACCTGACCCTGGCCCCGGGCATTATCCCGGGCGGGACGCGGTCACGCATGAAGACACACGGAAGCGCTTGAACAACTCATCTAGTGTGGCAGAAATGGCCATGAAACGCGAATCGAGAGCCGACTACGCGGAAATGCCGGCGTTGAGGGCTGGAATCCCGCGGCCCGCAAATTCCAGCTGCAGCCCAAGGCCGGGAATGTTTTCACCGGACTGGCCGTGACTAGCCCACCTTCAGGTGAGATGCTACTTCCAACCTGCGGCGGACGCCTAAGCGGAAGGACTCACCTGTGGGCATTTCACCAGAGAGTCTTGCGGCGATGATTCCCGCCGACTTCACCCTAGGCGTCGCCACCGCCGCTTTCCAAATCGAAGGCGCGGTAGCCGAGGACGGCCGGGGGCCGTCCGGCTGGGATGCCTTTGCGGCCCAGCCGGCCCGGATCGTCAACGGCGACAACGCCGACGTCGCCTGCGACCACTACCACCGGATGGCCGACGACGTGCAGCTGATCCATGCCTTGGGCGTCGATTCGTACCGCTTCTCGCTGTCCTGGCCGCGGATCCAGCCTGACGGACGGGGTGGCACCAATCCGGCGGGCATCGCCTTCTACGACCGGCTGCTGGATGAACTCCTGTCACGCGGCATATCGCCCATGTGCACGCTCTACCACTGGGACACTCCGCTGCCGCTGGAACAGGCCGGCGGGTGGCTGAACCGCGAGACGGCCTACCGCCTGGCCGATTTCGCCGCTATTGCAGCCGAGCTGTTCGGCGACAGAGTCCAGCGCTGGGTCACCATCAACGAACCGACCACCGTCACTCTGAACGGCTACGGGCTGGGCATCCATGCACCCGGCCATCCGGGCCTCTTCGATGCGGTTCCGGCCGGCCATCATATGGTCCTCGCGCACGGACTGAGCATGCAGGCGCTGCGCGCGGCGGGTGTGCCCGGTGACATCGGCATCACGAACGTCTACTCCCCGGTCGTCGCTGCCCGGGGTGGTTTCGTCAACGACTTGCTGGTCGAACTCTTCGACGTTCTGCACAACGGGATGTTCTCGGATCCGGTCCTGCTGGGCCGCTATTCCGAGTTCAATCCCCTGCTCATGCCGTTCCTGCACTATTTGACCGAAGTCTCCGATGAGGACTTGGCCATCATGTCCCAGCCCTTGGATTTCTACGGGCTCAACTACTACTTCCCCACCCGGATCGCGCCCGGCCCCGGCCCCAACACGGGCCCGGACGCGCTGCCCGAAGGCCTGCCCGACCACATGCTCGAAGACAGCCCGGAACTTCCCTTCCACATCACCGGCTGGGCGCAGTACGACCGGACAGCGTTCGGCTGGCCCGTCGCTCCCGAGTACCTGGGCATCGCCCTGGCTGAAATGGCGGCGCGTTATCCGCAGCTTCCGCCGGTGTTCATCACCGAAGGCGGGGCCAGCTTCCCGGATGTCGTCGTCCAGGACGCGCTGACCGGTGAGCCTCATGTCGCCGACATCCAGCGCATCAACTATCTCGGGGACCATCTGGCAGCGGCCCTCGCCGCGACAGCCCCGGGCGGCGCCGCCGAATCGGTCGACCTTCGCGGCTACTACGTCTGGACACTGATGGACAACTTCGAGTGGGCTGCCGGATACAGCCAGCGCTTCGGGCTGGTCTACGTCGATTTCGAGACGCAGCAGCGCATTCCCAAGTCTTCCTACAGCTGGCTGCAGGCCATTACATCGCTGCGCGGCGCCGACACCAGTGCCGTGCGGCGCTGATCCGCAGCCGCTGCCGGCTACTGCTTGCCGTAGTCGTTGGCGCGCCGGATCCGCTTGGCCCGGTCGATCTCATGGCGGAAGTACCGCCGGCCCCATGCCACCGCCCCGGCAACGGCGACGACCACACCGATGACAATCCAGAACACGATCCACTCCATGCTCCGATCCTACTGCGGTGCGTGTTGGGGCGGTGCCTCCGGTCCAAGCGTCGGCTGTGCCGATCCGGATGGGGGCTGGTACCAAGGCGGCGGGTACTGTCCCTGCCCCGCGGCCGGCGGCGCCGGGGGCGCCACCTGGTGGCCAGGTCCGGCTGTCGGCGCCATTGGGTAGCCTGGCCTGGACGGCTGCTCCTCGTAGTAGCCCTGGCCGGTAGGCGGGACTGGTGGCGGCGGGTACGGCCGGTTCGCCGGAGGCCGGCCGGAGCCGCTGTGTTTGGCCAGTTTCCAGATGGCAAATGCCAGCAGGCCCAGGGCGGCCATGAACAAGAGCAGGAAAGTGTAGCCGCGCATAAACCAGAGCAGGGTCAGCGCGATCCCGCACGCGCCCCAGATTAAGAACAGCCTCCGCGAGGTCATCAGGCCGAAAGCCACCAGGCCGGCATGGCCGACCAGCGCCCAGACCTGGTGCAGCAGGTCGCCGCTGATGAAGGCTGCCAGGACTGAGAGCGACAGCAAGCCAGCGCTGATGGACAACGCGACAGTGCCGCGTACAGCACGCCGCCATCCGAATTCGAAGGCTGCCGTCAGCGCACCCGCAACGACCCACCACTGAAGTGCCCAGTACGGTTCGAGTGCACCTTCGGCAACGACGAACAGCCGCTGCAGCGCCGCGACGACCGGGACAACCGCCGCCTCGGCAGCCGCCCATTTGCGGCGCAGCGGAACCTCGACCACCAGCAACGCCGCCACTGCCACCATGGACAGGGCCGCGGCAACAGCCGTGCGGTCGGGAACCAGCGCAATGAGCGCCGCCATGCCCAGGGCCCCAAGCCCTATTGCGGGCAGACTGATGGCGCGGACCGGGTGGACGCCCTCGCGCTCACGCTGGACCAGACGGAAGCCATAGAGGACCACCGCGGCGAGCCAGCCGGCGGCCAGCCAACGGCCCGCCGGCACCGGCAGATCCAGGAGGCCGGTCATGTCCAGCCGGTCCATCAGGACGGCGCTGCCGGCGAGCACAGTTCCGGCACCGGCCGGGTAGAGCCACGGCTGGGCCTCCCGGTGGGACAAGACGAAGAACATCACTGCCGCGGCGAACAGCGCCACCGGAGTCATCCATGCCCCGTCGGCCAGGGACAGTAGCAGGGACTCCAGCACCCACGCCGTGGCGCCACCAAGCAGGAGCACCCGATGGGTCCGCCCGCTGTCTCGCAGACGGAGCCAGACCGCGCCACCGGCAAGGACCAGGGCGACCAAGGCGGCGACCTCGGCCGACAGCACCGCCGTCGGCATCCAGCCGCCGCCGGCGAAGAACAGGGCGTCGCTGAGCGCCGCTATCAACGCGCCCGCAGCCAGGACGATAACGAAGCCGGCGTGCCGGTGGTGAACCCCGAACCTGCCGACGGCGACAGCCAGCAGCAGGAGAAGCTGAAGGCAGATCACTCCGCGTTCCGCCGGAGCAATCGCGGCATAGAGCAGGGGCAGGACAGCCAACAGGGCCAGGCTCGCCCAGGCCCCTGCCGACTGGAGCCCGAATCCGTCCAGCTTCTTCGCCAGCAGCAGCCGCGTCGCTTCCTGGACGGTCGCGGTACCGGCGGCAACCGCGAACAGCACATGGACGCTGCCGGTCAGGTCCCATCCGAGCAGCATGGACAGAATGAGGATGGCCGCCTGGGTGGCCAGCAGGTACCAGCCCTTGCGCGCAGCACTGAGGGGCAGCAGCGCCATCGCCACCGAAAAGACAGCCGCTACGGCCAGGAGGATTTCGTAGCCTCGCAGGCCAAGGAACACTGTGCCCACCAAGGCAGCAGCCAGCAGAACTGCCGGTGCCAGGAACTCCATGGCCCGGCCCGGAAGGTCGATGCTCCGGACCGGAGCCGGCCGGGCCGTCAGCAGGTAGGACACGGCAAGCCCGGCAGCAAGCCAGATCCAGAACCCGATGTAGCCGAGCCGTACGCCGCCGCCACTGGCTGCCGGTGCCAGCTCGGCTCCGACCAGCCATGCCATCGCGGCGAGGCCGAGTGCCGCATACAGCAGCACCAGGGTCCGCGGCATCAGACCGGGCCGGCCACGCAGAGCCTGGACGGTGCCGGCCAGTTGATTGACGACCGCGGCCAGCACCAGGACCAGCAGGGCGTACCGCTCCCCCAGCCCGGGATCCTCAGCGGCTTCAGGCAGATGCGCGAGCACCGCCAGCGGCGCCAGCAGCGTGGCGG
>NZ_ANPE02000078.1 GCF_000328305.2 Arthrobacter crystallopoietes BAB-32 | reverse complement strand
CACCAGGGCGGCCGCGGTCTTTCCGGGCGCGGCGCCGCCGGGGGAGTGGGCTTCGCCGCCCTCGCGGTACTGGACGCACAGCGCCAGCGGGGCATCGACGTCGTTATGGAACTGACCGGACTCCGGCAGAAACTGCAGGGCGCCCGGCTGGTGGTGACCGGAGAGGGCAGCCTCGACGCGCAGTCGCTGGAGGGCAAGGCGCCGGTGGGTGTCGCCGCGGAAGCCACTGCCGCCGGGGCGGAAGTCTTCGCGGTCTGCGGCCGGAACCTGCTCACCGAGGACCGGCTGCGGGCGGCCGGAATCTCCAGCACGTTCGAGCTCATCGAACTGGAACCGGACGTGCAGCAGTGCATCGCCTCCGCCGCGGAGCTGCTGGAGCAGACAGGAGCGGCGATCGCCGCGATACTGAAAGAGAGCGAGGCCGCTGCGGCCGCGCCGTGGGAGAGCCGGCCAACGGGGGCCGCGCTGGAGATGCTGAAGGGAGCCTGCTGATGGCAGGAGAGCAGGAGTTCGATCTGGTCATCCGCGGGGAGCGGATCCTGACGACGGCGGGAATCGCCGCCCGCGAGGTGGGCGTACTCGACGGGGCCATCAGGGCGATCGAACCGCTGGGCAACGGGCTGCGCGGCCGCCGGGCCATCGAGCTTGCCCCGGATGAGACCCTGATCCCCGGGCTGGTCGACACCCACGTGCACGTGAACGAGCCGGGGCGCACGGAATGGGAGGGCTTTGCCTCCGCCACCCGTGCCGCCGCGGCCGGCGGCGTCACCACCATCCTGGACATGCCGCTGAACAGCATCCCGCCGACGGTCAACGTGGCGGCGTTGGAGGAGAAGCGCGCCGCCGCGCGGGAGCAGGCGTTTGTGGACGTCGGCTTCTGGGGCGGGGCCATCCCGGGCAATCTCGGGGACCTGCGGCCGCTGCATGACGAGGGCGTGTTCGGCTTCAAGTGCTTCCTGCTGCACTCCGGCGTCGACGAATTCCCGCCGCTGGATGCGGACGAGATGGAAAAGGACATGGCGGAGCTGAAAGGCTTCGACTCGGTCATGATCGTGCACGCCGAGGACTCCCGGTCGATTGAACGCGCACCGCACGCCGAGGGGGACCAGTACTCGCGGTTCCTGGCCTCGCGGCCGCGCGGCGCGGAGAACGTGGCCATCGCCGAGGTCATCGAACGCGCGCGCTGGACCGGAGCCCGCGCGCACATCCTGCACCTCTCATCGTCGGACGCGCTGCCCATGCTCGCCAGCGCCAAGCGCGACGGCGTCCGCATCACGGTGGAGACCTGCCCGCACTACCTGACCCTGCTGGCCGAGGAGATCCCCAACGGCGCCACGGCGTTCAAGTGCTGCCCGCCGATCCGCGAGGCATCCAACCGGGAGCTGCTCTGGCAGGGCCTCGAGGACGGCATCATCGACTGCATCGTCTCCGACCACTCCCCGTGCACGGTGGATCTGAGGACCTGGAGAACGGCGACTTCGGCGTGGCCTGGGGCGGCGTCGCCTCGCTGCAGCTTGGGCTGTCGCTGATCTGGACGGAGGGCCGCCGCCGCTGCCTGCCGCTGGAACAGGTGGTGGACTGGATGTCGCGCAAGCCGGCCGAACTGGCCGGCATGAGCCGGAAGGGCGTGCTGGCCCTTGGCTATGACGCGGACTTCTCCGTCTTCGCCGCGGACGAGTCCTTCGTCGTGGATGCGAAGGCGCTCAAGCACCGCAATCCCGTCTCGCCGTATGACGGAAAGGTGCTCTCCGGCGTCGTACGCAAAACCTTCCTGCGCGGAGAAGAGATCGACGGCGAACAGCCCACCGGCCAGTTGATCCGCCGCGGCATGGCCTGACCTGCTGCGGGCTCCGCCCGCCACCGGCCCCCTCTGCTGGGCGAACGGAAAGCGGCCCCTCCCGGTCAGGGAGGGGCCGCTTTCGAATGCGAGTGTCGGCGTCTAGTTTACGCTGTCAACTTCCAGTTCTTCGCGCAGCCGGGCAACATGGCCCTTGGCGTCCACGTTGTATTCGGCCAGCCGGACCTTTCCTTCCGGGTCGACGACGACGGTGCTGCGCAGCGTACCGGTGAAGGTTTTCCCGTTGAACTCCTTGTCGCCGTAGGAGCCGTAGGCGGTGGCGACGGCGAAGTCCGGATCGGAGAGCAGCGGGAAGGTCAGCGACTCGGCCTTGCTGAAGTCCTGCAGCGCCTCCGGTTCATCCGGGGAGATGCCGACGACGTCGAAGCCCGCGCCCTGCAGCGCGTTCAGGTTGTCGCGGAAGTCGCAGGCCTCCGTGGTGCAGCCCGGCGTCGCAGCCTTCGGATAGAAATAGACGACGACGTTGCGGCCGGCGTAGTCGGCCAGGGACACCTTGCTGCCGGTGGCATCTTCAAGGGTGAAAGCCGGAGCGGAATCTCCGGGGCGAAGCTGGGTCACTATGGCTCCTCATTCCATATTGCGGAAGTTGATTATTGGAATACGAAAATCCTCCTCCAGTCTATCGGTCCCGGGTGGGAGCGTCCATCCTTGCCTCAGGCCTTACTGATGCTCTGGGCGCCACGGTGTCCTCGAAATTCACCGGCGGTGTTCCCTTGGTTATCGTCACGGACCAGGAGGTCGGAAGCGTCCAGGTCCTCAGTGGTTCAGGTATCGATGCGATTCGCCGTTGCCCCCCGTTGCTGCACCAGGGCGGCTGGAACGCGCATTCGGTCCACGCTTATCGGATTCATGTCGATGCCGTCCGGGCGTTAGCTTCCGTAGGCGCCGTTATCGGCCGGACGAACCGGAGCGGGTTGTGCGGCTGACTCTCATTGCCTTTCAGCGGTGCTGACCAGCAGCGATTATTGTCTGGGAAGCTCGAGGTTTTGCCGTTCGATGAAGTCGGCCATTCCGGGGACTGTGAAGGCAACCCGGCCGTATTCAGGGGAGTAGATCAGTCCTTTGGAAACCAGTTCCCCGCGGAGCTTTCCCAGGCTGGTGACCTTGCGTCCGAGTCGGCTAGCGATTTCTCCAGTTCCGGACGGGCCTTCGCCGTCCTTGGCCATGGCGTTCATGTAGTCACGCTCGCGGGGTGTGGCGCGGTCCCATCGGGAGGGGAAGAAACCTGCGTCCAGCCGACGCAGTCCTGCGGCGACCGCCGTCTCGGCGTCTTCCTGGGTGAATGGCGTGCTGATGGCCACCTCCCATAGGGCGCTACCGAACTCTTGGATGAAGTACGGGTAGCATCCGGATGCTTGCACGAGACGGTCGAGGGCTTCGTGCTCGAATTCCCCGCCGGCCCTTCCGGCCGGGACGGTGAACGACTCTTCAGCGTCTTGACGATTCAGTTTTCCGATGGGACGGTACTCGAAGAGCCGCTCGGCGTAGCTGCGGGCCTCGGCCAGTCGCCCGGGCAGGTTGGGAAGCCCGGCGCCGACGACAAAGAACGGCAACTCGCGTTGGCCGGCGTAGTGCTGTGCAGCGACGAACGCCGACAACGTCTCGTCACCGAGGTCCTGCATCTCGTCAATGAAGACGGCCACTCCCTTGTTTAGAGAGCGCATGGCCGCACCCACGTCGTCGACCAGGTCACGTAGATCGATGTCGAGAGAGCCGCTGGTGGCACGGGCGGGATCTGTCTGTACACCCAAGGAAATTCCTGTGATACCGATTCCGGCGCTGAAAGAGGTGACGGTTCGTAGGAACTGCGTAACAGCCTCTTTGCCCTTGAGGGACGCGAAACGGCGTGAAGCGATCTGCAGTTCGCGTGCGAAATCCCTACGGAATTCACGGTCACCGGATTTGCCGGTACGACCCTCCAGCCGTATGGTCAGCCAATCATGGTTCTCTGCTATGCCGCGCAGCCGATTCAGTAGGACGGTCTTTCCGACGCCTCGCAGGCCAGTGAGGACCATCGACCGGGCGGGACGCGACAATTCGGTCCGCGCGACAACCAGGTCGAAGGCCTCTATCTCGCGCTCCCTGCCTGCCAACAGCGGCGGTTGTATGCCCGAGCCGGGACTAAATGGATTAAGAGCCGGTTCCATGCTCTTAGCTTATGCCAACTTATGGACTGTTATCTCTATTTCTGCATAACTGTCTATAACTTCGCATAAGTGGCACCGGCTGCGCATCAACGCCCTCGCCTCCTGGGGGTGATCTCACCGCGGCCGAGTCCGTCGCCGAACTCAACAGATTCCTCGGCGAGGCATCCGAGGAAGAGGTCGGAATCCCCGGCATCACCTTGGGAGCCCTAACGGGTGAGAACAGGGAAGCCACCACACCTATCGTCCAATGGGTCCGCGAGCGGGTCCTCGACGCTGGAAGCGACCCCGCGGGCGTGAAATTCTACTCAAAGTACGGGGCGGCACGTGCTGGGCCTACTGGAGAACTGATCAGCGGCGAAGGCGACGGCGGAGTTGAACTGGCTGCCGACGCGGGTCGGGGCGAGAGTTTCGGCATAGGCTGTCCGGCGGTCGTCGACCAGGTAGACGGTGGTGCCGGGCGTGTCGAAGCGTGACCGTCCGGAGCGGCCAGTGCCCGGAAGGTCCGGCGGCGACCGAGGGTTCAGCGGGCCGTGGGAGCTCTTGGCGATCCGGTAGCCGGTCAGGCGGGTGTCAATGAGGGCCAGGCCTTTGTCGGTGCAGATGCCATCAACCGAAGCGGTCTTCGGTCATGGCGACCGCCGCGTCCATCACTTCCTTGGAGCGGAGCTCGCTGATGGCTTGGATTGGAGACACCTCGCCGAGCCACGGGTTGGCTCCGATGAACCAGAGCCGCGCGACATGCTCGCCCTCCACACTGGAAACAGCCGTCCAGGCGCGGTGGGCCAGCTGCAGTCGTGCCTGCGCTTCGGGTTTCGGTTCGGGGCCGTCGGTGCGGGCCCACTTGTAGCTGATCTTCGGATCCTTGCTACCGGCCAGGGCCGCCACCAAGGTGGCGCCGAGTGAACTGTTGAGCTGGCGGACGATCTCCCGGATGCCCAATCGGGCAGTACCTGCGTGGGCCGCACCAATGTCGATGGAAATACTCACGGGGGATCGGATCCTCTCCTGCTATGTACTTCCAATCTATCCGTCTAGCTACTGGTAATCCACCGAAAAGCCACTCCTTGTCGAGCCGGGCAGACGACGGATGCGGGCCGCTGACGGCTTCCATTCAGAACCGTGCGGGCCCGCTGTGCGCCATGCAGCGTGGTACGGTGAGCTGCGCTATTGGACCGATTTGCCCGTTAGTTCCGTGCCCACTGGGTGGTATTCCCTTCCGCTTATGCGAAGCCGAAGACGAGTGGGAAGACCACTACGACGATGGCGGCCCATGCGCCGTAGACCGGCAGGTAGCGGGTTTGCCAGCGCTCGAGCGCGCCGAACGGGCGCCGTCTGCGCAGGAACCCGATGGTGAGCCAGGCGGCCCAGGCCAGGTGCACCAGCAGCAGCAGGTTGAGTCCCAGTGCGGCGATCTTGTTCGGGCTGAAGCCGAACTCGGCGATTCGGCTCAGCATCGCCGTCAGCATCACCGCGTCGACCGCGAGGGCGGCCGCGAGCAGGACCAGCTGCAGGATGTCGAACAGCCCGGGGGCCGCCAGCGAGTCCCTGGCCGAGATCGAGTAGAGCAGCAGGCACAGGACGAGGACGAGGATCGCGTTCATCAGGATGAGCAGGCCGCGGTCTACGTCCACGAGGCCGCCGGCAGACGCCAGCACGGCCAGCAGCGCCAGCAGCATGACAATGGTCAGCGGCATGAAGACCCGAGTGAGGACCGGGGCAATGTTTTCGACGACGTTCTGCTTGGCCTCGACCAGCCACGCCGCCACGATGAGCGCTCCCGGCACGCCGAAGGGCAGAATCCAGTCCTCCATGACCGGTTCGAGGTCGAGACCGACGATCTGGAGGACGCCGAACATCAGGCCAATGAGGACGGCGCCGCCCAAGGCCAGCAGGGTGTAGTAGATCGCCAGCTCGCCGGTGAACCGAACGAAGTCCATCCGCCGGCCGTCGGACCGCCACTTTCCGCCCACGTACGCCACTCCGGCCAGCAGCCACAGGACGACCGGGGCATGCAGAGCCGCGAGCAGCTCGGTTGAACCGGGGGAGCCGAACGGGTAGACATTCAGCACGACGGCCAGCGCCACGAACGGAATGGCCACCGCTGCCGCCACCCGCCCGGTGAGCCGGCGCTTCCAGGCGAAGTATCCGGCGAGGAACGGGAAGACCAGCAGGCCAGCGTTGCGCGCGAGGAGTCCGCCGTCGTCGCCAAGCCAGGCAAGGCCGGCCTTGACCGCCACACCCGCACCGACAGCGAGCGCCAGGACGACTCCCAGCTCGCGCCATCTCGGAGCCGCCGCATCATCCAAGTCTTCCGGAACGAGCACGAGCTGCTTCCACAAACGGTCAGAGTGCTCGCGGGCGAATTCCCGCGAGACGGCGTCCAGGTTGCCTAGGCGCCTGATCGCGACCAGGAAGGCCTCGTCGTCGTCCAGCCCGTTTGCCTGCAGGTCTGCCACCTGCTCACGCAGGTGGTCTTCCATCTCCTCCACATCGGCGGCGGAGATGGCCTGGCGCCGCTGCACGTACCCGCGCCATCGGCCGATGTGCGCCTCCAGTTCAGTATGCAGTTCCATCAGGCCCACCCCTCCGCCACCGTCGGCGGCAGCTGGGCGTTCTGCCAGACCTGGCGGAGCGCGTCGGCCACCACGGCCCACTGTTCCTGCCGCTCGGCCAGCGCCTCGCGGCCCGAAGCCGTGATGGCATAGTGCTTGCGCCGCCGGCCGGCCTCGGACGTGCCCCACGCGGCCGATACGTAGCCGAGCCGTTCCAGCCGGTGCAGCAGTGGATAGAGCATGCCGTCGGTCCACTGCATGGACCCGCCCGACAGTTCGCCCACGCGCTTCAAGATCGCGTAGCCGTACAGGTCGCCCTCCGCCAGGATCCCCAGCACCAGCGGGGTGGCCGAGGCGGCGACCAGGTCCTTGTCGATGCGCACTGCGCCTCCATACCTAGATCTGCAATGTATCCAACCCTAGCACCTCTAGGTATGCGTGCGGGGCCGCAGGAGAGACCCAGCGGCACTGTCGCGGGCGCCGGAAAAGCTAGCATGAAACGTGTGACGCGAACGGACCAGCCGCCCTGGCAGGGGCATCCGAAGGGCAGCAAGGCCTACCGGAACATGCTGCTGGCCCTGCTTTTCGGCGGACTGGCGACCTTCGCCCAGCTCTACTCGGTGCAGGCCGTGCTGCCGGGCATCGCGGCGGAATTCGATGTCAGTGCGGCCGACGCTGCGCTCAGCGTTTCCGCCGCCACGATCGGCCTGGCGCTCGCCGTCATCCCGTGGTCGGCGATCGCGGACCGCATCGGACGAAAACGCACGATGATCTGGGCGATTAGTGCCGCCGTCGTACTGGGTTTACTCCTGCCGCTGGCACCCGGGTTCGGCGCCATGATGGCCCTGCGCTTTTTGGAAGGGGCGGCGCTCGGCGGGATTCCGGCGGTGGCGCTGGTGTACCTGAACGAGGAGGTGCAGCGGCTGCACGCGGCGGTGGCCGCCGGAACGTATGTCGCCGGCACCACCATCGGCGGGCTCACCGGCCGCCTGGTCGCCGGGCCGGTGGCCGAACTGGGTAGCTGGCGCACCGGCGTGCTCGCGGTCAGCATCCTCGCCGCGCTCGCCGCCGTCGCATTTGTCCGGCTGGCTCCGTCGCCCCGCGGCTTCCGCCCGCTGGTCCGGGGCGAAGGGCCTGCGCTGGCCGAGCGGATCCTGGTGAACCTGCGCTCGCCGCGGCTGCTGGCCCTCTATGCCCAGGGGTTCCTGCTCATGGGCGGGTTCGTGGCCGTCTACAACTACCTGGGGTTCCGGCTGGAGGCGCCGCCGTTCAACCTGCCGACCTCGCTGGCCAGCCTGCTGTTCCTGGCCTACCTGGCCGGCACGGTGTCCTCGCGGCTGGCCGGCGGCCTGACGGTCCGCTTCGGCCGGCTGCGGGTGCTGCTGGCGAGCATCCCGGTGATCCTCGCCGGCCTGGCCATCACGCTGGCGGATTCGCTGCCGGTGATCCTGCTGGGCCTGCTGGTCTTCACGGCCGGGTTCTTCGCCGCGCATTCGGTGGCCTCGGGCTGGACGCCGCGGATGGCGCGGGTGGGCCAGGCGCAAGCCTCGAGCCTGTACAACCTCTTCTACTATGCCGGGTCGAGCCTGCTGGGCTGGGCCGGCGGGCTGTTTTTCGTGCAGTCCGGGTGGACCGGGCTGGCGTTGTTCGCCGGGGTGCTGGCGCTGCTTGCGGGTACGACGGCGGTGCTCGCCTTGCGGGGTGCGCCGACGGCCTAGGGGTGGTGGGTTAGCGCCGGGCAGCGGTGCGGCAAGGGCGGCTGTGTTGGCCGTGGCCCGCATGAGGCCAAGAGATTTCCAAGCCCGGGATGACCTACTGGAGGCAACTGGCGCGGGGGAAGCGCCGCCCAATTGCACATGGAAGGGCTTTCGTTATGGGGAATGAAGCCTCCAGTCCGATGCGCCTGCTGCAGGGCGCAGCTACGGCCACGCAACCGAGGACCGCCAGCTCTGGCTCAACCGGCGTGCTGGACCTGTACATCAACGAGGGCTTCGTGCCCATGGTGGACGGCTCGCTGGTCTACCACCGCGGCTTCGGCGACCGCCCGAGCGCGCTCGCCGATCCGAAGCCGAGCCTGCGGATTTCGCCGCGGATTTTCACCCGGTCCCGTGGCGTTGTGGCCAGCCGCACCTATCCGCTGGGCCGGCCGCTGCCGCATGCGGGCAGGCCGTTGCCGGCACAGCCGACGCCCACGGAGGATGGCTACTATCTGCCGCGGCGGCAGCACTGGGCCAGCTATTTCCCGGACCGGACCATCATCGCGGAAGCCGGCAGCACCATCAGCCTGCGGATCCACAACCGGCTGTCGCAGCCGCATGAACTCGCCATCCAGGGGGTCAAGCCGGGCAGGAAAGACGCCACGACCGGCCCCATCGCTCCCGGGAAGACCAAAAGCCTCACTCTGCCGGCGCCGGCTCCCGGAACCTATGTCTATCTTGATCCGACAAACGCCCCCGTGGAACGTACGCTCGGGCTTTTCGGCGCGCTGGTTGTCATTGACCCGGCCCGGGCCTGGCACCTCGGGCCGAAGGGGCCGGAGTTCGAGCGCCAGTGGCTGTGGATCTGCCACGATGTGGTGCCGGAGTGGGCGCAGGTGGCGTCGCAGGGCGGCACGGTTCGTGGCGCCGGCGTCGACATTGCCCCGCGCTATTTCACCCTGAACGACCATTCCGGTTTCGAGTCCCTGGCGATTTCGGATGATGAGGAGCTGAATGAACGGCGGGAAGAGGACACGCTTCCTTCGGGCTTCCCGCGGTTGACCGATGTCCGGAACTTCAGCCGCTCGCCGAAGCCGGGCACCGTGCTGACCGGCCAGCTGATCCGGATGCTCAACGTCGGCATCGTGGACCACCAGCTGCACTTCCACGGCAACCATGTGTGGTCCGTCCGCGCCAACGGTTTCGATTTCCCGCGTAAAGGCGGCAGGGTCATGGCCGACGGGCATGTCGCCCTGCAGCAGTGGGAGGACACTGTGTCGCTCATGCCGCTGGAGCGCAAGGAAGCGATCCTGCCGATGTTCCGTCCGCCGGACGTGATCGACGCCGTCTGGGATGCCCGCCGGGAGGACTGGAAGTACCCGATGCACTGCCACGCCGAACCGTCGCAGACGGCCGCCGGCGGACTGTATCCCGGAGGCCTGCTGGCGGACTGGACACTGGCGGCGACTGAGGAGCCGGACGAGCACCACAAGTACGAGAGCCAGGTGGACTTCGCCTCGGACCAGCCGCATGAAGGCAGCCCTGAGACGCTGTTCCGCCAGCGGCCGGACGAGTCGATGGTGCTGGACTTCTTCAGCCGCAAACTCGATTTTCCCGACAAGTCCGAACACGAAGTCTGGAGTTTCCACGACGAGGAATCGGGCGAGGGCTTTCCGGGTCCCTCGGTGCGGGTCAGGGAAGGGCAGGTCTTCCACGGGACCATCGAACCGAGCAAGCGGGTCCACACTATCCACTGGCATGGTCTGGAACCGGATCCCCGTAACGACGGCGTGGGCCACACGTCCTCGAGGTCACCGGCGACTACACGTACCAGTGGCGGCCGGATCCCGGTGTGCCGGGCAATCCCGGCCGCGGCGGTGCGGGCACATATTTCTACCACTGCCACGTCAATACCCCGCTGCACGTCCAAATGGGAATGTTCGGCCCGATCATCATCGATCCGGCCATCGACCTAGTGGATCCGCCGGCTCGCGGAACCAGGCGCGCATTTGTCGACGGCCCCGAATACGACATAGCGACCGAGACGTTCCTCGGCCCGTACTCGCTGGACCCCAGCTGGCACGAGTTCAACCATGCAGCAGGGCTCTCGGGCGAGGACGCCGGGTTGAACCGTTTTAAGGCCAAGCATTTCTACCTGCTGGGCGGCAACATTCCCACCAGGCCGCGCGGCCGCCGGGTGTGGGCTTTCTCCAGCATGCGGGCGAATGCGCCGCAGAGCGGCAAAGCGCCGACCTTGGTGCGCATGGTCAACGTGGACTATTTCCCCACGCTGACCGAGTTCACCGACATGCAGGGCAACCCCGTGCCAATGGCTGACCTGATTTCCCATGACGGCCGGCCCTTCCGGGAAACCCCGAATCCCAACGGTGAGGCACCACCGGTCTGGTCGGGCGGCTCCCCGCTGCGCACCAGCCTCATTGCCTCCGGCGCGGCGGAGAAGTACGACTTCCTGCTCCGCCCGCCGGGGCCCGGCACGTACTACATGAAGGTCAAATTCATGTCCTGGGTCCCGGGGAAGGTGCGCGCCGTTCGGACAGTGACCATCACAGCCCAGTAGTAGCTTTGGCCTAGCCGACGTGGATGCCAGGGCGTCGGAAGGGGTCCGGCTCTATCCTGCGGATGATTTCGCGGACCACCGGGGCCGTATCGCCCTGGCCGAGCAGCAGGTAGCGCATCAAGTGATGGATCGGGTTGCCTTCCGACCACTCGAAGTAGGCCTGCGGGCGCAGCCCGGTCGCATCGCGAAGGGCCAGCAGCACGGCGGCCAGGGCGTTGGGCGCTGCCGGGCTGGTGGCGCGCAGGATCCTGTGGCCGTCCACTTCGACGCCATGGACACGCAGGACTCGGCTGAAGCCCGACGGGTCGCTGACCTCGATTTCGAGGAAGAGCACGTCCGCGGTGCCGGGCACCGGGTTCATGCCGCGCTGGGAAGCCTCCTTGAGGGCGTACTGCCGGTCGTCGGCAGGCTGCGGCTTGTGCGCGATCAGGTCCAGCCGGCCGTCGTACTCGATGGAATCGCTGATGAACTGCCGCGCGGCGCCGTCGAACTCGATCCGTTCGGCGCGCAGTTCCGTGGTCCGGGTCAGCCGGGAGACCAGCGAGACTACGATGATGCCGGCGATAAAGCAGATCGAAATCATCAAACCGTCGGGCTTTTCGATGATGTTCTCCACCAGTGCATAGCCCAGGACCAGCGTGAGGACTCCGAATGCTGCGGCCTCCCCTCGCCGGCGCCGGCGCAGCGAGGAAACCCCCACGGCTACCGAGGCAGAGACCATCATCGCCAGGATGCCGGTAGCGTAGGCGCCGGCCTGGGCATTCACATCCGCGCGGAAGGCGACGGTGATCAGGATGCTGATGCCGGTGTAGACGAGCACGACCGGCCGCACCGCCCGGCTCCATTCGGGGGCCATGCCGTACGAGGGCAGGTAGCGCGGGACGATATTGATCAGCCCGGCCATGGCCGAGGCGCCGGCGAACCAGAGAATCAGGATGCTGCTGACGTCATAGAGCGTGCCGAAGCCTTCGCCGAAATGCTCGTGCGCCAGGTAGGCCAGGGCCCTGCCGTTGCAGCCCCACCCTCTTCGAAGGCTGCGGCCGGGATCAGCACCGTGGTGACGAAGCTGCTGCCGAGCAGGTACACACTCATGATGACGGCGGCCGTGGTCAGCAGCTTGCGGGTGTTGTGGATCCGAACTTCCCGGCGCTCGCGTTTGGTGCTGCCGTCCGCGGCAATCAGCGGCATCATGCTGACGCCGGTCTCGAAACCGGACAGCCCCAGCACCAACAGCGGGAACGCCAGGACTGCCGGTCCGATCAAATCCAAGGGTGAGCCCGAAACTTGTCCCAAGGCATTGCCCCACTGCACGAGGGCGCCCTCTGTGGCGAAGGCTTCCACGAGGCTGCCGCCGATAATCACGGCGTTGAACGCAAGGAAGATGGCCACCAGCGGTACCGCCGCGGCCACGGCCTCAGTGAAACCGAGCAGGAACACACCGCCGAGCACCAGCAGCATCAGGATGGTGACTGGCACCGCGGCCCCGCGCAGGAAGTCCGGCGTCCCGGGGTTTTCCAGCAGGTGCACGGTGGCGTCGGCTGAGGACAGCGTGATGGTGATGATCCACGAGGTAGCGACGAAGCCGAGCAGCACCAGCACGAAGATCTTGCCGCGCCAGAACGGCAGCAGCCTCTCCAGCATGGCCACCGAGCCCTGGCCGTTGGGGCTTTGCTGGGCCACTCGCCGGTACATCGGCAGCATGCCGAACAGGGTCAGGATGACGATCAGCAGCGTGGCCAGCGGGGACAGGGCGCCGGCAGCCAGCGCGGCAATGGCCGGGAGGTAGGAGAGCGTCGAGAAATAGTCCACGCCGGTCAGGCACATCACCTTCCACCATTGGTGCCGCGCATCATCATGGTCTTCGCGCTCGGGGCCGACCGGCTGCACCCGGCGCTCCATCAGCCACCGCTGGAACTTACCGCCCGGCTTGCCGGGCGCGGCCGGCCGGGGAACGCTGGCAGGCACAAAGTACTGGGTGGGGGAACTCACGGTTGTCTTCTTTCTGGCTTCTGCTTCTTCATCGAAGCGATGCATCACATTACTCCCGACGGCGGTTCAAATCAGCGGAAAACAGGCCAATCCAGCGTTAAGAAATCGTCAATAATGCCCGCAGCGGGGCAAGAATAGTGCCATGGATGCGGATGCCCAGCAGGAAGCGGATGGACAGGGCGGACCGGGCGACCGTGTGGTGGTTGGACTGGCTGGCGGATCGGAAGGGCTTGAGCTGATCCGGACCGGGGCGCGGCTCACCGGCCCCGCCGGCACGGGGCGCCTGCACGCTGTCCACATCCGGACCGGGCAGGCGGCGGGAGAATTGCCCAACGAGCTGGACCTGCAGCGCGCCTTGGTAGCCGACTTGGGCGGCACCTACCATGCGATCGGCAGCGACGACCCGGCGCAGGCGTTGCTGGACTTCGCGCGCAGCGTCGAAGCGGGCCAACTGGTCCTGGGACACTCCCGGCGCCAGGGCTGGCCGGGCGTCTTCCGCCGAAGCACTGCCGCACGGCTGATCCGGCAGGCCGGGGGAATCGAGCTGCATCTGGTGCCGCACGGCGAGACGCCCGGGCCAACCCCTCCCCGGCGCAGGCCCAACTGGCTGGGCCGGGGCCGGTTGGTTGCCGGTTTCGCCCTGGCTGTGCTCCTGCCGGCCGCCCTGCAGCTCCTGCTGCGCCTGTGGCATCACGGGCACTTCGCGACCGATATGCTCGTGCAGCTGACAGGCACGATCGCCGTCGCGCTGGTGGGCGGGCTGTGGCCGGCGCTCGTTGCGGCGGTGCTGAGCAGCCTCATGGTCAACTTCTTTGCGGTCCAGCCGGTGGGCAGCATGGACATCAGCGATCCGGAAAACCTGCTGGCGCTGCTGATTTTCCTGGCCGTGGCCGCCGCAGTCTCCCTCGTCGTCGGACTTTCCGCCCGGCGCAGCCGCGAAGCCGCGGCCGCCGGTGCCGAAGCCGCCGCCCTGGCGGAGCTGAGCCGCAGCACCCTTGCCGCGCAGGACAGCCGGGGTGAGTTCCTCGAGCGCATCCGGGAGCATTTCCAGGCCGCGGGCGCCGGCCTCTATGTCCGGGGCGACGGGCGCAGCGGCGGCTGGCAGCTGGTGCAGAGCGCGGGCGCCGTGGCGGAGTCGGCCCATGCCAACGACAACGCCGAGCAGCTCGATGAGGCACGCATGCTGGCGCTGAACGGCCGGCCCCTCACGCCGCGGGAACGGCGGCTGTTCGCGGCCTTCGGCGCCCATCTGCTCGCCCTGCTGCAGCGGGACCAGCTCCGGGCCAGCCAGCGCAATCTGCTGCGGTTGGCCGAGGACAACCGGATGCGCACCTCCATCCTGCGCGCGGTCTCGCACGACCTGCGGACACCGCTGGCCGGTATCAAGCTCGCCGTCAGCAGCCTGCGCCAGGACGCGGTGCGCCTGCCGCCGGAGGACGAGGCCGAGCTGCTGGCCACCATCGAGGACTACACGGACCGGCTCGACGGGCTCGTGGGCAACCTGCTGGACATGTCCCGGCTGAGCGCCGAGTCCGTCACACCGCTGGTCCGGCCCGTTTACTGGTCGGACGCAGTCGCCGACGCACTGCGCGGCCTCCCCGCGGAGCGGCTGCGGGTGGCGCTCGAAGACAACTTGCCGCCCGTTGACGCGGACCCCGGGATGCTCGAGCGGGTGATTGCGAACGTCGTCGAAAATGGACTCAAGCACAGTGGAGGGTCCGACGTCGTTATTTCCGCTTCCCTGGGCAGCGCGGGAAGTGCCACCGTCGAGGGCCGCCCGGCGAGCGAACTGCGCATCACCGACCATGGCCCCGGCGTGCCGGCCGCCAAGCTCGCCCAGATGTTCAAGCCGTTCCAGCGCCTTGGCGACACGCCGGCCGGCAGCGGCATCGGGCTGGGGCTGGCGGTGGCGCAGGGCTTCGCCGAAGCGATGGGCGGGCAACTGCAGGCGGAGCAGACCCCGGGCGGCGGGCTGACCATGGTCATCAAGCTGCCGCTGTCCGCGGGTTCCGGCATGGAGGCGGAGCCATGGCCAACGTCCTGATTGTCGACGACGAACCGCAGATCCTGCGCGCACTGCAGATCAACCTGAAGGCCCGCGGCTACGGCACCTTCACGGCGGCGACCGGGGCGGCGGCGCTGGCGGAGGCGGCCAAGCATCCGGTTGACCTGGTGCTGCTGGACCTCGGGCTGCCCGACATGGACGGCGTCGAGGTGATCCGGCGGCTGCGCGAACGCACGGACCTGCCCATCATCGTGCTCTCCGCGCGGCATGCCTCGGCTGAGAAAGTGGACGCCCTGGACGCGGGCGCCGACGACTACGTGACCAAGCCTTTCGACCTGGCCGAGCTGCTCGCCCGGCTCCGCGTCGCCGGCCGCCGGACCGGCACGGAGCCCGAGCAGCCGCTCATTCAGACGCCGGATTTCGAGATCAACCTGCCGGACAAGCGCGTGCTGCGCGGCGGCGAAGCGGTGCGGCTGACGCCGATCGAATGGAGCATCCTCGAGGTGCTGGCCCGCGCCCCCGGCCGGCTCGTGTCGCAGCAGCAGGTGCTGGCGCAGGTGTGGGGGCCTGCGTATGTGAAGGAAACCCAGTACCTGCGCGTCTACATCGCGCAGCTGCGCCGCAAGCTCGAGCCCGACCCGGCCCGCCCGCGCTACCTGCTGACCGAGGCCGGCATGGGCTACCGCTTCGACCCGGGTGCTACGGGGAGCTGACGACGGCGGACCAGCCGCCGGTGGTGCCCGAGCTGGCGGGGCGGAGGACGGTGACGGTGCCGGCGTCGCCGTCCACCCGGACAAGGTCTCCGGTGGCAAGCTGCCGCGTGGCGGAGCCGGTGGCGAGGACCGCCGGAATGCCGTACTCGCGGGCGACGATCGAGCTGTGGCTCAGCGGCCCGCCGACGTCCGTCACGACAGCGGACGCCATGGCGAACAGGGAGGTCCAGGCCGGCGTGGTCATCCGGGCGACCAGCACGTCGCCCGGGCGCATCCGGCCGAAGTCCTCCTGTCCGCCGAGCACGTTCGCGGGGGCAGTGACCTGCCCGGGGCTGGCGCCGATGCCGCGGATGCTCCCGCCGCGCTGGTCCTGCGCGCCGGCGGGCATCATGGAGCCGAAGAGCAGGGTCACCCAACGCCGTTCGGGCAGCAGCTGCGGCGCGGTGGCCCGGCGCTGTCCGCGCCAGAGCATTTTGCGCTGTTCGACGGCGCCCGGCCGGACCGGTGCGCTGGTGCCGGTGGGAGCCGGGACCGTTCCGTTGGCCGCTTCTGCCAGGCCCGAGTCGACGGCGGCCTGCAGCTCGCTGTGCCGCAGCCAGAAAACATCCTCGGGGGCGGCGAGGGCTCCGGAAGCCACGAGCCGCCGCCCGAGTTCGAGCAGCATCCCGCGCAGCAGCGGCCAAGCCAACCCGACATCGGCCAGCGCGTCTTCGCGGACCGGGGCGGACTCCTGGGCCCAGCGCAGCAGCCGCCGGAAAACCGCGCGGCGCAGGGGCCCCAGCCTGGCCTGCACAGCGCCGGCCAGTTCCTGCCGGCGTTCGGCGGAAAGCTGCTGGCGCTGGTGCGGGTCCTGGCCCTGCCCGCGCAGATAGAACCGGATGGTTTCAAGCAACGATGCCGGATCATCCGCCGGGACCGGGACGGCGAAGTCGAGGTTGTAGACGGCATGGCCGAACCGGGCGAGATGCTGCTGGAAGCGCTCCCGCCAGGACTCCCAGTGCCGGACCGGGACCGCGCCGGGAATGGCCCCGGAGCGCAGGGCTGCAGCCAGCGCTCCGGCGGGCAGGGACTCGAGCGCCTCGGCCAGCCCGTCCTGCTGCCGGGTCCAGGCGGCCAGCTCGTAAAGCGACTTCTCGGCGCGGATCGGTTCGCTGTCGAACCCCAGCAGGAACGCTGACGCGGGCGGGCCACCGGGCCGCCGCACCAGCTTGTCGTAGAACCAGGTGAAGAGCATTTCGCTGGAGGCAGCCACCGGGATGACCGACTGGACCGCCGTGTAGTACTCGGTGCCGGCGTCGAGCAGCCCGCCGACGCCGGCCAGGAGTTCCGCCCCGCCGCGCCGTTCCAGCGGTTTGGCCTGCCACTCCTGCACGGTCCGGGCATAGCGCGGGTGGGAGTAGTCCCGCCAGCCGGCGATCCCCATGTTGGCTTTGCCGCGGGCCAGCTTGGCCATCGCCGGCACCGCCTTGGCCATGACCCGCAGCATGCCCGAGTTCCGGTAGTAGTAATAGGCGTAGCCGTTCACCGTCGGCAGCCGGACGTCGCCCTCGCGCAGCGCCTGCTTTCCGAAGGCGCGGGCGAGCAGCGCGTTCAGGGACCGCGTCACGGACCCATCGATCATGTCGGCGAAGAGCGGCGTGAGCGGATCCGGCAGCTGCTCCACGATGCTTGCCCGGAAGTACATGCCGTGCGGATACGGCAGGCTCCAGTCCGTCGGCGGCTCGGCGCTGGGCTCGGGCAGCGCGGTGATCGGCCGGGCCTGCAGGATGGACACGTCGCCTCCGGCCAGCGACCACTCGATGTCCTGCGGCACCCCGAACAGCGCAGCAATGCGCAGCCCGATGTCGGCCAGCCGTCCCGCCGCCGCATCATCGAGGACCGGCCCGCCCCGCAGCGCCTCCGGCAGCGGTTCCTCCAAGGTGCCACTGCCGGCCGGAACGGTCCTGACCTGCTGCCCGCCGGCCTGCCGCGACACCACTCGGCGCGTTCCGCCGTCGACAATGACCTCCTCGGTGCTGACGGAACCGCCGACCACCGACTCGCCCAGCCCCCACGCCGCGCTGATGGCAAGCTGGTCGCGCCGGCCGTTGGCGGGATTGGCCGTGAACATCACGCCGCTCGCCTCGGCACCGGCCATCCGCTGCACGACCACCGCAAGGCTGACCCCTGCCGGATCGATGCCTTCCCGGGCGCGGTACGCCATCGCCCGCGCCGTCCACAGCGAGGCAAAGCAACTAACGACGGCGGCCGCCACCTCCCGCTGTCCGCGCACGTTGAGGTAGGTCTCCTGTTGGCCGGCGAAGCTGGCCGTCGGCAGGTCCTCGGCCGTCGCGGAGGAGCGGACCGCCACGGCCGCGTCCGGGCCCAGGCGGGCGTAGGCGGCGGCGAGTTCCGCGGCGACCTCGGCCGGGAGAGTCCCATGCTCGAACAGCGCGGCGATCCGCGCGGACGCCTCTTCGTAGGCCTGCGGCGACGCTCCGGCCGGCACGATGGCAGTGGCGAGGAGCTCGGGCCCGATCCTGTTGGCCGCGACGAAGGCGTCATAGGCAGCGGTTTCCAGCACGAACCCCGGCGGCACGGGAAAGCCGGCGCGGACCAGCTCGCCCAGATTGGCGCCCTTGCCGCCCGCGGTTGCTACGTCCGTGCCCCTGATGTCCGCCAGTTCCCTGATGAACGCCATGGTCCGACCCCCAGTCGCATGCCACTCCGGCGCGGGCCTCAACGCCGCCGGACGCGGCAGCAGCAGGCCTCGCGTGTCCTTAGGCTACTCCGGGCGCGGGGCCGCCGGGAATGCGGGCGATGGTACGGCCGGGCGGGAATGCCGGCGGGAGTATGGCCGGGCGGGAATGCGGGCGGCGGCTGTCCTAAATACGCCTTGGGATGGATGGACTCGGCCCGGGGCCGGGTCTACGCTGAATTGCGGCCTCTTCGGGGAGCATAAAACCCCGCGCCGGCAGACCCGGCCGAAGCTGCCGCCACTCCACCTTAAACAGCCCGGATCTTCCCAGAAAGCGGCTCATGCTGATCAAACTGGTCCGCCGTTACGCGCGGCCTTATCTTCCGTATGTCCTGGCGGTGGTGGTGCTGCAGCTGGCATCGACCATCGCGGCCCTCTACCTGCCCAGCCTGAATGCGCAGATCATCGACCAGGGTGTAACCCGGGGCGACACCGAGTACATCTGGAATACCGGGGCGGTGATGCTGGGGGTCAGCTTCGTCCAGGTGGCGACGGCGATCGCGGCCGTCTACTTCGCTCCAAGGCCGCCATGGCCACCGGCCGCGACCTGCGCAAGGCGGTCTTCCACAAGGTCTCCGGATTCTCAGCGCGGGAGGTCAACGAGTTCGGCGCGCCGAGCCTGATCACGCGCGGCACCAATGACGTGCAGCAGGTCCAGATGCTGGTGCTGATGGCGCTGAACTTCATGGTGGCGGCGCCGATTATGTGCGTGGGCGGCATCATCATGGCGGTGCGCGAGGATCTGCAGCTGTCCTGGCTGGTCTGGGTGTCCGTGCCGGCGCTTTTCGTCGTCGTCGGTTTCCTGGTTTGGAAACTGATGCCGCTGTTCCGCACTATGCAGGCCAAGATCGACGGCATCAACGGGGTGCTGCGGGAGCAGATCACCGGCATCCGCGTGGTGCGGGCCTTCGTGCGCGAACCCTACGAGGCCCAGCGCTTCGACAAGGCCAACCGAGAGCTGACGGACGTGTCGCTGGCGGTGGGCTCGCTGTTCGTGCTGATGTTCCCGGCGATCGGGATGATCCTGCACCTCGCCACGGCGGCCGTACTGTGGTTCGGCGGCCTGCGCGTGGACGCGGAGCAGATGCAGGTGGGTGCGCTGACGGCCTTCCTGCAGTACCTGCTGCAGATCCTGGTGGCGGTCATGATGGGCACGTTCATGGCGATGATGATCCCGCGGGCCTCCGTCTGCGCGGACCGGATCGGCGAGGTGCTCAAGGTTGTTCCCTCCATCCACGACCCCGAACGGCCGCAGGCACCCCAGGAGGCGGCCGGCGTCGTTGAATTCCGCAATGTGTCCTTCGCCTACCCGGGAGCCGAAGCTCCGGTGCTGAACAACATCAGTTTTATTGCGCGGCCGGGCCAGACGACCGCCATTGTCGGCAGCACCGGCTCCGGCAAGAGCACCTTGGTGTCGATGCTGCCGCGGCTGTTCGACGCCGGCAGCGGCCAGGTGCTGCTCGACGGCGTTCCGGTGACGGAGCTGGCGCGGGAGGAGATCAGCAAGCGCGTGGCGATTGTGCCGCAGCGGCCATATCTGTTCTCCGGCACCATCGCGCACAACCTGCGCTTCGGCGACCCGCAAGCCCCGGATGCCGATCTGTGGGATGCGCTCGCAGTTGCGCAGGCCGACTTCGTGCAGGAGAAGGAGCACGGGCTGCTGTCCCGGGTGTCGCAGGGCGGCACGAACGTCTCCGGCGGGCAGCGGCAGCGGCTCTGCATCGCCCGCGCCTGGTGGCCAAGCCCAAGGTCTACGTATTCGACGATTCGTTCTCGGCGCTGGACGTCGCCACCGATGCCAGGCTGCGCGCGGCGCTGAAGGCTCCGACCAAGGATGCCACCGTGATCATCGTCGCCCAGCGCGTGGCCACGATCCGCGATGCCGACCAGATCCTGGTCATGGAGGACGGGCAGATCGTGGACCGCGGCACCCACGAGGAGCTGCTGGAAACCTCGCCCACGTACCAGGAAATCGTTGAATCGCAGATCGCCGTCGAGGAGGTGGCCTGAGCATGGAAAAGGACAATCGGGCAACGGACCCGCGCAGCAACCGGCTGGACGACGCCGATCAGCCGGCAGCGCCGCACATCACTCCGCTGACCGACGCGGACACCGCGCCCGCCGCGGATCCCGTTGC
>NZ_ANPE02000079.1 GCF_000328305.2 Arthrobacter crystallopoietes BAB-32 | reverse complement strand
TCCCGCGACTTCCCCATGCTCGTCAACCACTACAAACAAGGCAACCTCGACCTCGACGCCTTCGTCACCGAACGCATCACCCTCGACCAAATCGAAGAAGCCTTCAACAAAATGCACGAAGGCAAAGTCCTCCGCTCGGTGGTGGAAGTAGCATGAGCGTGCGCATCGAGAACCTCGTCACCTCCGGCACCTTCTCCCTGGACGGCGGCACCTGGGACGTGGACAACAACGTCTGGATCATCGGCAACGACTCCGAAGTCATCGTGATCGACCCGGCCCATAACCCGGCCGCCGTCGCCGAAGCCGTGAAGGGCCGGAGCGTCAAGGCCATCCTCCTCACCCACGGCCACGACGACCACATCCGCGCCGTCGGCGAAACCCGCCAACTGCTCGGAGCGCCGGTCTACCTTCACGAGGCCGACCGCATGCTCTGGGACAATGTCTACCCCGACGCCTCCCCCGACCACGCGATCAACGACGGCGACACCTTCGAAATTGCCGGTGTCACCCTCACCGCCCTGCACACCCCGGGCCACTCCCCCGGATCCGTCTGCTTCCACCTGGAATCCGAAGGCGTCCTGTTTAGCGGTGACACCCTTTTCAACGGCGGTCCCGGCGCGACAGGACGCAGCTACTCAAGCTTCGAGACGATCATCGACTCGATCAAGAGCCGGCTGCTCACCCTGCCCCCGGAAACCAAGGTCAACACCGGCCACGGTGACTCCACCAGCATCGGCGCAGAAGCACCGCACCTGGACGAATGGATCGCCCGCGGCCACTGACGGGAACCGCGCATCCGCATCTGCGTTGCCAGCAGAGCTGCGAAGCCAAACGCCGCCCGGGCTCACTCCTGCAACGGAGTAAGCCCGGGCGGCGTGCCGTAGAGGGGCTGGGTCAGGACGTCCGGGATCTCCTGCTGCCACGGCAGATGTCCGCTATCGTCCGCCCAGACCGCTTGTACGGCCCGCAGCCGGTGTCCGTACAGCTTGGCTGCATACAGCAGCACGTCGTGAGGCTCCTCCACCGGCGCCAGGTACACCCTGCGGCCGCCGACCTTCACGCTCACCGTTGCCAGCAGCCGGTCACCGTGCGCGAGGATCATGTGCGCCAGCTCGGCCAGCATCCGGTACATCTCGCCTGCACTTCGGCCAGTCACCAGGATCTCTGCCTGCCGCTGCTCGGTTAGGCCAATGGTGTAGCCGAAGGCAGGCGTGTCCGGGCCGTTCTCCACCAGTGTGGCGTGCCAGCCGTGCCTGGCGATATTCATCCTGATCTTTTCTTTGAGCTGCCGCACCGACATGCCGTTGCAGATGTCGCACACATTGCCTCCTTCGGCTCGGGTTGTGCGACCAGTCTGGGCGGCTGGCTCCAGAGGAACCATCCCTCGGGCGGCAGTTGTGGATAAACCCTACGAATCCGAGGGCGGCACGATCTCCACGAGGCTACGGAACTCCGACTCCTCCGGCTGCCAGTAGTCCATATAGGCCTTCAAAACCGCCTGCTCCACCGCTGCCACGTCGACGCCGGATATCAGGTCATCGGCTGCTCCAGCGGTGCGCGGGTCCCACTCCAGCCCGAGCGCGTCATAGCTCTGTACCAGCACTTCGCGCAGCGGCGCAGAATCCTCCACGACGATGACGGAGGAGAACAACCAGGCACCCGAAACCACCCGCTGCGCGGTACCTACCAGCTTGACCCGGTGGCCGCCGTCGAACGCGGAAACGCCATGTACGCTGAACTCTCCGGGACAGTACTCTCCCGGGATCTCGCCCATGGCGGCGATAACTCCCGCTTCCCGCAGCGCCGATGCCAGCAACTCGCCAAAGAACGCGAAACGGTGCCGGGAGGCCGCAATGGCGTCGGCTTCGGTCTGCACGTGATCCACCACCAGGCATCCTTCGTGATACGCCGCCGCCCGGCCGCCGGCCTTGCGGACCAGCGGCTCGAAGCCAAGGGCCCGGCAGCGCGCGGCAGCTTCGGCGAATCCCGGCAGGTGGGTATCACGCTGGCCGAAGGCCACGGTCGGGGCCGGCCGATACAGCCGCACCGTGGGTTCCAGCCGTCCCTGCTTGGCTGCCTGCAACATCCGCAGCCCGTAGTCGAGGTCCTCCGCCGCACCGAGCGACTCCCGCTGCCGGACCCAGCCCAGGGTGCCTGCCGCAGCGGCAGGCCAGCTGGCAACAGCGGAAGACGGAACCGGCTCAGTCCCCAACGGTCACTCCATGCCAGAACGCGACCCGTCCTTGGATCTTTTCGGCTTCCAGAGTCGTCAACGGGTAGTACCAGGCAGCGTCCTGGTTGCGTTCGCCGCCGACTTCCAGGGTGAAGTAGTGTGCCGTGCCCTTCCAACCGCATTCCGACTGGTGGCTGCTGGGCACCAGGAATTCGTCCTTGACGCTGTCCCGCGGAAAGTAGTGGTTGCCTTCCACCACCACGGTGTCTTTGGATTCGGCGATGACGGCGCCGTTCCACACTGCCCTGACCATGCGCTGCTCCCTCTGCCGGCCGTCCAGTCCAGTTAACCGGCAAAGTCCCGCTGCCACCAAACGCATGGCACACTCGGTGCCATGCGTGAACTGATCATCCTCGGCACCGCCTCCCAGGTCCCGACCAGGACCCGCAATCACAACGGCTATCTGCTCCGCTGGGACGGCGAAGGGCTGCTCTTCGACCCGGGCGAGGGGACGCAGCGCCAGATGATCCACGCAGGCGTCTCGGCCACCCAGATCACCCGGATTTGCCTTACGCACGTCCACGGCGACCACTGCTATGGCCTTCCCGGGGTCCTGTCGCGGATGGCGCTGGACGGTGTACAGCATCCTGTTTATCTCCACTACCCGGCTTCTGGGGAAGACGTGGTCCAGGCGCTCGTGTCCGTCGCCTCCCCCGGCATCGACCTGCGGCTCTGGCCGCACGGCGCTGGCGGTCCTGTTGCCCCTGGCCTGGAAGTGCGCCCGCTGAAGCACCGGATTGAAACCTATGGCTACCGGCTCGCCGAACCCGACGGCCACACCCTGCTGCCCAAGAGGCTGGCCGCGGCCGGGATTTCCGGACCGGACATTGGCCGACTGCAGCGCGAAGGCAGCCTGGCCGGCGTCCGGCTGGAAGACGTGAGCGTCTACCGTCCCGGCCAGAGTTTCGCCTTCGTGATGGACACGGCCCAGTGCAGCGGCGCCGAAGAACTCGCCGACGGAACGGACCTGCTGGTGTCAGAGTCCACGTTTAACGACGACGACGCTTCGCTCGCTGCGCAGTATCGTCACCTTACCGCCGGCCAAGCCGGCTCGCTCGCCGCTGCCGGCAACACGGGCACCTTGGTCCTCACGCACTTCTCTTCCCGCTACGGCGACGACGTCACTGCGCTGGCCGACCAGGCCCGCGCCACGGCCGGCAGTGCCACCGTGGTCGCGGCCAAGGACTTCGACCGCATTCCGTTCCCCAAACGCCGGCACATCGTGCCGTGAAAATCGAAAGGCGCTTCAGAGCGCTACCGGTCCCCGTCCCCCGGACCCACTTCCAGGTGGACATCAAGCCAGGGCAGGCCGGACCTGTCGATCAGTTCGTCCAGGACGCTCTCATCCCGGCCTTCGCCGTCTTCAACCTCTTCGCCCGGAGTAGGCGACGCCTTGGGTTCGGACGATTCCTCAGGGGCAGCCACTTGCTTGCGCACCCTTCGTTCAGTCCGCACATCGTCATCACGCACCGCACGCTCGTACGGGGTGGCGGATTCGCTAGCGGCGGAGCTTGACGGTGCTGCTTCCTCAGCAGCCGCGCTGCTTGGTGCTGCCGGGGGCGCAGCCGTTGAAGCCGAGCTCTCCTGCACAGGTGCGGTGGACGGGGCGGGCGTGTTTTTCGCGGACGCAGTCGAAGGGACGCTGCTCCCGACCGCGGGCAACGTCGACGGTGTCGTCGCTGCTTCGGTGGCCGGGGTTGCCGCTCCGGGCGCTCCTGCCGGAGGTGCAACGGCCTCCTCGGTTGGCTGGAGGCTCTGCGTCTCGACAGTGCCGGCTGCATCGGTCCGGAGGGGCGCGGCCGTACCGGCTGCGGTGGCCTTGTCGGTACCCGGCTTGCTGTCCATGGTGGGGCGGCTGAACCCTGGCGTCACCTGGCCGGCCTGGGCCGGCTCGGACCACGCGGTCCCGGACGCCTGGAGCCCTGCTCCAGGACTGCTGGTTCCCTCGGTTCCCGGTTGCGCCATGGGAACGACGACGGCTGCTGCCAGGCAGGTGGCGACGACTGCCAGCCCTGCGGCTTTGCCCCGGCTGAAGGAAACAGCCGAGGCGACAGGGGCGCGTCGGCGGCCCCGAAAGCGGCGGCCGCCGGGAGAAACGGCGGACCCGGCGCGTCGGCGTCCACGAGTTGAGTACATCTTCACGGGGATTCCTCTCTACACGCCTGCGAAGTTAGCTGTCGGGTTCGAGAGAGAGTGTCTCGGCGCGGCAAACAGCGGGACGCTGCCGGGAAGTGGCCGCACTTCACCCCAAGACGCCGAGGGCGCCGGTAATGGGTCCTCCACCCCTGCCGGTGAAATTGAACGGACAGGTCCGCTGGCAGGGCTAGGCGTGCGAACCGGGCCATCGCCCAGAACCGGGGCATGGCGCGTTTAAAGGTATCTGCACTGAGTGAATCGTTACAAACCTGTGACCTGTGTTTGTCGTCACGGTCGCGAGCCAGACCCCCGGCGCCGGCGGCCACCGGTCACAACAAATGGCTGAACCCCTCCATCCTATTCGGCGGAGCAGCTCATTTTTTTCCATGACGGCGGCGTGCGGCGTGAGTGAGAGGCCGACTATGTGAGCAGATGCTCAGGTATGGAAAGGCAGGGTTTGCGCGGCTCTTTGCTTATGCTGCTCCGCATCACCAGTTTTGCATACTGAGCATTTCCCGACGCCGACGGCGAGGGCGGGGCTAGCGGCGAGCACGGCGTCCCCGGCGCGTTGGTCATCCGATGACTCAACCGGCGGCATTTTCGATGATTTCGATGCTGAAAGTGGAAGCGCTGTATCCTGCACGTGATCTCTTGTCCCGCTGGTGCGTGCCTACCTTTCCCGGCTCGGATAATGCAAGCTTGCCCACTCAAGCACGACTGACTACGCTGGGCGCCATGCGCGTGGGTCATGGTGCAGAACCAGCCACCAACGAACGTTCACCGCTCGGCGTCGCCTTGATCCTCAGCGGCTCCCTCATACTGGTGGGCCTCATCGTGAACGCCGTTCAGCGTGGGCTCTTTCACCCCACCGGAGCGGCCGACCATCACGACGAGATATTCACGAAGTACGCGGCGAGCCAAGCATGGATTGCCACCCATCTGGCCGAGTTCCTCCTCGTGCTCGTGGCCCTGGCCGGGTTGCTCGTGCTATGTACTGTGCTCCGTGAACACACACCCACCCTCGCCCTCCTGGCCGCGAGTGCGATCATCGCAACTGCCGCGATCTGGGCCGCGCTCCAGGCGGTGGACGGAGTGACCCTCAAGCAGGCGGTCGACGCTTGGGCTGCCGCTCCTGAGGTCGATAGGGCAACCCGGTTCGCCGATGCCGAAGTCGTCCGCTGGGCGGAGTGGGGCCTGCAGAGTTATTTCCGCGTGCTGCTCGGAGTGGCGTTACTGCTCGCGGGCGCCGCCATTCTTCTGAGCCGCCTCATGTCCCGCTGGCTTGGTGTGCTCCTGCTCCTCGGCGGCTTACTCTCCCTCCTTATCGGGTTCTCCGTTGGCTACGCAGGCCTAGAGAGCCCTTTCCAGGACGTCGCGACCATCGCCTTCCAGCTCGTCATCCTAGTCTTCGCCGTCGGTCTGCTCGCGGCCGGCGTCCGAGCGCAAAAGGCGAACCGCCGCTAGGCTGTCCCGCAGGTTCGGGCGAGGTCTACCTCGCAGCAACGCCGAATGAACGTCCTATCCGAGCATCGCTCAGATAGGACGTTCATTCGGCTCAGATGGGGCGGGACCTCACAGCGGCGTGCTAGAAGTCCCAGTCCTCGTCTTCCGTGTTCACGGCCTTGCCGATCACATAGGAAGAGCCGGAGCCGGAGAAGAAGTCGTGGTTCTCGTCCGCGTTCGGGCTCAGCGCCGAAAGGATCGCCGGGTTGACGTCCGTGACGGTCGACGGGAACATCGCCTCGTAGCCCAGGTTCATCAGCGCCTTGTTGGCGTTGTAGTGCAGGAACTTCTTGACGTCCTCGGCCAGGCCCACGCCGTCGTACAGGTCGTGGGTGTACTGGACCTCATTGTCGTAGAGCTCGTAGAGCAGCTCGTAGGTGTAGTCCTTCAGCTCCTGGCGGCGGGCCTCATCCACCTGCTCCAGGCCCTTCTGGAACTTGTAGCCGATGTAGTATCCGTGCACGGCTTCGTCGCGGATGATCAGCCGGATCAGGTCAGCCGTGTTGGTCAGCTTGGCCCGGGAGGACCAATACATCGGCAGGTAGAAGCCGGAGTAGAAGAGGAAGGATTCCAGCAGCGTGGACGCGACGCGCTTCTTCAGCGGATCGTCGCCGACGTAGTAGTCGACGATGATCTGCGCCTTCTTCTGCAGGTTCTCGTTCTCCGTCGACCAGCGGAAGGCCTCGTCGATCTCCTTGGTCGAACAGAGCGTGGAGAAGATCGAAGAGTAGCTCTTGGCGTGGACCGATTCCATGAAGGCGATGTTCGTGTAAACGGCCTCTTCGTGCGGAGTGAGCGCATCCGGAATCAGGCTCACGGCGCCGACCGTGCCCTGGACGGTGTCCAGCAGGGTCAGGCCGGTGAACACCCGCATGGTCATTTCCTGCTCGGCAGGCGTCAGCGTTGCCCAGGACTGGACGTCGTTGGACAGCGGCACCTTCTCCGGCAGCCAGAAGTTGTTGACGAGCCGGTTCCAGACCTCCACGTCCTTCTCGTCCTGGATGCGGTTCCAGTTGATGGCCTCAACATGGTGGAGCAGCTTGACCTTCTCCGTCATTTCTTGTCCTCGGATTCCTTTGGTGTTCTTTAAAGTCTAGTTTCGTTGGACGCGGTTAAGCGCCGAAGCCGCGCCCTGCCAGGAGGGCGCCGCTTGGGTGGTGTACGACGGCGGGCGGGTACCCGCCGTCGTACATTTAGTTGCCTTGGGCTACTACAACATACAGGAAACGCAACCCTCCACCTCCGTGCCTTCCAGCGCGAGCTGGCGGAGACGGATGTAGTAGATGGTCTTGATGCCCTTGCGCCAGGCGTAGATCTGGGCCTTGTTGATGTCGCGCGTGGTGGCGGTGTCTTTGAAGAACAGCGTCAGCGACAGCCCCTGGTCCACGTGCTGCGTGGCGGCGGCGTAGGTGTCGATGATCTTCTCGTAGCCGATCTCGTAGGCGTCCTGGTAGTAGTCCAGGTTGTCGTTGGTCAGGTACGGCGCCGGGTAGTAGACGCGGCCGATCTTGCCTTCCTTGCGGATCTCGATCTTCGAGGCCACCGGGTGGATCGACGACGTCGAGTTGTTGATGTAGGAGATCGAGCCGGTCGGCGGCACGGCCTGCAGGTTCTGGTTGTAGATGCCGTGCTCCATGACGGAAGCCTTCAGCTCCCGCCAGTCATCCTGGGTGGGGATGTGGATGCCGGCAAACAGTTCCTTGACGCGTTCTGTCTGCGGGACCCACTCCTGCTCGGTGTACTTGTCGAAGAACTCGCCGGAAGCGTACTTGGATTTCTCGAACCCGCCGAAGGTCTCACCGGTTTCCTTGGCGATCAGGTTCGAGGAGCGCAGGGCGTGGAACAGCACCGTGTAGAAGTAGATGTTGGTGAAGTCCAGGCCTTCCTCGGAACCGTAGTGGACCCGTTCGCGTGCCAGGTAGCCGTGCAGGTTCATCTGGCCCAAGCCGATTGCATGCGACTGGTCGTTGCCCTTGGCGATGGACGGGACCGAGCTGATGTTGGACATGTCCGACACGGCAGTCAGGCTGCGGATGGCCGTCTCGATGGTCAGGCCGAAGTCCGGCGAGTCCATGGTCTTGGCGATGTTCAGCGACCCTAGGTTGCAGGAGATGTCCTTGCCGGTCTCGTCGTAGGACAGATCGTCATGGTAGGTGGTCGGCTGGGAGACCTGGAGGATCTCCGAGCACAGGTTGGACATGATGATCTTGCCGTCGATCGGGTTGGCCCGGTTCACCGTGTCCTCGAACATGATGTACGGGTAGCCGGATTCGAACTGGATCTCGGCCAGGGTCTGGAAGAACTCGCGGGCCTTGATCTTGGACTTCTTGATCCGGCTGTCGTCCACCATCTCGTAGTACTTTTCCGTGACGGAGACGTCCGAGAACGGCATGCCGTAGACCTTTTCGACGTCATAGGGCGAGAACAGGTACATGTCCTCGTCCTTCTTCGCCAGTTCGAAGGTGATGTCAGGAACAACGACGCCGAGTGAGAGGGTTTTGATGCGGATCTTTTCGTCCGCGTTTTCCCGCTTGGTGTCGAGGAAGCGGTAGATGTCCGGGTGGTGCGCGTGCAGGTACACGGCGCCGGCGCCCTGGCGGGCGCCCAGCTGGTTGGCGTAGGAGAAGCTGTCTTCGAGCAGCTTCATGACCGGGATGACGCCGGAGGACTGGTTCTCGATCTGCTTGATCGGGGCGCCGACCTCGCGGATGTTGGTCAGCGCGAAGGCCACGCCGCCGCCGCGCTTGGACAGCTGCAGGGCGGAGTTGATGGAGCGTCCGATGGACTCCATGTTGTCTTCGATGCGCAGCAGGAAGCAGGAGACCAGTTCGCCGCGCTGCTTCTTGCCGGCATTGAGGAACGTCGGCGTGGCCGGCTGGAAGCGGCCCTCGATGATCTCGTCCACCATCTGGGTAGCCAGTTGCTCGTTGCCCCGGGCCAGGTGCAGGGCGACCATGCAGACGCGGTCCTCGTAGCGCTCCAGGAAGCGCTTGCCGTCAAACGTCTTCAGCGTGTACGAAGTGTAGAACTTGAAGGCGCCGAGGAAGGTTTCGAAGCGGAACTTCTTCTTGTAGGCGTGGTCCCACAGGCCGCGCATGAAGTTCATCGTGTACTGGTCAAGCGTTTCACGCTCGTAGTAATCGTTCTTGACCAGGTAGTCCAGCTTCTCCTCGAGATCGTGGAAGAAGACGGTGTTCTTGTTGACGTGCTGCAGGAAGTACTGGTGCGCCGCTTCCCGGTCGGCCTCGAACTGGATTTTGCCGTCCGGACCGTACAGGTTCAGCATCGCGTTGAGCTCGTGGTAACCCAGCCCCTTGTATGCCTCCGGCAGCTCCGGCTTCGAATCAGCTACTGCTGGTTCTTCAACTGTCGTTTCCAAAACTCTTCCAATCCTTCTTTCACGCGCACAACGTCCTCCGCTGTGCCCATGAGTTCAAACCGATACAGGTGCGGAACACCGCACTTTGCCGCGATTTTGTCAGCGGCAAGACAGTAGGTGGTGCCGAAATTCGTGTTGCCGGCACCGATGACACCCTTCAACATCGCCCTGTTTCCCTCGTGCTTGAGGAACTTGAGGACCTGCCTGGGGATTGAGTTCTTTCCCGACTCCCCGCCGTAAGTCGGGACGACCAGCACGTAGGGCCTCTGCGCGTAGATCGTTTCATCCTGCGTATACAGCGGGACCCGCGCGGCTTCCAGGCCGAGTTTCCGGACGAAGCGGTGGGTGTATTCAGACGCCGATGAAAAGTAGATCAGCGACGCGCTGGTCGAGGAGCCAGGGGCATTGCCGGAACCGTGCTCAACGGTTCCGCCGGCCTCCAGCAGAGCCGTCATGGAAGACCGCCTCCTAGAAAGGATCCGATCAGGCCACCGAAGTGGCGGCGGACTGGGCGAGGGCCTCGATCTTGTCGGGACGGAAGCCGGACCAGTGTTCCTGTTCGGTCACGACCACGGGAGCCTGCATGTAGCCAAGGGACCGCACCCGCTCCAGCGCGGCCGGGTCCTGGGACAGGTCGACGCTCTGGTAGGCGATGCCCTTCTTGTCCAGCGCACGGTAGGTTGCGTTGCACTGCACACATGCCGGCTTCGTGTAAACCGTTACAGTCATGGTCCCTCTCCCCTAAAAGTCAATGGCATTTCTTCGCTGTGTACGGTACTCGTCCCGCCGCCGCACCAAATGGTGCCGGTTTGGACCCGCCAGCGGGATTCAATCTACTACATCCACAACATCTAGTGCGCGGAACTCGCCGCAACCCCTAGATGATGTATTACAAGTATGTCATTCATCCCCTGAGTAGTCCACAGGACATGGGGAAACATTCACAGGGTTAAACGTTGATTTGGCGGGCCTCCGCTCGGTCCATCCACAGCCTGTGGACGCCACTCCGATGAGTTACCAACAGATTCTGAAAGTCTCGTGTCGCGCTTCCGTCGGCGTGTCGTCACAGCGGCAGCGAAGCTGGATTCGTCCTTCGGCGGCCAGCCCGCAAACCGTCTATTAAAACACCTGGAGGGGCGGAACCATTCCTGTTCCTCGGGCCACCGGCCGCCGGGACCCCGGAAGCCTGCCTAAGATGCTGTGGTGGAGTGTCAGTCCAAGCGGCAGGAGAACTAATGGTCAATACCGTGCACCTGCGCACCCTGCTGGAGGTGACCCGGCGTGGCTCGTTCGCCGCCGCGGCTGGCCAATTGGGCTACACGGCCTCGGCTGTGTCGCAGCAGATGTCCGCCCTGGAGCGCGAGACGGGCGTGAAGCTTTTCGAACGCTCCGCGCGCAGTGTCCAACCGACCGAGGCTGCGCAGATCATGTCGCGGCACGCCGCCAAAGTGTTGACGGACATCGAGGCCCTGCTCGCTGCGACAGCGGGCAGCCACGACGCCAACGCCCAGGAGATCAAGCTGGGCATCTTCCCCAGCCTGGCAACCTACGTGCTTCCCAGGCTGCTGGGTTCCCCGGACTGGAACGGACTGGGCATTAGCCTCAAGGTCTACGTTGCTGAGCCCGGCCAGACGATCCAGGGCCTGCGCAGCGGCGGCGGACTCGATGTCGCCTTGGTCTTCCAGGTTGGCCAGGGCGGCCTTGCCTGGCCGCACAACATCAGCAGGCAGTGGCTCGGCGACGACAACTACCGCGTTGTGCTGCCCAAGTCCTGGGGCATCCGCAACGGCGCCACAATCACTGCTTCGCAACTGGCCGAGATGCCTTGGATCATGCACCATCCCGGGACGAGCGACGCTACGGTGATCGAGCGGCTGTTCGCCAGCTGCGACCTGCACCCGAGAATTGCCGCCTACTGCGACGATTTCAACGCCAGCCTGGCGATGGCCGCATCCGGACTGGGTGCCGCTCTCGTGCCCGAGCTGGCGATGCAGAACAGCCAGGACGGCGTCGTCGTTATTGATGTCCCGGAGGTGAGGCTGGCACGCAACATTTTCGCCCTGCTCCTGGACGACAGGAAAAACCCGCGGCTGGACGTCTTCATGGATCGACTCGCGGGCGTCCTGCACGAGCTCAGCATCGCCCCGAAGCGGAAGTAGGGACTGGGGCTGGCCTGCCCCGGACATAACAAGAGGCTCCGGCCGCATTCTGCTGCCGGAGCCTCTTGTTATTGGTGGTGGAGCTGAGGGGACTCGAACCCCTGACCCCCTGCATGCCATGCAGGTGCGCTACCAGCTGCGCCACAGCCCCGTTTGCGGAAATCTGCCGGCCGAAATGCCGGACTTTGTGTTCCACGGCGTGGTCCTATCGGCTACCCGACACTTCCACGAGTGGAGCTGAGGGGACTCGAACCCCTGACCCCCTGCATGCCATGCAGGTGCGCTACCAGCTGCGCCACAGCCCCGTTTACGGAGGTTTTCCGTGCCGCCCCGTCCGGGGCAACTTGAATATTCTACGCAGAACCAGCCGGGGATTCCAAATCGGTGCCGGACACCGGCCGGACACCCCTGCCGTGCCGCACTACTCCTGTTCTGCCGGGGCGGAGGTGGCCTCGAGCTGCAGATCGATCGCCGGGCAGTCCTTCCAGAGCCGCTCCAGGGCATAGAAGACGCGGTCCTCTTCATGCTGAACGTGGATGACGACTTCGGCGTAGTCCAGCAGCACCCAGCGGCCTTCCGAACGCCCTTCACGACGGACAGGGCGCCGGTCCAGCTTGTGCAGGGCCTCTTCCACGCCGTCGACAATGGCGTTCACCTGGCGCTCGCTCGGCGCCGAAGCGATGAGGAAGACATCCGTGATGGCCAGGCGTTCGCTGACGTCGATCGCCACGATGTCCTTAGCGATCTTCTCGGCTGCTGCGTGGGCAGCCGCACGGGCGATGGAGATTGATTCTTCGGAAGCGGTCATAGGTTTCCTCTGGTCGGTGCGGCCTAGCCGCTCAGGCTGATGATCATCATGGTCAGTCCGGCAATGAACGCGGCAGCACCGAGGGCGAGGGCCGCTATCACGGCAATCCGCAGTCGGTTGGCCTGGCCAAGCCCGGCTGTCCGGGCATCCAGCGGCTCCAGACCGTGGGCGTTAGTGGCCCGCAGGGGCTGGATGTTGTTGTCCGCGACGGACTCGGCGTGGGCAAGCAGGCGGGAACGCGGTTCGGGCCCTGTGGGCTCTGCGGCAGGCGGCTTGCGTGGCGCGGGCCTCGCCGCCTGCTTGGCCGTATCCCGTTTGGCCGGGGCTGCGCTTGCTGCTTTCGCTGGGCCGGTAGTCTCCTTCCGGCCGGGGCCGGCAGGACGGGAGGGCGCGGCCGGAGCAGCGGATACCGCATTGGATTGCGTGCGCGTGGCCGCTGCCGCTCGTGGCGGCCCGGCCGGCAGCGGGGTCGACGGTCCCGTAACCTTTTCGGGCTTACCCGGCGGGGCGGCCGCCCTCAGCTTGTCCGCGACGACCGGCACATGCGACGTGATGGAAGGACGCAGCATGTGCTTTTCACTGCCGGGGATCTGGACGAACTCCATCGGAGCCGAAGCCAGGTCCTGCTTCAGCGGCTGATCCGTGGCCGTGGTCCGCCGCTGGCGGGCCTCTGCGCTCAGCCGCTGCTTGTCCGCGGCCCGGCGGTTGAGCACGGCGGCACGTTCGGCCAAGGCCTTCTGCTGGGCGAGGACTTCCAAATCAACCTTGCGCGGGTCCTCCTGCTGCTGGGCAGCAAGCACATTCGCCATGTTCTTGGCCTGGCCGATGAGCAGTTCGCGCGCAGCCAGTGCCTGCTCCATGGTCATCTCCCCCGCTGCGACCGCCTCTGCGGCCGCGGGCGGGAGCTCGGAGGTCTGTGCGCCGGCGGTGCTGTTCGGCGACGGCGCGTGGGAACGTTCACGCCGGTCCCGGCGGCCGCCTTCAATCGGAGGACGCTGGGGACGATATCCTGCGTCAACCGGCTTGCCGCTGCCCGCATCATCGCCTGACGACTCCTGCCCTTGCGGCGCCTGCAGTTCCCCAACGGCAGGTTCCCTGCGTTCCCGCTCCAGCTGTTGCCGGCGGAGCTGGCGCCGAGTGGGCGGATTCTGCTTATCGTCCGGCACCGGCACCTTGGGCAAGGCTTCAGTCAGCGCCTTGTAGGCCTGGTGCGCTTCGCGGTCACGGGCCCTTGCCTGGGACGACCGCTCTGGCGAACGCTGCTCGCCGGACCGGGGATCGGCAGGCGGCCGAGGAGGAATCTCGGGTGCTCCGGCGTCTGCCTCGGCCCGGTCCTGCGGCAGGCCGCCGGCTTCGCTGCGCTGCATCCGGAGTTCCCTCCGGCTGCGGGGCGGCTGCGATTCCTTGCTCATGCTCTGCTAATCACCCAATGGTCTCGTCTGCGGCTAGTTCTGTGATTCTGATGCTCCCTGCGAGTCGGAGCGGTAAAGACCGTACTTGGCTATGTACTGTACTACGCCGTCCGGAACGAGGTACCAGACCGGCTCATCATCGGCAACGCGTTCGCGGCAGTCCGTGGAGGAGATGGCCATGGCCGGCACCTCCAGCAGGCTGACGTCCTTGCGCCCGAGGTCGTGCAGGACATGCCCGGGCCGGGTCACCCCCACGAAGTGGGCCAGGGACCACAACTCGTCGATGTCCTTCCACGACAGGATCTGCGCCATGGCGTCCGCGCCAGTGATGAAGAACAGCTCTGCGTCAGGCCGGGCCTCACGCAGATCGCGCAGGGTGTCAATGGTGTATGTCAGGCCCGGACGGTCGATGTCCACGCGGCTCACTGTGAACCGGGGGTTGGACGCCGTCGCGATGACGGTCATCAGGTACCGGTGTTCAGCCGGGGACACGGCGCGCGAGGACTTCTGCCACGGCTGCCCGGTGGGGACAAAGACCACTTCGTCCAGGTCGAAGACGGCGGCGACCTCGCTGGCGGCAACCAGGTGGCCGTGGTGGATCGGATCGAAGGTTCCGCCCATCACGCCGAGCCGGAAGCGCCGGCCGATCTCCGTCTTGGATCCGGCCGCCGCCCCCGCAGGGGAAGCGAAGGGCATGCTAGTGGCGGGCCTGGCCGTGGTCGTGCTTGTTCGGGTGCTGGCGGTGCGGGTCGATGTGTTCCTCGACCGCGGAGTGGCGGTGGCCGACGCTCGTGAAAGCCATGGTGGCGAACATCATGATCAGGAAGGCTGCGAAAATCCCCCAGCCGATCGCTTCGGCGGGAACGGCCGGTTCGACGTGTGCTTCGGTCGCCGCCAGCGCGGCGCTGTATACCTGAGTCAGCATGGTTCTCCCTTTGGTGCGTGGCGCGCCGCAGCGGCGCAGTTCTGCTCTCGTCTAATCGTACGCGTTGAAGGGCAGCAAGCCCGCATCGGCTGCTGCGCGGCGGGGTGGGCCCCCGATCAGCCCCTGACCTGTCCGTCGCCTTGGACGATCCACTTGGTGGTGGTCAGCTCGCGCAGTCCCATCGGCCCGCGGGCATGCATCTTCTGCGTCGAAATGCCCACTTCCGCTCCCAGACCAAGCTCGCCGCCGTCGGTAAACCGGGTGGAGGCGTTGACGATCACAGCGGCCGAATCGATCTCGGCGATGAACCGTTCTGCATTGGCCAGGTTGTTGGTGATGATGGCCTCGGTGTGGCCGGTGGTCCAGCGGCGGATGTGCTCCAACGCATCATCCATCGAATCGACCACGCCGACAGCCAGGTCGAGGTCCATGTATTCCTGCGCCCAGTCCTCGTCGGTAGCAGGAGCCGCCGCGGCGCCCTCAGGCAGCAGTTGGGTGGCCCGCTGGTCTGTGTGCAGGCGGACTCCCGCCTCGGCCAGCGACCGCAGCACCTCGCGGCTGGCCTCCGCGCCGGAGTGCAGGAGCAGCGTCTCCACCGTGTTGCAGACTGAAGGACGCTGCGTCTTGGCGTTGAGCAGGATGTCGATGGCCATCTGGGTGTCGGCGGACTCGTCCAGGTAGATGTGCACGTTGCCTTCGCCGGTTTCGATCACCGGCACCTTGGCGTTGTTGACCACAGTCTGGATCAGTTCCCGTCCGCCGCGCGGAATCAGGACGTCGATCCGTCCGCGCGCCTGCATCAGGGCGTTGGCACCGTCCCGGCCGTACTCGTCCACGCTCTGCACGGCATCGGCCGGCAGACCGGCCTGGTCCAGCGCATCGCGGATGATGCCGATCAGGGCAACGTTCGTCTGCGCGGCAGCACTGCCGCCGCGCAGGATCACGGCGTTGCCGCTCTTGAGGGCCAGTCCGGCGATGTCCACCGTGACATTCGGCCGAGCCTCGTAGATGGCGGCGACCACGCCCATCGGCACGTGGATCTGGCGCAGCCGCAGCCCGTTCGGCAGCGTCTGCCCGCGCATCACGGTACCCACCGGATCCGGCAACGCGGCAAGGTCCCGCAGCGCGTTGGCCAGTGAATCGATGCGCTGCGGGTTCAGGCTCAGCCTGTCCAGCAGGGCCTTGCTGGTGCCGTTTTCCCGCCCGGCTTCGACGTCCTTGCGGTTGGCGCGCAGGACCAGGTCCCGTTTCGCGACCAGGGCATCGGCGATTTCCAGCAGCGCCTTGTCCTTCCAGGCGCGGTTGGCTCTGGCCATCCGTCGCGATGCGGTGCGTGCGCGGTCCGCGGTGGCGTGGACGGCAGCAACGACGTCCGGCTTTTCGGCGGCCGCGAGCTCGGTACCGGAAGTTGCCTGGGAAGAAGCTGTCTGGGTCATACAGTCGATTTTAGCCGCTGCGCGCGGGTGGACCGTCCCGGGTTACGGACGGCTACAAGACCACGAGGTCATCGACGTGCACAACTTCACGCTCGTACTGCCGGCCCAGGCTGGCGCTGAGTTCCTTGGTTGACCGGCCGAGCATCCGCGGCAGTTCGTAGGAGGAGAAGTTGACCAGACCCCGCGCCACGACATGCCCCTCAACGTCCGCGAGTTCCACAGGGTCGCCCGGTTCGAAAGTGCCTTTGACCGTTGTGATGCCGGCCGGCAGCAGCGACCGGTGACGGTCGCGCACGGCCTGCACGGCGCCGTCGTCAAGGGTCAGGCGGCCCTGCACGGTGGCCAGGTGCGCCAGCCACAGGAGCCGCACCGGACGGCGGGAACCGTTGACGCTGAACCAGGTTCCGACGTCGTTCCCGTCCAGCGCCTGGGAGGCATTGGCGGTGGAGGTGACCAGCGCGGGAATGCCGGATTCAGCCGCGATCGTGGCGGCCTCGACCTTGGTGACCATGCCGCCGGTACCGACTCCGGCCTTGCCGGTGCGGCCGATGCTGACGCCCTCGAGGTCTGCCGGGCCGGAAACCTGGGGAATCCGCTTGGCGCCGGCTTTGGGCGGACCGTCATAGAGCGCGTCGACGTCGGAGAGCAGCACCAGCGCGTCCGCCTTGACCAGGTGCGCAACCAGCGCCGCGAGCCGGTCGTTGTCCCCAAAGCGGATTTCGTGGGTGGCAACCGTATCGTTTTCGTTGACAATGGGTACGACGCCGAGGTGCAGCAAGCGGTTCAGCGCACGGTACGCATTGGCGTACTGCTGGCGGCGCATCAGGTCCTCGGCCGTCAGCAGGACCTGGCTGACGGCGATGCCGTGCGCACCGAAGGCCTGGGTGTAGCGGGCCATCAGCAGCCCCTGCCCCACGCTGGCGGCCGCCTGCTGGGTGGCGAGGTCGCGCGGCCGGCGTCCGAGGCCCAGCGGTGCAAGTCCGGCAGCAATTGCGCCGGAGGACACCAGGATCAGTTCCGTAC
The DNA here is from genome assembly GCF_000328305.2 of Arthrobacter crystallopoietes BAB-32. GTDB lineage: Bacteria > Actinomycetota > Actinomycetes > Actinomycetales > Micrococcaceae > Crystallibacter > Crystallibacter crystallopoietes_A. The sequence continues at coordinate 60,239 of NZ_ANPE02000079.1, read as the reverse complement.
CGCGGTTGCGCCGGGCGGCCAGGACCTCCACCAGGTCCAGCAGGGCGTCCTCCGCGATGCCCCCTGCCACCGAGGTCAGCGACGATGAGCCCACTTTGACCACAAGGCGGGACGCGGTGCGCAGCATGGACCGGTCCGCCGCATTGTGCCTACTCGTCATCGCGATCTTCCGCGGCGGTTCCCTTGTAGTTGGCGGACTCGGTCCAGATGCCGGCCTTGCGCTCAGCCTCAAGCTCGGCTCGGGCGGCGGCCTTGGCTTCCTTGCGCTCCTGTTGCTCCTGCCGCTTCTGGTTGCGCGTGGGGCGGCTGCCGAAGTCCTCCAGCCGCAGGTCGGTACCCCGGGGCGAGCCCAGCAGTTCCGCGCCGCCCATCATGGTCGGCTCCCAATCGAAGACCACGGCGTCGTCTTCCCCGATCACCACGGTGGAACCCGGGACAGCCCCGGCTTTGAAGAGCTTGTCTTCGACGCCGAGCTTGGCCAGCCGGTCGGAGAGGTAGCCAACCGCCTCGTCGTTGTTGAAGTCCGTCTGCTTGACCCAGCGTTCGGGCTTCTCCCCCAGCACCCGGTAGAGCGGCTCGAGGTTCTTCTCCTCCTTGCGGATGGTGAAGCCGGCCTCGTTGACCGCCCTGGGCCGCAGTACGATCTTCGCCGGTGCGGGGGTCTCGGCGGCCTTCTGCCGAGCGGCCGACACGATTCCAGCCATGGCAAAGCTGAGCGGGCGCAGGCCCTCATGGCTGACGGCGGAGATCTCGAAGACCTGGTATCCGCGGCGTTCAAGTTCCGGGCGGACGTATTCGGCCATGTCCCGTCCGTCCGGGACATCAACCTTATTAAGAGCGACCAGTCGCGGACGCTCGTTGAGCGGAACCACTCCTTCGGTTCCGGCATAGCTCATATCGACCGCGTAGGCGGCCAGCTCAGCCTCGATGACTTCCAGGTCCGTGATCGGGTCACGGTCCGACTCCAGGCTGGCGCAATCAAGCACATGCACGAGCGCGGCGCAGCGCTCCACGTGCCGCAGGAATTCGTGGCCGAGGCCCTTGCCTTCGCTGGCGCCGGGGATCAGCCCGGGGACGTCGGCGATGGTGAAACGGACGTCGCCGGCCTGAACAACGCCGAGGTTGGGCACCAATGTGGTGAACGGATAGTCGGCGATCTTGGGGCGGGCTGCGCTCAGGGCGGCAATCAGGCTGGACTTGCCCGCCGACGGATAGCCAACGAGAGCCACGTCGGCGATGGTCTTCAGTTCCAGCAGCACGTCGCGTGCATCACCCGGAACACCGAGCAGGGCAAAGCCGGGCGCCTTCCGCTTCTGCGACGACAACGCCGCATTGCCCAAACCTCCCTGGCCACCGGCAGCCACCACGTATTCGGCGCCTTCTCCCACCAGGTCCGCGAGGACCTCTCCATCCTTGGTCTTGACGACTGTCCCGTCGGGGACTGGCAGGACCAAAGTTTCGCCGTTGCGCCCGTGGCGCAGGTCGCCCTTGCCAAAGTCGCCGTTGCTGGCATGGCGGTGGGGAGCATGGTGGTAGGAAAGCAGGGTGGTCGTCTGCGAATCGACCCGCAGGATCACGTTGCCGCCGTCGCCGCCATTGCCGCCGTCGGGACCGCCCAAAGGCTTGAACTTTTCACGCTTGATGGAAACGCAACCGTGGCCGCCGTCTCCACCGGATACGTGCAGCACAACCCGGTCAACGAAAGTTGCCACGTTCAAACTCCTCTTGCATGCGGCAGGGCTCCACGTCCGGAAGCCCCATGAGTGATTCTAGTCGGGTTAAATACCAGTGAGGCGGACCTTCCGGCCCGCCTCACTGGAAAGCTGTTCAGCGCTGGTGATTACTCAGCAGCTGCGGCAGCAACCACGTTCACCACACGACGCCCGCGGCGGGTGCCGAATTCAACGGCGCCGGCCTCGAGGGCGAACAGGGTGTCGTCGCCGCCACGGCCCACGTTGGCGCCCGGGTGGAAGTGGGTGCCGCGCTGGCGCACGATGATCTCACCAGCGGAGACCACCTGGCCACCGAAGCGCTTGACTCCCAGACGCTGAGCGTTGGAATCGCGACCGTTGCGAGTGGAGCTCGCACCTTTCTTATGTGCCATTTGCTATGCCTACCTTTATGTCTCTGGAATCTGCTGGAAGCCTGCCGATCGCAATTAAGCGATGGAGGTGACCTTGACCTTGGTCAGTTCGGAACGGTAGCCCTGGCGCTTCTTGTAGCCGGTCTTGTTCTTGAACTTCTGGATGACAATCTTCGGGCCACGAAGATTCTCAACGATCTCTGCAGTGACCTTGACCTTGGCCAGTTCATCAGCTGCAGAGGTGACCTTGTCGCCATCGACCAGGAGCAATGCGGGCAGCTCGAAGGTGCTGCCGGCTCCACCGGGGACGCGGTCAAGGGTTACGAGGTCTCCGACGGAAACCTTTTCTTGGCGGCCGCCTGCGCGGACAATCGCGTACACCACTTGGGAACTCACTTCTCTCGACGTTTGATACCTTTACGCGCTTTGATGCGGGCTTCGATAGCTCCCCGCCAGCGCTGTGCAGTCACGCCAGCGGGATGATCCCTTCAAAGGCGTTCGCACCGAAGATCTAGATTACGCTATTTCCGCTCCAACCCGCAAATACGCGCTGCACGGCGTGGCGGCCGCATCCAGTGCATCACTCGGCCGAAGCCGCGGCGTACAACCTCGGCGCGTCGAAGAAACGCAGTTCGTAGAGCGAAGACTCTTCGAAGGCCGCGAGCATCCGCCGGCGCTCCTCCGCGGAGGACCGGGCGGCGACGTCGTCCATGATACCCACAGCCTGCCGGGTCGCTTCGGCGAACTCCTCATCAGCGTAGGTATCAAGCCACGCGCCGTACGGATGGTCTGCCGCCCCGGTGCCACGATACTGCGCGTGCAGCACCTCCCCCACGTGCGCATAGAGCCAGAAACACGGAATGACAGCAGCAACGAGCTCGGCGTAGCCGCCCGATGTGCCCGCGCTGAGCAGGTGGTCGACATACTGCTTGGTAACCGGCCCCTGCCGGTCCGTGACATCGCGGCCGGTCAGCCATTCACGGTGCAGTGCAGCTTCCACCTCGATGCAGTTGTAGGCGCCCTTGGCCCAGAAAAGCTGTTCGGCCGCCGTCGGAGCCATACTGCTGGCCCGTGCCAGCGCCCGGGAATAGTCCGCCAGGTACAGCGCGTCCTGAGCGAGGTAATAGGCAAAGTCCGCCTCCGGCAACGTGCCGTCGGCCAGCTGCCGGATGAAGGGCAAGTCGAAAATACCCTTGCGGAGCCCGGCAGTCCGGTCCCAGCACTGCTGGCTGAAGGCGGACCGCGGCGGTGCCACATGATGGTGGAAATGATGGATTGGGCCGTTGCCCTGGCCGACTTCGAGTTCGTCGGCGCGCAGCAATGCCCCGTACAGCCAGTCTTTAACCTGCTTCAGGGACTCCGTCCAGTCCCCAGTGCGCGCCTGGACCGTGGCGACGGCCGCCGACAGGGAGCACCCGGTGCCGTGGGTGTTGGCGGTCGCGACCCGCTCGGTGCGGAATTCGACGGTCTCCTCGGCGAGCCTGCCGTGCACATCCACCAGGGCATCCGGGCAGTCGCCGCCCGGCAGATGGCCCCCCTTCACCAGCACCGTCACGTCGTATCGGCGGGACAGTTCGCGGCCCTGGGCCAGCGCCGTTTCCCAGTCCTGCGCGGCGGGTTCATTCAGCAGCACGCCGAGCTCGGGCAGGTTGGGGGTAACCAGATCGGCATGCTGGAGCAGCGATCGCAGGGCTTCTTCGGCGCTGGCTTCCAGCAGCCGGTCGCCGCTGGTGGCCACCATCACGGGATCAACGACGACGACGGCGGGAGCAGTCTTCACCAGCCACTTACCCACCGTGCCAATAATGTCAGCAGAACCAAGCATGCCGATTTTGACCGCGTCGATAGCAACGTCATCACTAACCGCATCCAGCTGCTCCAGAAGGAATGCCGCCGGGGGTGTATGGACGCTCCGAACCCCGCGGGTATTCTGTGCGACCAAGGCGGTAACAGCTGCCATGCCGTAGCCGCCATTGGCGGCGATGCTCTTCAGGTCTGCCTGGATACCGGCGCCGCCGGAGGGGTCGGTTCCCGCGATGCTCAGGACCCGGGGAATACTGCGGGTTTTCATGCTGGCTCCATCGTTCAGGACGGAGTGAACGATGCATGGCGGCGCCGAATCCGCAGTAGCGGACCGGCGATGGAGCCATGTGACATTCCCTCCGCCAGTCCTAACTGGTTCAGGTTCAACGGGTATCCATCTCAGCCGGCCCAGCCGGCACCCCGTGTCACTTGCCGCCAGCATAGCAAAACGCCGCCGGACGCCCGCATGAGGCGTCCGGCGGCGTGTCGACTTGCCGGAATCAGAGTTCGGAAGCCGGAACCCCGACCCCCAGGATCACCGGCTCAGCTGCCTTCTTTGCCGCAGCGGCGGATTCCTTGGCGGCCGGCGACGGGGCAGCCGCGGAGTGCGTGGTGCCCCCGGATGCCGCCGCGGGCTCCTCGGCACGCTGCTGCACCGGTTCGGCATTCGCTGCGCCCTGCGGACGGGTTGCTGCCCGATGGCGGCGGCGCCGCCGTCCGCCTGCGGCCTGCTCCGCGTGCTCCGGCACCTCGGCCTGCTCATCCCGGGCACGCCCGGCCGCTGCCGGAATCTCCTGGACTCCGACCTGCTCCGGCTTGGCCTCCGGACTGACCCGGTCAAAGGCCTCGGTGAGATTCGCCAAGGTCAATGCCGGCTGTTCCTTGGCAGCTGCCGGACTGTGTTCAGCCCGGGGCAGCGCCACTTCCTCGCCGTTGATGGTCAGTACCGGTCCGGCAGGCGCAGCTTCCGCTTCGGCTTTCAGCTCATGGGCATGGTCCTCGGCCTCATGAGCTGCCTGCGCGGCTGCAGCGATGTTCGCCAGCGCTGCCCTGGCCGCCTGCGCCTTGGCCTGGCGCTCGGCCTCATCGGCCTGCCCCGCCTCAGCGCTTGTCTCCGCCGGTGCTGCCGCAGCCTGGTTGCGGTTCCGGCGCTTCTCGCTGCGTGAGGGCCGTTCCGGCCGGCCCGGCTTCTCCGTGCGCAGATGGTGCTGATGGTGTTCGGCTGCAACCGCTGCCCGACGGTGCTCAATCGGCTCGTCGTGGGTCACCACGCCGCGGCCACCGCAGTGTTCGCAGCTCTCACCGAAGACTTCCAGCAGGCCGGTGCCCATCCGCTTCCGCGTCATCTGGACGAGGCCCAAGGAGGTGACTTCGGCTACCTGATGCTTCGTCCGGTCGCGGCCCAGGCACTCCACGAGCCGCCGCAGCACAAGGTCGCGGTTGGCTTCAAGCACCATGTCGATGAAGTCGATGACGATGATGCCGCCGATGTCCCGCAGACGCAGCTGCCGGACAACTTCTTCCGCCGCTTCCAGGTTGTTCTTGGTGACCGTCTCCTCGAGGTTTCCGCCCGAGCCAGTGAACTTGCCGGTGTTGACATCCACCACCGTCATCGCCTCAGTGCGGTCGATCACCAGGGAGCCGCCGGAGGGCAGGAAGACCTTCCGTTCGAGTGCTTTGTGGATCTGCTCGTCAATCCGGTTGGCTGCGAAGATGTCCTCGTCCGCCACCCACTTCTCCAGCCGGTCCACCAGGTCAGGTGCGACATAAGTGACGTAGGCTTCGACCGTGTCCCAGGCTTCCTCGCCCGAAACGATGAGCTTGGAGAAATCCTCGTTGAAGACGTCGCGGACCACCTTGATCGTCAGGTCCGGCTCCGCGTACAGCATCTCGGGCGCCAGGGTCTTGTTCGATTTGGACCTGCGCTCGATTTCCTCCCACTGGGCGCGGAGGCGGTTGATGTCGTTCATCAACTCTTCTTCGCTGGCGCCCTCGGCGGCGGTGCGCACAATGACACCGGCGCCGTCCGGCACGTGCTCCTTGAGGATCTTCTTCAGCCGGTTGCGCTCGACATCCGGCAGCTTGCGCGAGATGCCGGTCATGGATCCGCCCGGAACGTAAACCAGGAAGCGGCCGGGCAGCGAGATCTGGCTGGTCAACCGTGCTCCCTTGTGGCCCACCGGGTCCTTGGTCACCTGGACCAGCACGGAGTCGCCCGACTTGAGGGCGTTCTCGATCCGGCGCGGCTGGCCGTCCAGGTGCGCTGCGTCCCAGTTGACCTCGCCGGCGTAGAGCACGGCATTGCGGCCGCGGCCGATGTCCACGAAGGCGGCTTCCATGCTGGGCAGCACGTTCTGGACCTTGCCGAGGTACACGTTGCCGATGAGCGAGTCCTGCTGGGTCTTCGAGACGAAGTGTTCCGCCAGGACGCCGTCTTCCAGCACCGCGATCTGGATCCGGTCTTCCCGCTGCCGCACCACCATCTGGCGGTCCACGGACTCCCGGCGGGCCAGGAACTCGGCCTCGGTAATCACCTGGCGGCGGCGGCCGGATTCGCGCGATTCGCGCCGGCGCTGCTTCTTGGCCTCGAGCCGGGTCGAGCCCTTGACCGAGGAGACCCGGTCGCTGGGAGCCGTTTCGCTGACCGGCCGGGGCGCCCGGACCCGGGTAATCGTGTTCGGCGGATCGTCATCATGGCCGCCCGAGAGCTCCATGTCCTGGTCGCCCCGCCGGCGGCGGCGCCGTCGGCGTGCAGTGACACCGTCGCCGGACTCGGGGGCCGCAGCTGCTTCTTCGTCCGCCGGGGCTTCTTCCGCCGCCGCCTCGTCTGTTCCCTCGACGCGGGTCTTCGCCTTTGACCGGCGGTTCCGGCGGCTGCGGCGGCGTCCGCCCTCTTCTTCGTCGGTGGTTTCTTCTTCCGCTTCCTCGGCCGGACGGACTGGCCGGACGGCCGTGAGATCGGGGGCGTGGAAGAGCAACGACACCGGCGATTCGGGCACGGCAAACGGGTTCAGCACCGGCTCCTGGGCTGCCGGCTCCTGGCTGGCAGCTTCGGCGGTCGGCTCCTGGCTGGCAGCTTCGGCGGCCGGTGCGGCGGCCGATTCCTGGCCCGCAGCTTCGGTGGTCTGTTCGGTGTGCACGGGCGCTGCGGCAGCGGGCTCCTGGCCGGCGGGCTCGCCGGTAGCCGGACGGGTCTCTTCCGTGGCTGCTGGTTCGGGGGTTCCGGTTCCGGCGGCGGTCTTCCTCGTTGCGGTCCGCGTGCGCCGCGTGCGGGCCGGGGCAGCAGTGGAGGCGGCCGGTTCGGCAGCGTCGGCAGCTTCCTGGCCATCCGGCCCCGCCGGAGCGGCTTCTGCTGGCGGAGCGGGGGCTTCGGCCGGTGCTTCGGCTGCAGCCGCACCTGTGGCGTCAGCGTCTTCCGCTGCGGGGGCAGCTGCCTTGGGGGCTGCCTTTCTGCGCCGTGTGGTCCGGGCCTTTGCCTGCGGTTCGTCTGCGGCCGGCGGAGCTTCGGTGCCGGCTGTCTCGACGCTGGCCGCCTCAGTGCCGGCCGGTTCTGCGGCCGCTTCGATCCCGGGTTGCCCGGCGGAAGGCGTGACGGCTGCAGTGCTGTCCGCTCCCCCGGCCGGCTCGGCGGCCTTACGTGTACGGCGTGCGCGGGTCTTGGGCGGCTCCGGCATTTCCATGGGCAACTCTTCGGCCGAGGCCGCGAGGTCCTGGTCGACCGCTACCTTCCGGCGGGTCCGCACTGCACGCTTCGCTGGCGCCTGGGCTGTGCCGGCTGCTTCTTCCGGTTGTGTTTCCGGGTTCTGCTGTTCAATATCCATCTGTAAATCTGCACTCCAGCCCCCTCCGGCACCGGCCACATTCCGGCGCCCCCAAGGGCGGTTTGCCGGTTATTCTTCGGGCCTTGCGGCCTCCCGTCACCGGAAGTCGTTGTTATATCGCCCGGGCTCACGCCATCTGAGGAGCGCGGCACACCCGGGGACCAGCGGCGCTTTTCCTACTACCGCGTATATTCTCTTCATCGGTAGGGTCGTCAGGCGGATTCCGCGGGACCCATCCGGATGATGGGCCTTGCAAACCGGAAGCATCGCCGACAAACCTGGAAGCCTGTCGCTGGACCGGTAGTGGCATGTGGTTCCATTACCAGCCATGAGCCATTCTCTCATACAGGCCGGGCTTTGGTTATTATTTGCCGGCTCCGCTGTGGCTAGAATCAGACAAAAGCCATGAGGGAAAAGGACTTTCGGTGAATAGAATTCCTGATCAGGCCGGGGCTGGAACGGCCACCGTTCCCTCGGCCCACCGTAGCGATAGCGATGTGGCCGGGCATGCCCGCCAACGGCCCTTCGCCTGGCTCTTGCTGGTGACGGGCGCCATCGGGTGGATCGCGTCGTCAATCCTGGTCCTGGAACGTATCGCCACGTATGTCGACCCGAGCTATGTCACCAGTTGCGATGTCAGCCCCTGGGTCTCCTGCGGCGCAGTCTTCCAGACTTGGCAGGCCGCGCTGTTCGGCTTCCCGAATCCGCTGATCGGCATCGTTGCCTTTGCCGTTCCCATTACGACGGCGATGGCACTCCTTGCCGGGGCGAGGTTCCGGCGCTGGTACTGGCTGGGTCTCCAGACCGGCGTAACCCTCGGCTTCATCTTTGTCGTCTGGCTCTGGAGCCAGGCCCTGTTCGACATCTTCATTCTCTGCATCTACTGCATGGTCGTCTGGGCCATGATGATTCCGATGTTCGTGATGGTCACCGTGCGCAACCTGGCGCACGGCGTCATCAGGGCTCCGGAAGGCGTCGTCCGTTTCGCCAGCGACTGGGCCTGGACCATCACCGCCGTCCTCTGGATCGCCACCGCCGCCAGCGTATTCATCCGCTTCATGAACGCCTTCCTTGGCGGCTGATCCGGGGCCCGCCGGATATGCGAAAGGCCGCCTGCACCGTTGCGATCGATGCAGGCGGCCTTTCCTTTGTCCGGCGTAAAAGCTCAGCCGAACCAGATACCGATTTCGCGCGCGGCCGACTCCGGGGAGTCCGAGCCGTGCACCAGGTTCTGCTGGACCTTCAGGCCCCAGTCGCGCCCGAAGTCGCCACGGATAGTGCCGGGCGCTGCCAGAGTGGGTTCCGTGGTGCCCGCCAGCGAGCGGAAGCCCTCGATCACACGCTGGCCTTCGAACACGGCCGCTGCCGTGGGTCCGCTCAGCATGAATTCCACGAGCGGCTCGTAGAACGGCTTGCCGATGTGCTCTTCATAATGGCGTTCCAGCAGCTCGCGGGTAGCATCGACCAGCTTCAGCTGGACCAGCTTGTACCCCTTTGCCTCCACCCGGGCAAGGATGGTTCCGGTCAGACCCCGTGCAACGCCGTCGGGCTTTACCAGTACCAAAGTGCGCTCAACGCTCACGTAACTCTCCTCAATTAGCTTCCGTACGGCTGCAAAGTTCCCCGTCCATCCTATGTGAACGGGCGCAGCGATCCGGTCAGGATTCCGGCTCCGGGGCCGGCGGGTTGTTGCGCTCCCATTCGGCCTGCTCTGCATCGCGGGCCGCGTTTTCCCGGTCCAGCCGGCTCCCGGTCCTGACCGCATACCACCAGGACAGGGCGAACAGGATTCCCACGACGAACATCATGGGCTCCACGAAGCCGGTGGCGATGATCACCAGCTGCAGGATCCAGCCGATGGCGTAGCCGGCCGGCTTGCGCAGCAGGGCGCAGTTGAGGACCAGGAAGACGCTCAGCGCGATGCCGACGCCCAGGACCACGGGCTGCGGGAAGCGGTCTTTGTGCAGGCCGAAAGCCACGAGGGTGGCGAAGAAGACCACAAAGGCCTCCAGCGTCAGCACCATCGAGCAGAAGCTCACCTTGATGGACCGGCGCTTCTTGGGCATGTCCGGGCGCCATTCGCGCTGGGCTTTGGTCAGTCGTGCCATGTCTACTTTCCGAGCAGGATTCGGGCGTCCGCCACCAAGGTGATGGAGCCGGTGATCAGGATGCCGCCAGCGAGGTCGTTGAGCTCTTCAGCCCGTTCCACTGCCCATTCGATAGCGTCGTCGAGTTTGTCCGCGACGTGGATGGACTCCTCGGCGAAACCGGCGGCCATGGCGTCCTCGGCCAGGTCCTCGGGGGCAATGGCACGCGGTGAGTTGGAGGCGGTGACGCAGATCTGGTCGACCAGGTCGCCAAGCTCCTCGCGCAGCTGTTCGAGCACGGCCACGGCATCCTTCTCGTGCAGCACGCCAACGACCGGCACCAGTCGCGTGAAGTTGAACGCTTCCTTCAGGGCGACGGCCGAGGCCTTCATTCCGTCCGGGTTGTGCGCCGCGTCCACAATGATGGTCGGCGCCGTGCGGACGACCTCGAGCCGGCCTGGCGAAGTGACCTGGCGGAAGCCTTCACGCAGGACCTCGATGTCGAGTTCCTTGGTGCCGCCGCCCAGGAATGCCTCCAGCGCAGCGACGGCGACCGCCGCGTTCTGCGCCTGGTGCGCGCCATGCAGCGGCAGCAGGAGGTCCTCGTAGCGGCCGGCCAGCCCGGAGATGGTCAACTGCTGGCCGCCGACGGCTACGAGTCTGGACTCCACTCCGAACTCGACGCCTTCGAAACGGAAGGGGACGCCGGTATCCCGGGCCTTCTCCAGCAGCACCTGGGCCGCCTCGGGCGGCTGCGCGGCGCTGACCAGGAACCCGCCGGGCTTGATGATCCCGGCCTTTTCCGTGGCGATGTCCTCCACGGTGTCGCCCAACAGATCGGTGTGGTCCAGCGAGATCGGGGTCACGACGGCGACCTGGCCGTCCACCACATTGGTGGCGTCGGTGACGCCGCCAAGGCCGACCTCGATCACGGCGACCTCCACGGGCTCATCGGCGAAGATCGCGATGGCCAGGATCGTGACGCATTCGAAGTAGGTCAGCCGGGGCTCGCCGCTTCCGGCCAGCTCCGTATCCACGATCTCGAGGTACGGGCGGATTTCGTCCCAGATCCGCACGAAGGTCTCATCGGCGACCGGTTCGCCGTCGATGCTGATCCGCTCCGTCACCTTGCTCAGGTGCGGACTGGTGTAGCGGCCGGTGCGCAGCCCGTGTGCGCGCAGTCCGGCCTCGATCATCCGTGCGGTCGAGGTCTTGCCGTTCGTGCCGGTGAGGTGGATGCTCGCGAACGCCTTCTGGGGCTCGCCGAGGATCTCCATGGCACGGAACAAGGGCTCCATCCGCGGCTCCATCTTGTTCTCCGGAGCTCGGCTCAGCAGTTCCGCGTAGACGCTTTCGACGCCGAATTCGTCGCTCATGGCTGTGCCTCCACCTTCTCGACAGTGACCTGCTGGCCCTCGCCCGGCAGCAGGACCAGTTCGACGGTCAGGGTTTCCTCCGTCACCAGGTCCTGGTGGGTGCTGAGCGCCTCCAGCACCTCCGGGCCGGCGGCGACGGTGGTCCGGATCCGGTCGCTGACCACCAGATCAGCGTCCTTGCGGGCCTGCTGGATGGTGCGGACGAAATCGCGGGCCATGCCTTCGGCTTCCAGCTCCGGAGTGACCTCGGTGTTGAGCACCACGAAGCCGCCGCCCGGCAGCATGGTCACGGCGGCCGAGCCGGCACCTGCCTGGTCGGCCACCACGGTCTCCAGCGTGTATTCCTGCGGCTCCAGCTCGAGTCCTCCAGCGGTGACCGTGCCGGCGTCGTCCACCGACCAGTCCCCCGACTTGGAGGCCTTGATGGCAGTCTGGACGTTCTTGCCCAGGCGGGGACCGGCGGCACGGGCATTGACCACGAGCTTCTGCTCGATGCCGAACTCCTCGGGCGAGGCGCTGCCTGCATCGACCAGGCGGACCGACTTGATGTTCAGCTCGTCCTTGATGATCTCCTCGTAGCCGCCGGTCAGCTCTTCGGCGCCGGCCGCAACGACGGTCAGTTCGGACAGCGGCAGTCGGACCCTGAGGTTGGCAGCCTTGCGCAGGCTGGAACCAGCCGAGCAGATGCTGCGGGTGCTCTCCATCCGGGCGACCAGGTCGGCCTGCTCGGGGAACAGGGCGGGCTCCGGCCAGTCGGTCAGATGAACGGAGCGTTCGCCGGTGAGGCCGCGCCAGATCTCCTCCGTGACCAGCGGCAGCAGCGAGGCGGCGCTGCGGCAGACAGTCTCCAGGCAGGTGTAGAGCACGTCGAAGGCGTCGGCATCCTCATCGAAGAAGCGCTGCCGGCTGCGGCGCACGTACCAGTTGGTCAGCGTGTCCAGGTACTCGCGCAGCGCATCGCAGGCGCCGCTGACATCGTACGAGTCAAGGCTCGCCGTGATGTCGCGGACCAGCTGCCCGGTGTGCGCGAGGATGTACCGGTCCAGCGAGTCCAGGGCGTCGATGCGGGCCGCGTCCCCGGCGACGGACTTCGCCTCGTAGCCGGCGCCGTTATTGGCGGTGTTCGTGTAGAGCTTGAAGAAATGCCAGACGTTCCACAGCGGCAGGATCACCTGGCGGACGCCGTCCCGGATGCCCTGCTCGGTGACGATCAGGTTGCCGCCCCGCAGGATCGGCGAGGACATCAGGAACCAGCGCATCGCGTCGGAGCCGTCCCGGTCCAGCACCTCCGACACGTCCGGGTAGTTCTGCAGGCTCTTGGACATCTTCTGCCCGTCCGAGCCGAGCACGATGCCATGGCTGATCACGTTCCGGAAGGCCGGGCGGTCGAACAGCGCGGTCGCCAGGACGTGCAGCGTGTAGAACCAGCCGCGGGTCTGGCCGATGTATTCGACGATGAAGTCGCCCGGGTTGTGATGCTCGAACCAGTCCTGGTTCTCGTGCGGATAGTGCACCTGGGCATACGGCATCGAGCCTGAATCGAACCAGACATCCAGCACATCCGGCACGCGGCGCATGGTGGACTGCCCGGTCGGATCGTCCGGGTTGGGCCGGGTGAGGTCGTCGATGTAGGGCCGGTGCAGGTCCGGCTCGCCCCGCTCGTTCAGCGGCAACCGCCCGAAGTCCGCCTCGAGCTCGGCCAGCGAACCATAGACGTCCTGGCGCGGATAGTCCGGATTGTCCGACTCCCAGACCGGGATCGGGCTGCCCCAGTAGCGGTTGCGGCTGATCGACCAGTCGCGGGCGTTCTCCAGCCACTTGCCGAACTGGCCGTCCTTGACGTTGCCCGGGATCCAGTTGATCTGCTGGTTCAGCTCGACCATCCGGTCCTTGAACTTGGTCACCTCGACATACCAGGACGAGATCGCCCGGTAGATCAGCGGGGTCCGGCAACGCCAGCAGTGCGGGTAGGAGTGCTCGTAGCTGGCCTGCCGCAGCAGCCGGCCCTGGGCCTTGAGCACCTTGGTGATCGGTTTGTTCGCCTCGAAGACCTGCAGCCCGGCGATTTCCGCCAGCGGGCCGTCGCCGAAGTAGGGCAGGAACTTCGCGCCTTCGTCCACGGAGACGATCACGGGGATGCCGTTGGCTTCGCAGACCTTCTGGTCGTCCTCGCCGTAGGCCGGCGCCTGGTGCACCAGGCCGGTACCGTCCGTGGTGGTCACGTAGTCGGCGATGACGATCCGCCACGCGTTCTGCATGCCCCACTTTTCCGTGTCGGCATAGTAGTCCCAGAGCGGCTCGTACCGCAGGTCCTCCAGCTGGGCGCCCGCATAGGTGGCCGTCACCGCCTCCGCCGCGGCAGCGCCGTCGTCGTACCCCAAATCCTTGGCGTAGGTGTGCAGCAGGTCCTGGGCCAGCAGGAACCGCTCCCCCGACGCCGTGGTTCCGTTGGGACCGGACGGCACCACCGCATAGGTGATTTCGGGTCCGACGGCGAGGGCAGCGTTGGTGGGCAGGGTCCAGGGGGTGGTGGTCCAGGCCAGGGCATTCACGCCGGCCAGCTCGCGGCTGAGGTCCGAGTCGCCGGCGAGGATCGGGAAGGTCACCGTGACCGTCTGGTCCTGGCGGTTCTTGTAGACGTCGTCGTCCATCCGCAGCTCGTGGTTGGACAGCGGAGTCTCGTCCTTCCAGCAGTAGGGCAGGACGCGGTAGCCGTTGTAGGTCAGCCCCTTGGAGTGCAGCTGCTTAAACGCCCAGATGACCGACTCCATGTACTCGACGTTGAGCGTCTTGTAGTCGTTCTCGAAGTCCACCCAGCGGGCCTGGCGGGTGACGTACTCTTCCCACTCGCGGGTGTACTTGAGCACCGAGGAACGGCAGGCGTCGTTGAACTTGTCGATGCCCATGGCCTCGATCTGGGCCTTGTCCGTCATGCCCAGCTGCTTCATGGCTTCCAGCTCGGCTGGCAGGCCGTGGGTGTCCCAGCCGAAGCGGCGCTCCACGCGCTTGCCGCGCTGCGTCTGGTACCGGCCGACGATGTCCTTGACGTAGCCGGTCAGCAGGTGGCCGTAGTGCGGCAGGCCGTTGGCGAAGGGCGGACCATCGTAGAAGACGAACTCGTTGGAGCCGTTCCGGCCGGCGTCGCGGGCGTCGATGGAAGCCTGGAAGGTGCCGTCCTGCTGCCAGTATTTGAGCACCAGTTCCTCGATCTCGGGGAACTTCGGGGAACTCTGGGCTGCGGCTGCGCCGGCGGCAGTGGCCTTGGGGTAGATCTGCGGCATGTTGGTCATCCTGGAAGCGGCTGGGAGCGTGGACACTTCATGCGAGGACGTGCCCTTGCCCTGGCAGGCCGGCCGGCTGTCCCGGTCCCGGCTGCCGGGGGCTTCGAGCCCGCGGTACCACCTCACTTGCCGCCGCTGCCGCACTCGATGCGCGCGCCAGGGCTGCCACTCATTCACTGCTGTCACGGGCTTACCCGTCCGGTTCTACTTGGCTTGCGCCGTTCTTCCGGAAGCTCGCCGGTGATGGCCGGGTCAGTGCTTCTGGAACAAGTTTAGCGCAGAGCGGCGCCAGGCCCCGGGCCGGCGCATTTACCGGACCCGGGGCCTGGCGTTGATCGGCCGATGGGGCCGCTAGAGGACGTTGTCCGCGGCCAGCGCTGCCGCAGCAGCCGGCCTGGACACGGCAACCATATGCTCGCGTGCCACGACCTTGACGCGCTCACGTTCTGCCGGTCCCCGCGGAGTTTCGACCGGGCCATAAGCGGCTCCGAGTTCCTTCTCGTGCTCGTCCAGCTTCAGCCAGCCTTCCCACGTGGTGTATTCGACGCCCCGCGCCTCCAGCAGCTGGACCACCGACTCTTCTTCCGGCCGCTGCGCCGCCGGCAAGGCCTCGCGATCGGAGAGCAGGTGATTGACCGTCTCCAGGGCGTCGCCCTTCGTGTGGCCGATCAGGCCGACCGGACCGCGCTTGATCCACCCCGTTGCGTAGAGCCCTGAAACGGCTCGGCCTGCCGCGTCCAGCACCCGCCCCTCGTCATTGGGGATCACGCCCCGGCTGCCGTCATATTCGACGTCAGGGAGTGCCGAGCCGAAGTAGCCGACCGCCCGGTACACGGCCTGCACCGGATACTCGACGAATTCGCCGGTGCCGCGGACTTGGCCGGTGCCGTCCAGCTCCTGGCGCTCAAACTTGATGCCGGCCACCTGCCCGTCCTGCCCGCCGCTGCCGGCGGTGATTTCGACCGGAGCGTGCAGGAAGTGCAGGTGCAGCCGCCGGGAGGCTCCGGGTTTTCCTTCGCGGTCCTCCTGCTCGACGAGCCAGTTGGTGAGTGTCCCGACCATGGTCTTGGTCTGGTTGTTGGTGCGCACAGCCTGGTCCGAGGCCTCGTCGAATTCGAAGTCCTCCGGGTAGAGCACGATGTCGACGTCGTGGCTGTGGGAGAGCTCGCGCAGTTCCAGCGGAGTGAACTTCACCTGCGCCGGGCCGCGGCGGCCGAAGACATGCACATCGGTCACCGGCGAGTTTTTCAGCCCGCGGTAGACGTTCTCGGGGATTTCGGTGGTCAGCAGGTCGTCGGCGTGCTTGGAGAGGACACGTGCGACGTCGAGGGCGACGTTTCCGTTGCCGATCACCGCGATTTCCTTCGCCTCAAGCGGCCACTCCCGGGGAACATCGGGATGCCCGTCATACCAGGAGACGAAGTCCGCGGCGCCGAAGGATCCCGCCAGCTCCACGCCCGGGATGTTCAGGTCGGCGTCCTTGATCGCTCCGGTGGCGAAGATGACCGCGTCGTAGTGCTCGCGCAGGTCGGCCAGGTCCAGGTCAGTGCCGTAGTCGACGTTGCCGAAGAACCGGATGTCGCCGCGGTCGAGCACCTTGTGCAGCGCAGTGACGATCCCCTTGATCCGCGGATGGTCCGGCGCGACACCGTACCGGATCAGCCCGTAGGGTGCCGGGTACCTGTCGAAGAGGTCGATGCTCAGTTCCAGCTGGCCGGACACGGCGGCTTCGCTCTTAGTGAGCAGGTCGGCGGCATAGACCCCGGCTGGACCGGCGCCAACGACGGCGACGCGCAGGGCGCGCGGCTGTGCGGTGTTGGGGGTGGTGCTGTCGGTCATGGATGGCTCCTTGTGGAAGTCGGTTGATTCGTTGGCAGTGGGCGTCAGTGGATCGAGGGGCTGCAGTCCGGCTCAGCCTGCTGACCCAGGTCCGCCAGGGCGTAGGGGCTGAGCCGGACGACATCGCCGACCACGATGACCGCCGGGTTGCGGACCCCGGCCCGTTCGGCCTGGCCGGCGATGGTTGCCAGCGTGCCGATGGTCACGCGCTGGTCCGGCATCCAGCCCCCCTCGACGATGGCGACGGGGGTCTGCGGTCCCAGTCCCCGCGAGCGCAGCGCCGCGGCGGATTGGGCCAGCCGCCGGACCCCCATGAGCAGCACGAGCGTGTGGTCCGGACGGGCCGGCAGCTCGGCAAGTTCTTCGTGGCCGGTGGCGACGCTGAAACCGGTCGCAGCTCCGCGGTGGGTCACCGGGATCCCCGCGGCGGCCGGAACCGAGATCGCGCTGGTCACTCCCGGCACGACCTCGACGTCCACTCCGTGGTCCCGGCAGAAGCGCGCTTCCTCGCCGCCGCGGCCCAGCACATAGGGGTCGCCGCCCTTGAGCCGGACCACCAGGTGTCCGGCCCGGGCCTCGCGGACCAGGATCCGGTTAATCTCGTCCTGGCCAGCCAGATGGTTGCCCGGCGCCTTGCCAACCTCGATGACCCGCACGCCGGTGTCGAGCTCCTCCAGCAGTTCGCGCGGACCGAGCCGGTCTGCCACCACCACGTCCGCTTCGGCCAGCAGCTGCCGGCCCCGGACGGTGATCAGTCCGGAGTCGCCGGGACCGCCACCGACCAGTGCCACACGCCCCGCACCGGGACGGCGGCGGTGCCGGCGCAGCGGGAGCCTGCCGGTCTTCAAGGCCAGCAGCATCGCGTCGCGCAGCGCCTTGGCCCGCCGCGGGTCTCCCCCGGCATTGACCGCGAGCGCGACGTCGTCCAATCGTCCGACCGCGGGCAGCCAGGCGCCCGAGGCTTCCCGGTCGGCAGCGTTGACGCACCAAACGCGCCGCTCCTCTGCCTCTGCGGCGACCCTCTCGTCCACCGCGGGCACCCCGGTAGCGGTCTGTACCAGCCACACGCCTTCCAGGTCGGCGGTCGCATAGCCGCGCCGTTCCCAAGTGAGCAGGCCCGCTTCGGCGAGGCGTCCGACGTCGTCCCCGGCCTCCAGCGCGACGACGGTGACCACGGCACCGGCATCCAGTAAGGCCTTGGCCCGGCGCCCCGCTACCTCTCCGCCTCCCACAACCAGCACGGGCTTCCCCAGCAGCCGCAGCGAAACCGGGTACAGATCAAGGCCGCTCATCTTGTGCTCCCTTCAAGCAGGCCGCGGCCGCGCAGCAGCCTGCGCTCCACCGGACCGAAAACCAACAGTTCAACCAGGATGCCGACGGCCAGAATGACCAGGACCGCGCTCATCACGATCCCCATGTCGGACAAGGTCCGCCCCTGGTCCAGCAGCGAGCCCAGGCCGAAGCCCATGGTGCCGCCGACGGCGATGATTTCGGCGGCCATCAGCGAACGCCAGGAGAAGGCCCAGCCCTGCTTGAGGCCGGCGAGGAAGCCGGGCAGCGCAGCGGGCAGGACCACCAGCAGTGCCAGTTCCAGGCGGGACGCACCGAGCACCTGCCCGACTCTGCGGTATTGCGGCGGGATCTGGTCGATGCCGGCGACCAGCCCGTTGACGATGGACGGAATGGCGCCCATCAGGACCACGAAGTAGGCGGTCGCATCGGTGAGGCCGAACCAGATGATCGCGGCAGGAACCCATGCCACCGAGGGCAGGACCTGCAGGCCGGACACCAAGGGACCGAAGGCGCGGCGCACCGTCCTGACTTGGCCGAGCAGCAGTCCGAGCGGTGTCCCGACGGCCACGGAAACGGCGAACCCGACCAGCGCCCGCTGCAGCGAAGTGCCTACGGACTCCTGGACGAGCCCCTCGCCCCAAAGCCCGCCGAGCGAGGTGAAGACGTCCAGCGGGCCGGGCAGCAAGTCCCGGCGCTTGAGGTCCAGCGAGACCAGCAGGTGCCAGGCGAGCAGGAGAAGTACGACGGCGCCGAGCGGCAGCAGCGCGCGGCCCCAGTCCCGCCGGGAGGAGGTTTTCTCCGCCTGGAGTTCATCCAGCCCGGCTTCAAGCGCGCGGAGTTCATCATTATCCTCGGCCGTAGCCCGGGCAGCTTCGGCGGCAGGAGCCGGTGCGAGGTCGGCGACTTTACTTTCCATGGCGGCGGATCTCTTCCCTGAGGCGTGTGGTGACCTGCCCGGTCAAGGCCGCGGCAGCCGCGGCGTCGGACTTGGCCTCCGGCCCTACCGTCCACTCCCGCACCACGCGGCCGGGGCGCGAGGACAGCAGCAGGACGCGCTGTCCGAGCCGGACGGCTTCGCGGACGTTGTGGGTGACGAAGATGATGGTGCAGCCGGTCTCGCGCCAGATCCGCTCGAGCTCCTCATGCAGCAGATCCCGGGTAATGGCGTCGAGGGCGGCGAAGGGTTCGTCCATGAGCAGCAGCTGCCGGGCCTGGCTCAAGGCCCGGGCCAGTGCCACCCGCTGCCGCATGCCGCCGGAGAGCTCGTGCGGGCGTTTGTCCGCCGCCTCCGCCAGGTGTACCAGTTCCAGCAGCTCCATTGCCCGGCTGCGGCGAGTAGCGTTGTCCACCCCGCGCAGCTTCAGGGCCAGCTCCACGTTCCCGCGCGCGGTCAGCCACGGGTAGAGCGCGGCGTCCTGGAACATGAAGGCGGCGCCATCGGCCGGCACTTCCAGCGCTCCGACGGACGGGCGCTCCAGGCCGGCGATGATGTTCAGCAGGGTGGACTTGCCGCAGCCGGAGGCTCCGACGAGCGCCACGAACTCGCCCCGGGCGATCCGGGCGTTTACGCCGTCCAGCACGGCAGGACCGTCCCCGAACCGTTTGCCGAGGTTCTCAAGCACTACGCTCATCGTCTTCCCTCCCTACTCCGCGCCGAGTCCGGCAGCAGTGACCGGTTCGTGGGTGGACCCGGCCGCCAGGATGCGGTTCAGGGCAGCGAGGTCGAAGAGACCGGTGAGGTCCGCCGGTTTGGAAAGGCCTGCATCGACGCCGTCCTGCAGGAGTTTCGGATAGCTGCCCGCCAGCGGGTCGGGGGTGAACTCGATGTTCCCGAGCGCCCTGGTGACGACGTTCTCGGGCAGGGCCGCTCCGGCGGCTTCCTTCAGGCCGGCGTTGACCACTGCCGCCTGTTCCCCGGCCGGAGCGTCGTTGAGCCAGCCGATCGCGTCTACGTGGCCCTGCAGCAGCGCGTCGACAGCCTGCGGGTGCGCGGCGGCGAACTCCCGGTTCACCACCAGCACCGTAGTGCTGAACTGGCCCGGCTTGCCTGCCAGCGTGCCGTCCCAGAGGTCCGCCTCATCGACGAGCACCTTGGCGCCGGCCTCCAGGACCAGCCGTGAAGCCCAGGGTTCGGGCAGCCAGGCGCCGTCCAGCTTGCCGTCTTGGAACAGCTTGAGAGTCTGGGCGTTCTCGGTCGGGTTGATAGTCACGTCCCCGTCGTCCGGTCCGAAAGACAGGCCCTGCGACCGCAGGTAGGCCCTCAGCGCGACGTCCTGGGTTCCGCCGAGCTGCGGTGTGGCCAAAACCTTGTCCTTCAGCTGCGTTCCGGAAACGATTTCCGGCTTGGCGACGAGCTGGGCTCCTCCAGCGGTGGCACCGGCGATGACGGAGATGGATTCGCCGCCGCTTTGGACGAAGGAGTTGATGGCAGGGTTGGGCCCCAGGTAGGCCGCATCGATGGCGCCGGCATTGAGCGCCTCGATCGCCGCCGGGCCGGCATTGAAAACCTGGGTGCTTAGCTTCGTGCCGCCTTGCGCCCGCAGCCGCTCAGCAAGGAAGCCGTTCTGCACCCCTGCGAGCGCCGGTGCGTGCGTGACGTTGCCGAAGTAGCCGAGCCGCAGTTCGCTGGCCGGTGCGTCGGCGGCCGTTTCCGCCTCAGTCCGTGAACCATTGCCGGAAGCCGCAAAGGCCGCCGCCGAGGTGCCGGCGATGGCTGCGGCCAGGATTACGGCCAGCCAGACCTCCCAGCCCCGCCGTGCCGGCTGTTCGCCGGCGGTGATCCGGACCGTCCCGGGATCCGGCCGGCGGCCGCTCATTGCCCGGCTCCGTTCCGGATCATGCCGGCGGCCAGCGTGCCGCCGTCCTGGGGATCGATCACCAGGAACGCACCCGTCCGGCGGTGGACCGCGTAGGGCTCCAGCGGCAGCGGGGCTGACAGGCGCAGGAGCGCGTGGCCGATGTCGTTCAGCTGCAGCGTCCCTGCCGGGGCTTCCTCGAATGAGTCCAGGTCGAGCCGCCCCTTGACCGACTGGACCAGCGCCCGGACAGTGGCGGTACCGTGCTTGACCAGGACTTTCGCCCCCGGCAGCAGCGGCTTTGGCGACAGCCAGCACAAGGAAGCGGACAGGTTGGAGGCCGGCACCGGCAACGAACCCGCGGCGCCGATCAGGTCACCGCGGGCGACATCGAACTCATCAGCCAGGCGCAGGGCGACGGACTGCGGCGCAACCGCAGTGTCCAGGTCCCGGCCCGCGGCATCGATGCCTACCACCGTTGTCGTCCGGGGCTCCTGCCCGGGGGTCTGGACTGTGACATCGTCGCCCACGCGCACCGTGCCGGACACAACCTGCCCTGCGTAGGAGCGGTAGTCCCTGAAGGACTCGGCCGGGAGCCCGGGTGCCAGCGCCCCCTGCGGGCGAAGCACCAACTGGACCGGGAAACGGAAGGACGCAGCGTCGTCGTCCTCCTGGTCCGCTGCAGGCAGCGTCTCCAAGAGCTCCAGCAGCGTCGGGCCGGCATACCAGGGTGTCCGGACCGAGCGTTCGACGACGTTGTCCCCGACCAGCGCGGAGACCGGGATGCTGACCGCGTGATGGAGGCCCAGCTCACCGGCCACACGGCGCACGTCAGCGTCGATCTGCGCGAAGACGTCCTCGGAATAGCCGACCAGATCGATCTTGTTGACGGCGACCACCACGTGCGGCACCCGCAGCAGGGCGACGACGCCGAGGTGGCGGCGGGTCTGCTCGAGCAGGCCTTTGCGGGCATCGACGAGGACAACCACGGCGTCGGCCGTCGACGCGCCGGTCACGGTGTTGCGCGTGTACTGCACATGGCCGGGGCAGTCCGCCAGGATGAAGGTGCGCCGGTCGGTGGCGAAGTACCGGTAGGCCACGTCGATCGTGATGCCCTGTTCCCGCTCCGCCCGCAGGCCGTCGGTCAGCAGCGCCAGGTCGAGTCCGCCCTCGGCGCCGCCGAAACCGCGGTCCAAGGACGTGCGGGCGACGGACTCGAGCTGGTCCGCGAGGATCGCCTTGGCATCGTGAAGCAGCCGGCCGACGAGGGTGGACTTGCCGTCGTCGACCGATCCGGCGGTGGCGAATCGGAACAGCGTGCCGGTGGCCGGGCGCTGCCGGTCCAGGATTTCGGTGGTCATTAGAAGTACCCGTCCTTCTTGCGGTCTTCCATGGCCGCTTCGGAAATTCGATCGTCGGCGCGAGTGGCCCCGCGCTCAGTGAGGGTGGACGCCGCAACTTCGAGCACGACGTCGTCAACGGTGCGCGCCTCGGAGAGGACGGCGCCGGTGCAGGACATGTCGCCGACCGTGCGGTAGCGGACCGTGCGGACCGAGACCTCTTCGCCGCGGTCCGGCTGGGAGAATTCCCCGACGGCGCGCCACATCCCGTCGCGGCGGAAGACCTGGCGGGCATGCGCGTAGTAGATCGACGGCAACTCGATGCCTTCACGCGCGATGTAGCGCCAGATGTCCAGTTCGGTCCAGTTGCTGATGGGGAACGCCCTGACATGCTGGCCAACCGTATGGCGGCCGTTGTAGAGGTTCCACAGCTCGGGCCGCTGGTTGCGCGGGTCCCACTGGCCGAATTCGTCCCGGAGGCTCAGGATCCGCTCCTTGGCCCGGGCCTTGTCCTCGTCGCGCCGGCCGCCGCCAAAGACAGCATCGAAGCGGTTGGCGGCGATGGTGTCCAGCAGCGGCGTGGTCTGGAGCGGATTGCGCGTCCCGTCGGCGCGCTCCTGCAGTTCGCCCCGGTCGATGTACTCCTGGACGGAGCCGACGATGAGCTTCAGGCCGAGCCGCTCCACGGTCTGGTCCCGGAAGTCCAGGACCTCCGGGAAGTTGTGGCCGGTGTCCACGTGCACAACGGGAAAGGGGATGCGGGCCGGCCAGAAGGCCTTGGCCGCCAGCTGCAGCATGACCACGGAGTCCTTGCCGCCGGAGAACAGCATGGCCGGGCGCTCAAACTCGGCCACCACTTCCCGGATGATGTGGATGGATTCGGCCTCCAGCGTGTCGAGGACGCCGGATGCCTGCAGTCCGGGCGCAGCGGTGTCGTGTAAGGGGGTCAGGGTCATGATCGGTCCTCGTGTCATGGATCTGGTCGGGTCTTCAGGCGTGGATGCCGCATTCGGTCTTGGCCAGGCCTGCCCAGCGGCCGGCGCGCGGATCCTCACCCGGCGCCACGGGCCTGGTGCAGGGCCGGCAGCCGATGGACGGGTAACCCTGCTGCAGCAGCAGATTCAGCGGAACGGCATGCCGGGCGGCGTAGCCGGTCAGGTCTTCGAAGCTCCACGGCGCGACCGGATTCACTTTGACCAGGCCATGCGCCTCGTCCCAAGCCACGAGCGGGGTATTGGTCCGGGTCGGGGCTTCATCCCGGCGGACGCCGGTGAACCAGACCTTGTAGCGGGCCAGTGCCTTGCGCAGCGGGTCCATCTTCCGCAGCTGGCAGCAGAGGGCAGGATCACGGGAGAACAGTTCGGGGCCGTGGGCTTCGTCCTGCTCGGCGACGGTCTGGTCCGGCAGCACGTCCACGATCCTGACGTCCAGCGCCCGGGCGACTTCGGTCCTCGTGGCGTGGGTCTCGGTGAAGTGGTAGCCAGTCTCCAGGAACAGGACATCGACGCCGGGCAGCTGCTCGGCGACCAGGTGCGGCAGTGCTGCGTCGGCCATCGAGCAGGCCACGGCAGCCTCCCGCAGGCCGAAATTCTCCCGCACCCACGCCACGACCTGTTCGGCGGGGGCATCCCAGCCAAGCTTTTCGGCACCGGCCGCCGCGAGTTCCTTCAGGGCCTGCGTTTCCTCGGTTGAGCGCGCAGGCCGGGCCACCTGCTTGTTGTCCAAGCTCATTTCAGGTCCTCCTCGTCCGCCCGATGCGCCCACTCGGCAAAGGTCTCGCCTTCAACGTGCTGTCCGTCGTAGCGGCGAACCACGCGGTCCACGTACTCGACGAGCCCGTCGGCGGTGACCTTCAGGCCGCGCACGGTGCGGCCCAGGCCGGCTTCGTCCCTATCGGTCGAGGCCAAGCCGCCGCCCAGGTGCACTTGGAATCCCGGGGTCTGTCCGCCGTCCGGATCCGGCAGCAGCTGCCCCTTCAGGCCGATGTCGGCTGTCTGGATCCGGGCGCAGGAGTTCGGGCAGCCATTGATGTGCAGGCTCAGCTGCGCCGGCAGCCGCTCCGAGATGTCGGCGAGGCGGTCCTCAAGGCCGGCGACGGTCCGTCCCGCAGTGTCCTTGGTGTCGACGATGGCAAGCTTGCAGAATTCCAGGCCGGTGCAGGCGATGGTCGACCGGTGGAAGACCGACGGGCTGCTGCTCAGCCCGAGCTCCGCCAAGCCGGCAACGACGGCGTCGACCTTGTCCCGTGCCACGTCGAGCACCACGATCTTCTGGTGCGGAGTGGTACGGAGGCGGTAGGACCCCTGGCTCTCGAGCAGGTCCGCGAGCCGGGTGAGCACCGTCCCGGAGACCCGGCCGACGACCGGTGCGGCACCGATGTAGAACTGACCGTCCTTTTGCTCGTGCACGCCGACATGGTCGCCCGGCTGGCTCGGCCGGGCAGGGGCAGGGCCGTCCGGCAGGGCGAACCCGAGGTACTCCTCCTCCAGGACCCGGCGGAACTTCTCCGCGCCCCAGTCCTTCATCAGGAACTTGAGGCGTGCCTTGTTCCGCAGCCGCCGGTAGCCGTAATCGCGGAAGATTGCGACGACGCCGTGCCAGACTGCCGCAGCGTTCTCCTCACTGACGAAGGCCCCGAGACGTTCGGCGAGCCGGGCGTTGGTGGACAATCCTCCGCCGACCCAAAGGTCGTAGCCGGGACCCAGTTCGGGGTGGACCACGCCGACCAGTGAAATGTCGTTGATCTCGTGCACCACGTCCTGCGACGGGTGGCCGGTGATGGCTGACTTGAACTTGCGCGGAAGGTTGGCCAGCTCCGCATCGCCGATGAACCGGTCGGAGATTTCGCGGATGACCGGGGTCGGATCGATGATCTCGTCCTTGGCGATACCGGCGACGGGCGAGCCGAGGATCACCCTGGGCACGTCGCCGCAGGCTTCGGTGGTGGACAGTCCCACCGCCTCCAGTCGGCGCCAGATCTCCGGCACGTCGGCAATATCGATCCAGTGCAGCTGGATGTTCTGGCGGTCGGTGACATCGGCGGTGTCCCGGCCGAATTCGGTGGAGATGCCGCCGATCACCCGCAGCTGCTCGGTGGTCAACGCCCCGCCGTCGATCCGGACCCGGAGCATGAAGTACCGGTCTTCCAGCTCGTGGGGTTCAAGAGTGGCCGTCTTGCCGCCGTCGATCCCGGGTTTGCGCTGGGTGTACAGACCCCACCAGCGGAACCGGCCATGCAGGTCGTCCGAAGGGATCGAGTCGAAGCCTTCTTTGGCGTAAATCGTCTCGATGCGCTCGCGGACATTCAAGCCGTTGTCGAACTGCTTGAACTCCTCGTTGTGGTTCAGCGGAGCCGTACCGTCCACTTTCCACTGTCCGTGGGGCTTCGCGGACGGACGCCGCTTGGTTTGCGTAGCCGTCGAAGTCTCGATCGCCTGAGTCATGGCAGCCACCGTAGGGGCGGCCTGCGAGCGCCTTCAACTGTGACCTCATACGGCGACCCACCGCTCAATACCGCTCAACAAATGGCAAAGCCCGGGGACTTATGGCGTCATGTTAAGCGCCTCCAGCAGGCGTTCGACGACACATTCCGCAACAGCCGGATCAGGCAGCAGCGGAGCCGCGACGGCATCTGCCCCTGCCTTAGCAAGCTGGGAATGGAAGTATCCGGGCGCCAGCAAATAGGCAGCCACCAGCACCCGCCGGCACCCCGGCTCCGAGCGCGCAGCCGCCACCGCTGCCTGCACGGAAGGCTCCGCAGCGGCGCCGAATCCAACAGTCACCGGGCGCCCGGCTTCTACCGCCAACCACTCGGCCACCTGCCGCACCTCCTTGAGCCCCTCTTCCACGCGCGTCCCGGCAGAGGCGACGACGACACGGTCGCCCTCGCCGAGGCCAACATCGGCCAGGCGGCGGGCCAACGCTTCCGCCAGCCTGTGGTCCGGGCCAATTGCGCGGGCGGCGCGCGTTTCCGGACGGCTGTCGACTGCCTGCCTGATGTCGACACTGGTATGGAATCCGGTGGATAGCAGCAGCGGCACCACGACTGCAGGTTCTCCTGGCGGCAGCGCTGCGACAATATGGTCGAGTGCCGGCTCCTGCACGTCGACGTACGCCTCATGGAGCTGCGCCCGCAGCCCGCGTGCCGCAAGGGCCGAAGCGACGTCAGCGCGTAGTCCGTCGATCAGTTCCCTCCCGCTGACGTTGTCGGTGCCGTGGGCACAGGCCACCACATGCAGCTGTGACCCAAGCCCGGTCATGCCTGGGACCGGATAAGTTTGTGCGCCGCGGCCTGGGCCACTGGGCGGATCACGATCTGGTCCAGGTTCACGTGATGCGGCAGGTTCAGCGAATAGGCAACGACATCGGCCACGTCCTCTGCCAGCAGCGGCTTCTCGACGCCGGCGTAGACCCGGTCCGCCGCCTCCCGGTCGCCGCCGAGGCGGTTGAGCGAAAACTCCTCGGTGTGCACCAGGCCGGGCGCAATCTCGATCACGCGCACATTGTGCTGCGCCTCCTCGAGTCGCAGCGTGCCGGCCATGGAATGCTCGGCGGACTTAGCTGCCACGTAGCCGCCTCCGCCTTCATAGGCAACCAGGCCCGCGGTCGAGGTCAGCAGCAGCACCGAACCTTCGCCGTTCTCCCGCAGGGCCGGCAGGAAGCCCTGGATCATCCGAAGCGTTCCCAGCACATTGACGTCATACATCTTTTGCCAGTCGGCGAGCTTCCCGGCAGCCATCGTGTCCACGCCAAAGGCACCGCCCGCGATGTTGACCAGGGCATCGATCCCGCCACCGGCCAGCACCTCCCCCACCAGCCGTTCCACGGCTCCGGCATCGGTAACGTCGGCGGCCATGGCGACAGCGCCGGTTTCCGCGGCCAGCTCGGCGAGGCGGTCCGCACGCCGGGCCACGGCGACGACCTCCCAGCCGCTCTTGCGCAGCGCCCGCACCGAGGCTGCACCGATCCCAGAACTTGCTCCGGTTACTACTGCTCGCTTGGTCATGCCTTCAGCGTAGTGGGAAGGGCAGGGGCCTTCAGTCGCCGGTGCCGGATCGGGCGGCTAACGACGGCGGCGCTCGGCTTCCAGCCTCTCCTCCAGGTAGTCCCGCAGCACCACCGTATGGTTCATTCGGGTTTCCCGGGCGGCGTACAAGAGGGTCACGGTACCGTGTTCGTGCACCAGTGCCACCGCGCGCTCCACGGCCGCGGAATCGTCGAGTTCGGCGCGGTAGGCATGGGTGAAGGCATCGAAATTGTCTTCCTTGTGGCCAAACTCCTTGCGCAGCTCGGGCGAGGGCGCGATCTCCTTCAACCACAGATCAAGGTGGGCGGCCTCCTTGGATACCCCGCGCGGCCACAACCGGTCCACCAGGACCCGGTACCCGTCGTCCTCCGTGCGCTCTTCGTAGATCCGCTTGATCCGAATGGCAGCCATAACGGGCATCCTACGCGGAGGACACGCCGGCGGCACCCCCTGAATTGCCGCACTGAGCTTACGGATGTGAAGGGGCCTGCCGGCGCATGAAAGAATGGCTGGCATGGCAGAACATTCCCCGGGCACAGACACGCCCGTTTCCGTAAACGTCCCCGACAAGCCCGCCCTCGAAGGGCTCGAGGATGCCCTGTCCCGCCGCTGGCGCGAGGAGGGGACCTACAAGTTCAACCCGGACACCGACCGCAGCCAGGTCTACTCGATCGACACTCCTCCGCCGACCGCCTCCGGTTCGCTCCACGTGGGACACATGTTCTCCTACACGCAGACCGACGTCCTGGCGCGCTACCAGCGGATGCGGGGCAAGAACGTGTTCTACCCGATGGGCTGGGACGACAACGGCCTGCCCACCGAGCGGCGTGTGCAGAACTACTACGGCGTCCGCTGCGATCCGGCGGTGGGCTACGACCCGGACTACCAGCCGCCGGCCAAGCCAGCGAAGAACCAGCGTGATTTCGATGTCGTGTCCCGCCGCAACTTCATTGAGCTCTGCGAGCAGCTGGCGGTCGAGGACGAGAAGGTCTTCGAGAACCTGTTCAGCACCCTGGGCCTGTCGGTCGACTGGGACCTGACCTATCGCACTATCGACGACGTATCCCGCGCCGTGTCGCAGCGGGCCTTCCTGGCCAACCTCGCCGCCGGCGATGCCTATATGGCAGAAGCCCCGACTCTCTGGGACGTGACGTTCCGGACCGCCGTTGCCCAGGCCGAGCTGGAAGACCGCGAGATGCCCGGTGCCTACTACCGGTACCCCTTCCGGACGGCCGGCGGCGAGCAGGTCCATATCGAGACCACCCGGCCCGAGCTGCTGCCGGCCTGCGTGGCCCTCGTGGCCCACCCGGATGACGAGCGGTACCAGAAGCTCTTCGGCACCAAGGTGACCTCGCCGCTCTTCGGCGTGGAGGTGGAGGTCAAGGCGCATCCGCTGGCCAAGCCGGACAAGGGCGCAGGCATTGCCATGGTCTGCACCTTTGGCGACCTGACCGACGTCACCTGGTGGCGTGAACTTCAGCTGCCCACCCGAGCCATCGTCGGCCGCGACGGCCGCATCGTCCCGGACACGCCCGAGTGGATCACCTCCGAGGAAGGCAAAGCGCACTTTGCCGAACTTGCAGGCAAGACGGTCTTCTCCGCGAAGGAAAAGGTCGTCGAACTCCTGGCTGGCGCCGGGGAGCTGGACGGCGAGCCGAAGACGATGATGCACAGCGTCAACTTCTTCGAAAAGGGCGACAAGCCGCTGGAAGTTGTCACCTCACGCCAGTGGTACATCCGCAACGGCGGACGGGACGCCGACCGGCGCGAACGTCTGATCGAACGCGGCCGTGACATCGATTTCCACCCAGCCTTCATGCGGTCGCGGTACGAAAACTGGATCGAAGGCCTCAATGGGGACTGGCTGGTATCCCGGCAGCGGTTCTTCGGCGTGCCGATTCCAGTCTGGTACCCCCTCGACGGCGCCGGCAATCCGGATCACGACAACCCGATCCTGCCCGCCGACGACATGCTGCCGGTGGATCCCGCGGCTGACGCTGCGCCAGGCTACAGCGAAGACCAGCGCGGCGTGCCCGGCGGCTTCACCGGCGATACCGACGTCCTCGACACGTGGGCCACATCGTCGCTGACGCCACAGATTGTGGGTCGCTGGAGCCGCGACGAGGAATTCTTCGGCAAGGTCTTCCCCTTCGACCTGCGCCCGCAGGGCCACGACATCATCCGGACCTGGTTGTTCTCGACGGTCGTCAGGGGTGACGCGCTGCAGTCCTGTGCCCCTTGGAAGCACGCAGCGATTTCCGGATGGATCCTGGACCCGGACCGGAAGAAGATGTCCAAGTCCAAGGGCAACGTTGTGGTGCCCACCGATGTTCTGGAGCAGTTCGGCGCAGATGCTGTACGGTACTGGGCTGCCTCGGCACGGCTGGGCGCTGATACCGCCTACGAGGTTGCGCAGATGAAGATCGGCCGCCGCCTGGCCATCAAGCTGCTGAACGCCTCCAAGTTCGTCCTTAACCTCGGTGCAACGCAGGACTCGGTGATCACCAAGGACGCAGCAGCCGTCATCAATCCACTGGACACTTCGCTGCTCGGTCAGCTGTCCGATGTGGTGGACCAGGCGAGTGCGGCCTTCGAGAACTATGACTACGCTCGGGCCCTGCAAATCACCGAGACGTTCTTCTGGTCCTTTACCGACGATTACGTCGAACTGGTCAAGGACCGGGCCTACGGTGCTGCCGGCGCCGAGGAGCAGGCCTCCGTTCTGGCGACTCTTGCCACTACCCTCGATACCCTGCTGCGGCTCTTCGCACCGTTCCTGCCGTTCGCAACCGAGGAAGTCTGGAGCTGGTGGCGCGCCGGGTCGGTGCACCAGTCGGCATGGCCCGCCAGCACGGCTTTGGCCCCCATCGCGGCCGGTGCTGACAAGGATCTTCTTGGCACTGTCGGCCAGGCTTTGGGCGGGATTCGCAAGGCGAAGTCGGAGGCGAAGGTCAAGCAGCGCACCGAAGTGCTCACTGCCGTCATCAGTGGCTCTGCTGCCCAGGTGGCGCAGTTGCAGGCCGGTATCGGTGACCTCAAGGCTGCGGGCAACGCGCGGGAACTGAAGATTGTCGAAGCCGATGGTGAGCTGACTGTCTACGGAGTGGAGCTCGCGCCGGCGGAGACGCCGGCCTGAGGCGGCGGTTAAATAGGGGAAGCCCCATCAGCGTGTAGCCGTTGGTGGGGCTTCGACTCTATGACTCCTAGTGACGTTTGGAATCTCGCGAACTCCTCGGATCTTCAGGTCTTCCGAGTCCCGTCACGGACTGGCAGTCAGTGGAACTGGGTCCACTTGGCTTGTCTCTGAATCTTTGGTGTTCGTTCCCGCATCTTTCGGGGGATGCGTATAGATATTTATACTCTCATGCAAGCCGACACGCATAGGTATTCCAAAAATTTCTGGAAAACCTATGGCGTGATCAATCAGTCAAATTCCGGGCTCGTGGTCCGTGAGCGCTTGATTTCGTAGAAGTACGGGAAGTCGGCGAGGGCCACCGCTCCGTCGAAGATCCGCCCCGCCTGTTCGCCGCGGGGAATCCTGGTCAGGACCGGACCGAAGAACGCCGTCCCGTTGAACGAGACGACCGGTGTCCCGACTTCGTCGCCGACCAGGGAGATTCCCTCCTCGTGGCTGGCCCGCAGCTGCTCGTCGAATTCACTCGAGGTGGCGTAGGCTGCCAGCTCGGACGGCAAGCCGGCCTCCGCCAAGGCAGCAGCGATGACTGCGCTGGTGTCCTTGTTACCCTCATTGTGGATCCGGGTACCCATGGCATCGTAGAGCCTCTTGACGTACTCATTGCCATGCTGCTCCCGTGCGGCAATGATTACGCGGACCGGGCCCCAGGCCGTCTTCAGGAATTCCTTGTAGCTGTCCGGCAGTTCGTCGCGGCCATCGTTGAGGACAGCCAGGCTCATGACGTGCCATTCGACCTTGAGCTCCCGGACCTTCTCGACCTCAAGCATCCACCGGGAAGTAATCCAGGCGAACGGACAGGCCGGGTCGAACCAGAAATCAACCGTTGAAACGTCATTGCTTTCGGACATGCGGTAACTCCTCAAGAGCGGTGGATATAGATCTTTCCTGCCCAGCGCTCCGCTAGGCGGACTTATTCCTTCGCTTGGCGACGACATCGTGCGAAATGAGTGTGGGTTCCGCCTTGCTGGTTACCACGTCTGCGGTAATAACCACGGCGGCGACATCGTCCCGGCTGGGCAGGTCGAACATGACGGGCAGCAGGGCTTCCTCAATGATGGCCCGGAGCCCCCGGGCACCCGTTCCCCGTTCCAGCGCCAGGTCTGCTACCGCATCCAGAGCGTCCTGTTCAAAGGACAATTCAACACCGTCCAGATGGAACATCTTCTGGTATTGCTTAATCAGCGCGTTCTTGGGTTCCGTGAGGATCCTGATCAGGGCGGGACGGTCGAGGTTGGATACCGTCGTAATGACCGGCAGACGGCCGATGAACTCCGGAATCAAACCGAATTTCAGCAGGTCCTCGGGCATGACCTCACCGTACGCGTCCTTGTCCTTGCTGGCGTCGCTGAGCGGTGCACCGAACCCGATCCCCTTGCGACCGGCGCGGGATCCGATGATCTCCTCCAATCCCGCGAAGGCGCCGGCAACAATGAAGAGGACGTTGGTGGTGTCGATCTGGATGAATTCCTGGTGCGGATGCTTGCGTCCGCCCTGCGGCGGCACCGAGGCAACCGTTCCTTCCAGGATCTTCAGCAGTGCCTGCTGGACACCCTCGCCCGAGACATCCCGGGTAATAGACGGGTTCTCGCTCTTGCGGGAAATCTTATCGATCTCGTCGATGTAGATGATGCCCTGCTCGGCCTTCTTCACATCGTAGTCGGCGGCCTGGATCAGCTTGAGCAGGATGTTCTCCACGTCCTCGCCGACATAGCCGGCTTCCGTCAAGGCAGTAGCATCCGCCACCGCGAACGGGACGTTGAGGCGGCGGGCCAGCGTTTGGGCCAAGTAGGTTTTGCCACATCCGGTAGGACCGATCAGCAGGATATTCGACTTCGCGACCTCGACGTCCTCAAGCGGACTGGCGTCCGAAAGGTTCGCCGACCCCTTCGGGGCATGGCCGGACTGGATCCGCTTGTAGTGATTGTAGACAGCCACGGCGAGGGCGCGTTTGGCCGGCTCCTGCCCGATCACGTACTCCTGCAGGAAATCGAAAATCTCGCGCGGCTTAGGAAGTTCGAACGAACCCAGGTCCGCGACCTCGGACAGCTCTTCTTCGATAATCTCGTTGCAGAGCTCGATGCATTCGTCGCAGATGTAGACGCCCGGGCCGGCAATCAGTTTCCGGACTTGCTTCTGGCTTTTGCCGCAGAAAGAGCACTTGAGCAGATCAGCGCTCTCGCCAATGCGAGCCATAATCGGTCCCCTTACCTGGTCCTAGTGGAACGAACAACCTCCGGAACGTCCCTGGATGGGATATCCCCTTTGAGTGAGGAGGCTGCTGATTAGGTTCCACTCTAATTCACTTCACTGACAGTTTCAGTAACCAAAGGGCCCGCGGGACGTTGTTACGCCCCGCGGGCCCAGACAGCCTGTCGGCACAAGAGCTACGCTTTGTTGATCGCAGGCTTGTTGATCTTGCGCGAATCCAGCACCTGGTCGATCAAGCCGTAGGAGAGGGCATCCTCCGCGGTCAGGATCTTATCGCGTTCGATGTCCTGGTTGATCTCGACCGAAGTCTTTCCGCTGTGCAGTGCCAGTGTGTCCTCCAGCCAGGTGCGCATCCGCATGACTTCCGCCGCCTGGATTTCCAGGTCGGAAGCCTGTCCGCGTTCGCCGCCGCCAAGTGCCGGCTGGTGGATCAGCACGCGGGCATTAGGCAGTGCCAGCCGCTTCCCGGGAGTGCCTGCCGCAAGCAGCACGGCAGCGGCGCTGGCGGCCTGGCCAAGGCAGACCGTCTGGATTTCCGGGCGGATGTACTGCATCGTGTCGTAGATCGCCGTCATGGCCGTGAAGGACCCGCCCGGAGAGTTGATGTACAGCGTGATGTCCCGATCCGGATCGGTCGATTCAAGCACCAGCAGCTGCGCCATGATGTCGTCGGCCGAGGCATCGTCGACCTGCACTCCCAGGAAGATAATGCGGTCTTCGAAGAGCTTGGTGTACGGGTCCTGGCGCTTGAAGCCATACGGCGTCCGCTCTTCGAACTGCGGCAGTACATAACGGCTCGTAGGAAGGTTGCGGGCGTAGCCGCCAGCCGCGGCTGCGAAGTTGGGGTTCATGTTCATGCTCCTGCTTGTGATGTTCTGTTAGCGGTCGGCAGCAGCCGGATCCTACGAATTCTGCGACGTTCCGCCGCCGCCGGTGACCCCGCCGGCATGAGCCGAGATATGGTCGAAGAAGCCGTACTCCAGGCCTTCCTCAGCCGTGAACCACTTGTCCCGGTCATTGTCCTTGAGGATCGTTTCAACGGTCTGTCCGGTCTGCTCCGCCGTCAGCTCCGCCATCACCCGCTTCATGTGCAGGATCAGCTCGGCCTGGATCTTGATGTCCGAAGCCGTGCCGCCAATGCCCCCGGAGGGCTGGTGCATCAGGATACGTGCGTGGGGCGTGGCGTACCGCTTGCCCTTCGTGCCGGACGACAGCAGGAACTGCCCCATGGACGCAGCCAGGCCGGTCGCCACGGTGACCACGTCATTGGGAATGAACTGCATGGTGTCGTAGATGGCCATGCCCGCCGTGACGGAACCGCCGGGCGAGTTGATGTAGAGGTAGATGTCCTTCTCAGGATCTTCGGCCGAAAGCAGCAGCAGCTGGGAGCAGATCGCATTGGCATTCTCGTCCCGGACCTCTGAACCCAGCCAGATAATCCGTTCCTTCAGCAACCGGTTGTAGATGTAGTCTTCGCGGCTCGCCGGGTCAACGGTCGTGGCCATCTTGGGAGTGGCTGATTCACTGGACATTCCGAAATACCTCTCGATTCTCACCACTGGCCCAGCCGGTTCCCGGCCGGGGCCGAAGGTTCTTTTTCCTTCTTGGACAGTAACGCGGATCCGCGCTCGTTTCTGCCTATTTCCGGGGCTGTTCGCTGACGGCGCATAGCCGGGGGCCCTGGGTCAACAAGCGCCTTAAACGCAGCAGCCGCCCGCTTCCCATTGGGAACGGGCGGCCGCTCAGGCGTACTTACGCCTTGGACTCTGCGGACTCCTCAGCGTCCTCCGGGCTGGCCTTGGCGGCCTCAGCTTCGGCGGCTTCGATCATGTCCTCGACGTTGTCCTCTTCCTCGGCACCTGCCGGGCGGACGAAATCGCTCAGGTCGACCTCGGAGCCGTTGCTGTCAGTGACCTTGGCCAGTTCCAGCACCTTGGCCAGGGCCTTGCGGCGGCGCACCTCGGAGACCATCATCGGGACCTGACCGCTCTGGTCGATCAGCTGGGCGAACTGGTTGGGATCCATGCCGTACTGGCTGGCGGACGAAACGATGTAGTCGATCAGCTCGGCCTGGCTGACCCCGACCTCTTCCTTGTCGGCTACGGCATCGAGAATGATTTCGTTGCGGAACGCACGCTCGGTGTTCTCGCGGACCTCGGCCCGGTGCTCCTCGGTGTCATGGTCTTCGCCGTGGCTGTTCTCCGGGCGGAAGTGCTGCTCCAGCTGCTCTTCAATCACGGATTCCGGGACGGGTACCTCGATGAGCTCCACGAGCTTGTCGAGGACCTTGTCGCGTGCCTCGATGCCCTGCTCCATGACCTTGCTGTCCGCAGCCTGCTTCGCGAGGTCTTCCTTGAGCTCGGCAATGGTGTCGAACTCACTGGCGAGCTGGGCGAAGTCGTCGTTCGCCTCCGGAAGCTCGCGCTCCTTCACGGCCTTCAGCACGACCTTGACCTCAGCCTCCTGGCCCGCGTGCTCGCCGCCTGCCAGCTTGGTCATGAAGGTTGCGTCCTCGCCGGTGCTCAGGCCGGTCACTGCCTCATCCATGCCCTCGAGCATGGTGCCGGCGCCCACCTGGTAGGAAAGGTCCGCAGCGGAGTCGACCTCTTCGCCGTCGATCTTGGCGCTGAGGTCGATGGTGATGAAGTCATCGGCGGCAGCCGGGCGGTCCACGGTCTTGAGAGTGCCGAAACGGCCGCGCAGGTCATCCAATGCCTTCTCGACGTCGGCGTCGCCGGCTTCTGCGGCCTCGACGGTGACCTCAAGACCTGAGTACTCGGGCAGTTCGATCTCCGGGCGGATGTCGACCTCGACATGGAAGGCGAGCTGGCCTTCGGTGGCGGACGGATCCGGAACCTCGGTGATTTCCACCTCCGGGCGGCTCAGCGGTCGGATGCCGCTCTCCTGCACCGCGTTCTGGTAAAAGCCATTAAGGCCTTCGTTGATGGCCGTCTCGATGACGTAACCACGGCCAACACGCTGGTCGATCAGACGCGCCGGAACCTTACCCTTGCGGAAGCCCGGGACCTGGATCTGGGAAGCAATTGTCTTGTAGGCCTCATCGATGCTGGGCTTGAGTTCCTCAAAGGGAACCTCAACATTGAGCTTGACCCGGGTCGGGGTGAGGTTTTCGACGGCGCTCTTCACAGCGTTGGAACTCCTGTTGTTATTTGGATGGGATCTGCACCAAAAATACAGAGTCGGGGCGACAGGACTCGAACCTGCGATCTCCTGCTCCCAAAGCAGCGCGCTAGCCACTACGCTACGCCCCGTAGTGCACAGGCAAGTCTACGGCCAAAGCCGCACCTGTGCACAATTGGCTGCGGCAATTGCCGCCTGCAAAAAAGGCGGGCCCTTGCGGACCCGCCTCGTGCAGAGGGGATGACGGGAATCGAACCCGCGTAATCAGTTTGGAAGACTGAGGCTCTACCATTGAGCTACATCCCCAAGGACGTTGAAACTTTAGCACGCCGCCCGGCCACATTGACAAATCAGCCAACTCAGCCGGCAGTTACGTTCACTGCTGGCAGCCCGGGCACCAGTAAAGTTTCCTTCCGCCCATGTCGTCGAGCCGGATGCCGGCCGTGCAGACCCTGCAGTCCTGCCCCTGCCGCTGGTAGACATAGTGCGCATCCGTGGCAGCAGCAGCGCCCTCCGGTTCAAAGCGGTCCGACGGTCGCGTGGTCACGATCCGGCCGTCGCGGACTCCGTCCTGCAGCAGGCCGACGAGGTCCTGCCAGAGAGCCTGGACCTCGTCGGCTGACAAGGACTTTCCCGGCGCGTAGGGGCTGATCCCTTGGCGGAAGAGGCTTTCGGCCCGGTAGATATTGCCGACGCCGGCCACGACGGACTGGTCCATCAGCAGCGTTCCGACTGCGGTCTTTTTGGCGCGCACGCGCTCGATGAATGACTGGGCGTCGGCTCCAGGATCCAGCGGATCAGGACCGAGCCGGCCGACGACCGCGTCGCGCTCGGCGCCGGTGAGGACTTCGCAGGCAGTCGGACCCCGAAGGTCCGCCCAGCCATGGCTGGATACCAGCCTCGCCCGGACCTGGCCCACAGGCTCGGGCGGGCCGCTGTATGCAACCGGAGCACCGTCGTCGTACATTTCCCGCTCCCCCACGCGGCGCGGAGCGCCAATGCTCGAGGAGCCGCGGAAAGTGCTGTCTCCCCCGAAATCCCACGCTCCGTACAGGCCGAGGTGGACCCGCAGGACCAAGCCGTTCGAAAACTCCAGGAACAACTGCTTGCCGTGGGCATGCGCGGCCTCAAGCTTCTCGCCGTCGATCAGCGCGGCGCCGGCCGCGAAGCGCCCCTGCGGGCTGCTGACGGCAAGGCGCTCCCCCGCGAAAACCGAGTTGAACTGTGCGGCGAGCCGGTGGATGGAATGGCCTTCAGGCATGTCGGCCGGGACTTACGCCAGCACTTCGCCAGTGGATTCGTAGTGTGCGATCTTCCCGATCCGGCGGACATGGCGCTCCGCGTTGCTGAACGGCTCGGCCAGGAAGGCTTCGATGATGGCGGTGGCCTCTTCCACGCTGTGCTGCCGGCCGCCGACTGCCACGACATTCGCATCGTTGTGCTCGCGGGCCAGCTTCGCGGTCTCGAGGTTCCAGGCCAGGGCGGCGCGGATGCCCTTGACCTTGTTCGCGGCGATCTGCTCCCCGTTGCCGGAGCCACCGAGCACGATGCCCAGCGCTTCCGTGCCGGCCGCCTGGTCCGCAACGACGGCGAGCGCGGCATTGATGCAGAACGAGGGGTAATCGTCTTCCGCGTCGTATTCCTGCGGGCCATGGTCGACGACGTCGAACCCCTTCCCGGCCAAGTGCTTGATGAGGTGGTGGCTCAGTTCGAGTCCGGCATGGTCGGTGGCAATGTGAACGCGCATGGAAATCCTTCGTCAGGCAAGGGGAAACTCGGCATCAAGACTACTAGGTCGTCCCGCCCGTTGACCCCGGCCGGGAGCGGGACGCCGCCGGAGCAGCAGCGCAACATTGGAGTCGGCTTCGCGCCGGTACTGCACATGGGCGGCCGGCAGTGAGACAATGGCGCCTTATTCAGGGGTTCTTTCAGACTTCCCGGCGAAAGGCCCGCCACACCGCGACATTGGAGGCCTGACCGTGCCAGGTTTGAATCTCACCCGTGACGAAGCCCGCGAGCGCGCCGCGCTGCTGGAGGTCCAGTCCTACGACGTCACCTTGGACCTCACCCGCGGCGACAAGGTCTTCGGTTCGACCACCGTGGTGCGGTTCTCGGCGTCCGCCGGAGTCTCCAGCTTCATTGACGCGGTCACCGAGACCGTACGCAAGGTGACGCTCAACGGCGTCGAGCTCGATCCGGCGGAAGTTTCCGATGGCGTGCGGATCCAGTTGCCCCGGTTGGCGGCGTCCAACGTCCTGGTGGTTGAAGCCGACGCCCTCTACATGAACACCGGCGAGGGGCTGCACCGCTTCGTGGACCCGGTGGACAACGAGGTCTACCTGTACTCGCAGTTCGAGGTCCCCGACTCCCGCCGCATGTTCGCCGTCTTCGAGCAGCCGGACTTGAAGGCCACCTTCCGCTTCAATGTCACGGCGCCCTCCCACTGGGACGTCATCTCCAACTCCCCCACGCCCGAACCGGTGCCCGCCGGCTCCGCCGAGGACGGCGGTGCCCGGTCCACGTGGTCCTTCGAACCGACGCCGCGCATCTCGTCGTACATCACGGCGCTGGTGGCCGGCCCCTACCAGTCCGTGCGGAGCGAGCTGACCAGTTCGGACGGCCGCACCATCCCGCTCGGTGTCTTCGCCCGCAAGTCCCTGATGCAGTACATGGATGCGGAGAACATTTTCGAGCTGACCCGGCAAGGCTTCGAGTTCTTCGAGAAGCAGTTCGGCACCGCGTATCCGTTCGCCAAGTACGACCAGCTCTTCGTTCCGGAGTTCAATGCTGGCGCCATGGAAAATGCCGGCGCGGTGACCTTCTTGGAGAACTACGTCTTCCGTTCGCGGCCCACCGAGGCGATGGTGGAGCGCCGCGCCATCACCATCCTGCACGAGCTGGCGCATATGTGGTTCGGCGACCTGGTGACCATGCGCTGGTGGAACGACCTCTGGCTCAACGAATCCTTCGCCGAGTTCATGTCCACCCTCTGCGCGGCCGAAGCCACGGAGTGGAAGCAGGCCTGGACCACCTTCGCGTCGATGGAGAAGTCCTGGGCGTACCGCCAGGACCAGCTGCCGTCCACCCATCCGATTGTCGCGGAGATTCCGGACCTGGAAGCGGTCCAGGTCAACTTCGACGGCATTACCTACGCCAAGGGCGCCTCCGTGCTGCGCCAGCTGGTGGCCTGGGTTGGCCAGGAGGAGTTCATGGCCGGCGTGCGCGAGTACTTCGGCAAGCATGCCTGGGGCAACACCGAGTTGGAGGACCTCCTCGCTGAACTGGAAGTATCCAGCGGCCGCGACCTCAAGGACTGGGCCGCCAAGTGGCTGGAGACTGCAGGCGTGAACACCCTCAAGCCGGAGATCCAAACGGACGACGGCGGCACGATCACCTCTTTCGCGATCCTTCAGTCCGCGGTTCCGGACTTCCCGACGATCCGTCCGCACCGTCTGGCGGTGGGCTTCTACAACTCCGACGCCGAGGGCAAGCTGGTGCGCACTCACCGTGAAGAGCTCGACGTCGACGGGGAGCGCACCGAGGTGCCGGCGCTGGCCGGCCTGCGGCAGCCGGAGCTCGTGCTGCTCAACGACGACGACCTCGCCTACGCCAAGATCCGGCTGGACGAGCGTTCCCTCGCCACTTCCACGGCCCGGCTGAAGGACATCAGCCAGTCGCTGCCGCGCACCCTCGTGATGGCTTCGGCCTGGGACGCCACCCGCGACGGCGAGGCGCCGGCCCGCGAGTATGTCGAGCTGGTCCTGAACAACATTGCCTATGAGACAGACTCTTCGGTCGTCTTGGTCCTGCTGCGCCAGCTGGCCACCACGCTGGCCTTCTATGTCAGCCCCGACTACCGCGACGAGCTGACCGAACGCACTGCGCAGCGCCTCTGGGATTTGAGCGAAGGAGCGGACGCCGGATCGGACAACCAGCTCCAGTTCGTCAAGGCGTTCGCCACCCATGCCCGGTCCGAGCGGCACCTGCAGACTGTGGCCTCGCTGCTCTCCGGCGAGCGCACGCTGGAGGGGCTGACCGTGGACGCGGACCTCCGGTGGGAGCTGCTCACGTCCCTGGTGGCTGGCGGCGAATTCGGCCAACCGGAAATCGATGCCGAACTGGAACGCGACAAGACGGCCACCGGCGCCCGCGCCGCGGCCCTGGCCAAAGCCGCCATCCCCACGGCGAGCGCCAAAGCCGAAGCGTGGAACGCCGTCGTCGTTGAAGGAGATCTCCCCAACGCGACGCAGCAGTCCATCATCGCCGGCTTCAACCGTCTCCATGACCGGAAGCTGCTGGAGCCCTATGCCGCCGCCTACTTCGCCTCAATCCAGGATGTGTGGAACACCCGCACCCATGAGATCGCCCAGCAGATCGTCGTCGGGCTTTACCCCTCCCTGTTGACCACCGAGGACACCGTCGCGCGGACGGACGAATTCCTGGACCGCGTTGGCCCGGACTCGCCTGCACTGCGCCGCCTGGTGCTGGAAAACCGGGACGGCATCGAGCGCGCGCTGCGGGCCCAGGCGGCCGACCGCTAAGCGGCGAACAAAGCTTGCCTGCCGGGATTCCTTTCCGGCAGGCAAGTTCTGCCTACACTGTGCAGTGTGGACGTCCTTCGATCCCGGCAGGTCCAGCCGCGCGTGCAGCCATCCCCGGATGACCGGAAGGAACGCTCCCGATGACGTGGCCGGATGCGCTCTGGCCCGCTTTGGCAGTCCTGGCGAGCTTCTACGTGCCGGGCTTGTTGGTCCTCTCGGGCCTGCGCCTGCCGCTGCTGGCAGCCATTGCCCTGGCACCAGCCGCTTCGGCCGCCGTGGCCGCCGCGGGCACCATGGCCTGCCTGGCCACCGGAATCGAGTGGACGCCGATCAGCGCTGCCGCCGCCACGATCCTCGCAGCAGCCGCCGCCTTCCTGCTCGGGCGTTGGATCCGTCCGCCGGCCCTGGAGCCGGAGCACCCCGTGCCGGCGCCGGTCAAGCTGCTGGCTCTTGGCACGCTGGCCGTCGCCGGAGTGGTCATCGCTGCCACGATGATGGCCGGAATCGGCCGGCCTGATCGGGTCTCCCAGGCCTGGATCCCACCTACCACGCCAATGCCCTCCAATGGATCAAGGACAGCGGCCAGGCGAGCCCGTGGAGCATCCTGCCGATCTTCGACGATGGACCGCCGTCGTTCTACCCCTCGGGCTGGCACGCCCTTGTCTCGCTCGCACCGGGAGACGTGATCGTTGCGGGCAACGTCGCCTGCCTCGTCATCGCCGCCATCGTCTGGCCCGTTTCGCTGGCGTACCTCGGCCGGGCATTGTTCCCGCAGCTGCCGGCCGTGATGGTGCTGGCGCCGCTGGTCGGATCGGCGCTGGTCGCCTTCCCCTACCTCCAGCTCGGCACCAAGGGCCAGTGGCCCAACGGGTTCGCAACCGCGCTCGTCCCGGCGGTGCTGGCCCTGGGGATCGAGATGCAGTTCCGCCGCCGCCAACAGCCCGGAGCCTCGCGCCGTCTCGGCACCGATCTGCTGGCGCTGCTCGTCGCTACCACCGGCACCATCTGGATCCATCCCTCCGCCCTGTTCGCGCTGCTCGCGCTGGGCGGTGCCTACATGATCCGCTTCGTCGTTCTGGCTCTCCGTCACGAATGGCGTCGCGGCTGGATCCGCGGCGGGGCCTGGACCGCCGCGACCATAGGGTTCGTCGTTGGCATAGCGCTGTTCCTGACGCACTCGAATGTGCTCGAGGGGATGATCAACTATCAGCGCAATCCCTACGCCCCGTGGCAGGACGCGATCCTTTGGGCCGTGTTCGATCTGCCGAACCAGCCGGGCCATACGTTCTCGGTTCCGGGGGCCTACAACTACCTCATCGGGATCCTGATGGTCGCCGGCACCGTGATCGCGCTCTGGAGCAAACGCGCCAGGCCCGCCGTGGCCGGCATGCTGGTCGCAGCCATCATCTTCGTGCTGGCCGCCGGGGACGAGAAGCCCTTCCGATGGCTGTCCGGCTTCTGGTACAAAGAGCCGGCCAGAATCCTGCCGCTCGTGCTGATGGTCGGCGCCGTCTTCGCCGCCCTGGCCCTGGCCTTGGCCGGCAGGCTGCTGGCGAAGCCTTTCGAGGCCCTGCAGCGGACGTCGGGGCGGAAGCACTTGGCTGCGGCACTCATTGGTATCGCTGCGGTGGCGGCCATCTATCCGGCCTCGGGCGAGTTCCGCTACCAACAGCGCTACAACGCGGTGGAGGCGCCCTACTCCGTGGAGCCGCGCCCGCAAGGCCGCTCGCTGACTGCCGGTGAAGAGGACTTCATGCGCTCCCTCGACGCGCAACTGCCGGACGATGCCATCGTGATCGGGGATCCGTTCAACGGGCTGCCGCACCTGTACGCTCTCACCGGGCACGAAGTCGTTTTTCCGCGGCTGGTAGCCAGCAAAGGAACTCCTGACCAGGAGTACATCCGCCACAATCTCCAGAACATCCTAACCGACCCGGAGGTTTGCCGGGCGCTGGACCGCATCGGCGCGGACTATTTGTACGCCGACCACGCGGATCCCGCCCATAAGAGGCTCAAGAAGCGTGCGTGGACCGGATTCTACGAGACCGATTACACCCAGGGCTTCAAGCTCATCGATACCCAGGGAACCGCCGCACTCTACCGCATCGATGCCTGCCGCTCGCCCCTCGGGACTGGTTGAATGGGTGTATGGACCTCAGCAACCATCGCTACCATGTCTCCCTGCAGTGGACCGGCAACCGCGGCGCAGGCACAACCAGCTACCGCGGCTACGGTCGGGACCACATCATCCGCGCCCAGGGCCTGCCAGATCTTGCCGGTACTGCCGACCCGGTCTTCCACGGCGACAAGGACCGCTGGAATCCGGAACAGCTGCTGCTGACCGCGCTGATGCAGTGCCACATGCTCTCCTACCTCCACGTCGCCGTGAACCGCGGCGTCGTGGTCACCGAGTACACGGACGACGCCGAGGCGAACCTTCACGTGAACCGCGACGGAAGCGGGGAGCTGACTTCCGCAACGCTGCGCCCCACCGTGACCATCAGCGATCGTGAGCAAGCCGACCTCGCGCGGCAGCTGCATGCCGAAGCCAACAAGCTGTGCTTCATCGCCCGCTCCGTCAATTTTCCCGTGCATCACCAACCAACCATCCGCACCGCACAAGCCGTGTCCTGAACCTCCGGCCTGTGCGCGTGCGTACGGGAATTGGAGGACCCCGCGGCTGGTTGGGACAATGGGAGACAGCACCGACACCCTGCGAGGAGCATGATGACCAACCAGCAACCTGCCGAAAGCCAGGCGGCGTCCGGCAGCGTGCCGGCTGCGGCCGATGGAACGGGACGCAACGGACTGGGCAGGCCGCTGGCCACGCTGACTCCGTCTGCCTCGGCTGCCAAGCGTTCAGCCAGCCGGAGTTTACGGACAACTTTTACGACGCCGTCGGCGGCCACGAAACCTTCGCCAAGCTGGTCGACGTTTTCTACCAGGGCATTGCAGAAGACGAGGTTCTGCGGGCGATGTACCCGGAGGAAGACCTGGGACCGGCGGCCGAACGGATGAGAATGTTCCTCGAGCAGTACTGGGGCGGCCCGGGCACTTACAGCCAGTTGCGGGGCCACCCCCGGCTGCGGATGCGCCACCAGCCCTTCAAGGTGGATTTCGATGCCCGTGACCGCTGGCTGCGGCACATGCGCAAGGCCGTGGACTCGCTGGAACTTCCGCCGCTGTACGAGCAGACCCTCTGGGATTACTTCGAACGCGCTGCCCACTCCATGGTGAACAGCGCCTAGCCGGCTCTTTCGTGCAGCGACGCGGCCCGGCGCACCAGCACATGGCCGCGTGGCGTGCTGACCCGGAGCCACCGGCCATTGCGGAACACCGCCGCGGGCTCCTCCCCCAGAAATCCCAGCGAAAAGGCAGCGAAGGCAGCTCCGGCCGGAATATCCGCCGCAGGCAGCTCCAAGTCCCGACCCCATACCGCACTCCGGGCATTGTCGACGATTGCCTTGCCGGGATTGGCAGGGACCGCCTGCGAAATTTCCCTGATCCCCGCCGCAGCCGCCTCATTCAAGGCCTCCGCAGCCAGGGTTCCCTCCGCTACCCAGCCGGAACGCGGCGGGAGCACGCCGGTCCATGACTCGCGCACTTCCATCGGCGGGACCGGCAACAGCACATCATTGCTGCCCATGCGCGCCAGCCGGTCCGCCATTGCACCCAGCGCAACCGTGAGTTCGGCCTGCGCCCGCTCTCCGAGCATCATGGTGCGAAGCCCCAGGATCGTCGGCGTGCCGTCCCCCAAAAAGGCCGGCTTCATGATGGAGACGTAGGCTGCCAGCACCTGGTCCCACGCCTGCAGGTGCACCGCACCGTCGTTGACCGACCTCGCCCGGCTGACAAAGGTCCGGAAATCGGCTGTGACCTGCGGATCGGCCAGCACCAAATGCTCAGGATGTCCCACAGCGC
The DNA here is from genome assembly GCF_000328305.2 of Arthrobacter crystallopoietes BAB-32. Lineage (GTDB taxonomy): Bacteria > Actinomycetota > Actinomycetes > Actinomycetales > Micrococcaceae > Crystallibacter > Crystallibacter crystallopoietes_A. Next base: position 16,488 of record NZ_ANPE02000079.1, on the reverse strand, counting down.
TACGCCCCCGCAGCCTGATGAGTACGACGCCGGAACGGGACTTCCGGACCCAGGTGCTGTTCCAGCGAACTGCGGTAAGCCTCCGGCAGTGCCACCGGCCGGCCCGACTCCCGGCTGACAAGGACCATCGTCGTGGCCGCGACCGCGTAAACCGTGGATTCGTCCTCCTCGGTGACTGAATAGCCCAGCTCGAAACTGGAACGGCCGACCCCGGTCACCCACACGTGGACGTACACGGGCTCGTCGCGGTAGTGCAGCGGTGCCAGGTACTCGATCTCCTGCCGTCCGACCAAAGTGAAGTTCCCGCTGCCCGCCAGAACCCGCAACGATGCCTCCGGCCCATCATCCGCAAGTTCGCCCCCGGAAGCCGGACCGCCGGCGTCGGCTATGGTGCCCTTAGCCGAAGTCTGGTTATGCAGTCGGACCCTGGCAGTCTCGAGCAGGCTCAAGAAGGTCACGTTGTTCACATGGCCGTAGGAGTCGATATCGCCGAAGCGAAGCTGGAGCGGGAGACGCATTGCGGGGACCATGCCCCCATCCTCTCAAGAACCTCTTTCCCCGCGCGAACCCGCAGGGCACGGTTGAGCAGGCCTGTTGGAGAAACTAGGCTCGATAGCAGCCCATTACCCCCGGGTAACACCGCAAGGAGATTTGATGACAGCTTCTGAGCAACGCGTTGATCCGATAGCAGCCTTGCTGAAGCTGCTCGAATTGTCAGACGCCGACGGCGCGAACACGGATGAGGAGATCTTCGTTGGCATCTCCGAGCCGCAGCCGCATGGGCGCGTCTTCGGGGGCCAGGTGCTTGCCCAGTCCATTCTGGCCGCAGTCCGCACGGTCTCCGATGACCGCGATATCCATTCCATGCATGGCTATTTCCTGCGGCCCGGCGACGCGTCTGCACCGATCACGTTCGGCGTGCAGCGGCTGCGGGACGGACGGTCCTTCTCTGCCCGGCGCACGCATGCGTACCAGAACGGTGTGCCGATCTTGTCCATGATCGCCTCGTTCCAGGCTCCCGCGCCGGGGCTGGACCATCAGGAAGCATTTCCTGCTGGCATTCCCAAGCCCGAGTCCCTGCCAAGCACTGCCGACCTGCTCGGCGAATTCGACCACCCGATCGCGCAGCAGTGGGCGTTCCAGCGCCCCTTCGACATCCGCCACGTCCAGAGTCCGCTGTATCTCAGCGCCGAGGGCGAGAAGGAGCCCACGAATGCGGTCTGGATGAAGGCGAAGGGCCCACTGCCCGATGACCTCAACCTGCACCGCGCCGCTTTGGCCTACGCGAGCGACTACACACTGCTGGAGCCCATCCTCCGGCGGCACGGGGTGGCCTGGATCAGCCCCGGAATGAAGTTCGCCAGCCTTGACCACGCGATGTGGTGGCACCGCCCCTTCCGCGCCGACGAATGGCTGCTGTATGTCCAGAACTCGCCCAGCGCCTCGGGCGCCCGTGGCCTGGGCGTCGGCCGCATCTTCAGCCGGGCCGGAGAGCTCGTCGCAACGGTCGCGCAGGAGGGCATGATGCGCGTACCGACTGAAGCTGTGGACGTCTAGCTAGGTTCTTGCTCCGTAAGAGGAAGGGGCCGAACGGCACACCTGCCGTTCGGCCCCTTCCTCTTATCTGCTGCAACCCCTTGGCTGGCTTTCAGTCTCGGGTCAGCTTGCGGTGGGTCACGCGGTGGGGCTTTGCCGCATCCGGGCCCAGTCGCTCGATCTTATTCTGTTCGTAGGCCTCAAAGTTTCCTTCGAACCAGTACCAGTTCGCCGGATCTTCCTCGGTTCCCTCGTAGGCGAGGATATGGGTGGCAACCCGGTCCAGGAACCAGCGGTCGTGGGAGATGACCACAGCACAGCCGGGGAACTCCAGCAGGGCGTTCTCCAGGCTGGACAGGGTTTCCACGTCCAGATCGTTCGTCGGCTCGTCGAGCAGCAGCAGGTTTCCACCCTGCTTCAGGGTGAGCGCGAGGTTCAGCCGGTTCCGCTCACCACCGGAGAGCACACCGGCCTTCTTCTGCTGGTCCGGGCCCTTGAACCCGAAGGCTGAAACGTACGCGCGGGACGGCATCTCAACCTGGCCGACCTGGATGTAGTCGTGGCCGCCGGAGACAACCTCCCACAGCGACTTCTCAGGGTCGATCCCGGCCCGGCTCTGGTCAACATAGGAGATCTTGACGGAATCACCGATCTTCAGCTCTCCGCCATCCAGCGGCTCCATGCCCACGATCGTCTTGAACAGAGTGGACTTACCCACGCCGTTGGGACCGATCACGCCCACAATGCCGTTGCGCGGCAGTGAAAAAGAAAGCCCGTCGATCAGCTGACGATCATCGAAGCCCTTCCTGAGGTCCGTGGCCTCAATAACCAGCTGTCCCAGGCGCGGACCCGGCGGAATCTGGATCTCTTCGAAATCCAGCTTGCGGGTTCGCTCAGCCTCTGCAGCCATTTCCTCATAGCGGGCAAGGCGTGCCTTGGACTTCGTCTGCCGGCCCTTGGCATTGGAGCGGACCCAGTCCAGCTCCTCGGTGAGCCGCTTGGCGAGCTTGGCGTCCTTCTTGCCTTGGACTTCCAGCCTCGCACGCTTCTTTTCCAGGTAGGTCGAGTAGTTGCCCTCATACGGGTAGAGGTGGCCGCGGTCCACCTCGGCAATCCACTCGGCAACATGGTCCAGGAAGTAACGGTCGTGGGTTACTGCGAGGACAGCCCCGGGGTAGTTCTTGAGGTGCTGTTCCAGCCAGAGGACGCTTTCGGCGTCGAGATGGTTAGTCGGCTCGTCGAGCAGCAGCAGGTCAGGCTTCTGCAGCAGAAGCTTGCACAGCGCGACACGGCGGCGTTCGCCACCGGAGAGAACGCTGACATCCGCATCGCCCGGAGGGCAGCGCAGTGCATCCATCGCCTGTTCCAGCTGGGAATCAATATCCCAGGCGTCAGCGGCGTCAATAGCTTCCTGCAGCTTGCCCATCTCTTCGAGCAGCGCATCGTAATCCGCGTCCGGGCTGGCCATCTCTTCCGAGATCTGGTTGAACCGCTGGATTTTGGCGTAGATCTCGCCGACGCCCTCCTGGACGTTGCCCAGGACGGTCTTGTCCTCGTTCAGCGGCGGCTCCTGGAGCAGGATGCCGACACTGTAGCCGGGGCTGAGCCTGGCTTCACCGTTCGACGGCGTATCCAGGCCGGCCATGATCTTCAGAATGGTGGACTTACCTGCACCGTTCGGGCCGACCACGCCGATCTTGGCACCAGGATAGAAGGACATGCTCACGTCATCGAGGATGACCTTGTCACCAACGGCCTTGCGGGCCTTGGTCATTGTGTAAATGAATTCCGCCATGCACCTAAGGCTAGTGCTTGGGTAGCCGGAACTCATATTCGACGGCGTCCGCATTTGCCCGGACTTCCCTAAGCGCCTCCGCCGACGAAGCACTTCCCGCTATCGAGGACCGGAAGGACGGAAATTGCCACCTCGCCGTCACGGACCTGGCCGATGATGCAACTGTCCTCCACCGGAGCAGCAGCTTCGATGGCATCGACCGCCAGTCCTGTCGGGGTAATGTCGGCCGAAACTTCGACGGCATTCTCCGGCAAACCGGCATCGGTCATTGCCTTGACCATTTGTTCACTGGAAGGCCTGGGCGACGACGCAGCCAGTTTTTCCATCGCACGTCGCACTTCACGCTCAGTTTCCTCGATGGCGGAAGGAGCTTCAGCGATCGTCCTGCCAGCATCCGCCTCCGGCTGCACCGATGGTGCCGGAGCGGAGGCGGATGCTCCCGTAGTATCCGATCCGGGTTGCCCGGAATCTGGTGAGCACGCGGCCAGAGCAATACCGACGGCTAAGACACAGATCAGGCGGACCAGGCGTGGGGGCACTGAGGCTTGAAGGGGTGGAGTCACGCCGTCATTGTTTCATGTTCCGTCCGCTCCACGTCCGCAGCCTCGCCAGCCTCATATCCCGAACGTTTCACCCCGTGGCCAAACGCTCCGGGGTCCCTGTCGTATTCATCGGGCATGTGCGTCCCATACTCCAAAGCCGTCACCGGGAGTGCGGGTCCATTCCCGTCGGGCTCCATCTCGTGATAGTTGTCGGGAGCAGCGTTTTGAGCCGCTGAAGTCCGCGTAGATGTATTCCGGCTGTACTTCGCGGTACCCCACTTCAAATCATGGCCGATGGACTCGGCGTCGATTTCCGGCGATGTGACCTGGTGGCCATCATCGCGCACCCACTGGCGAAGCCGCAGCTTGCCGGTCACGATCACGCGGTCGCCCTTCTTGAGGCTGTGCGTGATGTTGTTGGCCAGATAGCGATAGGCCTCCACCCGGTACCAATTGGTGGATTTGTCTACCCACTGGTCGTTTTCGAGCTTCCGTTCAGAGGAAGCGAGCCGAAAGTTCGCCGTCTGCGTGCCGCCGTTCGTGAGCCTTGTTTCTATTTCCGTCCCCACAACACCCCGGACCGTAATGTACTCGGCCATCTTCCAGACCTCTTTCTATCGGGCCGGCCGTGTTGCCGGCACCTTCAGTCTGTTGGCTCGCGTATCAATAGGGACCCGCCGCTATCGGTTCTGTGGACAACCCATGTCGGTGACGCCTCTGTGGAGGCAGGGCCGAACACTTTCCGGAAAGTCGGGCGATCACGCTAAACTTGCTGACTGGCGGAGTTTCCGCCAAGCCTCGGTAGCTCAGCGGATAGAGCAGGAGCCTTCTAATCTCTTGGTCGCAGGTTCGATTCCTGTCCGGGGCGCTGGACATCCCCTGCAGGGAAGAACACATCGTCCACAACCCGTGCTGCCGCATGACCGTCGTCGTGCGGAGCGTAAGTCGCGGCAAATTCCGCCAGCCGGCCTTCCCGCACCACGTCAGGTTTCAAAGCCTCTTCCAGCGCTGCGTGGAGGTCCGCTTCCGATTCCACCACCGGGCCAGGCAATTCGGTGCCGTAATCCAGGTAGAAGCCACGAAGCGTATCCCTGTATAGCTCAAGGTCATAGGCGTAGAAGACGATTGGACGCCGCAAGATTGCGTAGTCGAAGAATACTGACGAGTAGTCGGTGACCAGAACGTCGCTGGCAAGGCACAGTTCCTGAATCTCCGGATAACCTGATACGTCCATGACGGATCCCCTGACACTGTCGGGGATGGCGATCTTGTCGCTGACCAGCACATGCATACGCAACAGCAGCATGGTGTCGGTGCCGAAACGCTCATGGTATGCCTGCAGGTCGAAGGGCATTTCGAAATGGAAACGACCTGCACCGCTGCTCTGGGAATCCCGGAACGTCGGGGCATAGAGGACCACGCGCTTATCTTCCGGGATGCCGAGTCGGCGCCGCACTTCGGCGCCCAACTCGGCTGTGCCCTCCCCTGCGACAGGGTCATTGCGCGGATAGCCCGTTTCCAAAACCGGGCCGCGGAACCGGAAGGCACTGCGGAAAGCCGCTGTGGCATAGGGACTCGGCGAGAGCAGCACGCTCCATTGCCTCACCGCCTGGCTGACCCGATCCAGATACCATTCGTCCCGGCCGTGCACTGAGTTCAGGTCATGCAGCATTCGCTTCAACGGAGTGCCGTGCCATGTTTGGACCATGATGCCGTCGGAACGACGCCGGATGTAGTATGGGAAATTCTGGTTATTGACCCAATACTTGGCGCGGGCAAGATACCAGTAGTACTGAGGCGAAAGCCGCTTGACTACCTTGGTATTCGGGTCTTTGACCGGCAGTTTTCCGGTATACACCCACACCTTGCGGCGCGGGTCCTTCCGCCGGACCAGTTCTTCGTAAATGTACCTCGGGCTGTCCGCATACTGCTTCCCCAGCCCGCTCTCGAAGACAATCAGGTTTTCGTCCATGGGCAGGCGGCGTGCGGCAGCATAAAAGCGGCGCATAGAAGGGAAATAGAACCGGCTGCGCCGATACTTGCCGAAGAGCCGTTCCCCCAGCTCCGGGTCGATGATCCTGCGGATCCTTGATGTTGCCGGTTTCGCGTCGCGAACCGCTTCAAAGATGCGGGCGGAGTTGCTGCGGTCCTTGAACTTAAGGAACCGGCGGGAACGCCGTACATACTCGTCCGGCACGGTACAGCCGGAATCCAGCGTCTGTTCGAGGCCGGCCAGCAGTGCTTGCGCGTTGAAGGAGATGCGACCGGGCAGTTCAGCGTCCAGGTCCAGATGCGATCCCTTGGGACCGAGGAAACGCTCCCGGTCGAATTGGAAGTAATGGACCGGCTTGTCAAGGAAACTGAAGTCGAAGCCGACGCTAGAGTAGTCCGTGACCAGGACAGCGCTTTCCTTGAGCAGGTGCTGTACATCGATTTCCCCTTGGGAGATGACCCGGGCAGGGGCATCGGCGAAGTAACTTCGATACTGCTGCATGTTCGGGTGCAGACAGAAGACGATCTCGGCATTGTGTTCTGTCGCAAGCGTCCGCAGGCGTTCGTCGTGGAGCAAGCCGCTCCAGGTTTGGAAGTATTCCGATTCCGTAAACAGCTCCGGGAGGAATAGCCAGTCCCGCCAAGTGGGTATGACCAGTATCTGGTTCTTCTTGACCTCGACATCGCCGGCGAACAGCGCGTCGAACCGGGAAAGCCCTGTGACGACGACATCTTTGGCCGGATAACCGAAGTCGTCGACTATGTATTCTTTTTCTCGCTCGGAACTGACAATGAACAGATCTGTGTCAAACCCTGGGGCCTTCTTGCCATAATTTGGAACCATCCATTTTGTCCCCATGACCCCGTGCTGCAGGAACACCTTGATGCCTCCAGCCGCGCGCCGGAACTGCGGCATCCAGGTCGGATACAGGAAATCGGGATGATGCGAGCCAATAAAGCGTTCAGCCCGCAGGGCTAGGTCGAAATGGTGCCGCGATCCAAATGCGACCACGTTCCCCAGGCCGTCGAGATTGCGGCGTTCAGGCGACTTCGGGTCGATCACGTAGTACGCGTCGATCTCCGGATGCTTAGTCCGCAAGTACCGGAAGAAGTGAAGTCCGGTGTCCTGCGCTTTGTAGGGCCGCTCGCCCACCAGCCACACGGGCTTGCTTCCGGGAAACCGCTGCGGCTGGAGGGGGATTCGTGTGCGGCGCCTCAGGTGGTTGAAAGTCGCCGTGTCCAGCAGCTCCAGGTGGAAGCAGGTCTTCTGGGCCTTGAAGGTGTAATAGGGCGTGAGCAGTAGTGTCTTGGTGCCACGTTGCTGCCAGCCAGCACGAGACAGCTTACGCGCGACATACTTGGTCCTGCCGATCCGGGTCCGGACTGGGTCGGCGGCGGCCCCGCTGTAGACCTCGAGCCAGGCATCCAAAATGCTTTCTTCGGCCAGCTGATCATCGGAGTAGCCCCCGAGGTCAAGCCTGGTCTGGAACGTGTACTCGCGCAGGCCGAAGCGGCGGGCAGTTGCTTTTTCATTCAGGCTAATGTCCGCTGCAGAGACGAACCGGCAGCCACTGTCGCGGCCGAGCAAGACGAGGGCGGCATGGCTGGCCTGGCCGTGCCGCGTCACCAACCGTCCGGTGAAGGCCACAACGCCGCCGTCTACCCGAAGGCGGTGAACGTATACGGCGTTGTACGGCTTCAGCGTTCGGTTAATCGCCAGCGTAAGGAAGCCCCTGCGGCTAATGTACAGCTCGGCTCGGTTCTCCTCGGCTTCAACCGGCTCAAAGGCACCAGTATCGGTCCTCAGGAAACGGCCCAGACCCAGCTTTGCCCGGCAGCTCGCGGAACCCGGCCCCTGAACTTCGCCCAGCTGCCTGAACTCCGCGAAGCTCAGCCCTTGTACAGCAGCGCCCCAACTAATGTCGCGGCTGTACCACGGAACATCCGCTGCGGCGGCTGAGAACTCGATGAACAGTGTCAGCGTGGCACCTTGTTCGCCCTCCGCCCGGGGAGGCAGTTCCCGCGCGAGCTCGACTAGGTTAAGATCCGCCTCGTACGCGGCCTCCGCTGTACGAGCCTGACCGTGCTTCTGTTGCACGGCAGGGGCGAAATCGGCCAGATGAACCCACTGGTTGTTCTCCTCAAGCGCCCAGATACTGATCGGGGTCAAGCTGTTGGCGACCGTGACCCCGATGCTGACGCGTGGGCCAGACTGCACTATGGAAAGCCTGCGCAGCTCCCGTCGGACGGAACCCGATCCTGGATTCAGCATCCTCCCGGCCTTCATCTTCGCCCTCGAGATAAATGCCGGCGTATTCATTCAGATCCACGTTCGAACGAACTGGGCACCGGAAAATATGCCTCGAGAAAGTCCTCCAGCATCCTGTCCAGCCGTTCCCAGTCGAGCGCCGATGGCCCCGTTTCGTTCAGGCAGAAAACGTCGGCGCTCCTGTCGCGAAGCAGCCGCAGCAGTTTTACCAGCGCGTCGGGCTCGGAGATGTCGCAAAAGCGGTAGGAAATCGTACCGGCAACGGCCGCTCCGGTGGCAAAGCCGTAATAGTGTGCAAGCGAGGATGGGATGGAAATGTCCTGCGGATTCCGGAAACGCGAATGGGTCGTGTTTGCATGCTCCGCCGGGAACTCCTCCTCAATCCGTTGCAGGGTACTCCTTCGCTGCGCATGTGCCGCGTGCTTGAATTTGAACTCAACGGTCCTGCCGAATTTGTGCTGCAGCAGTTGCCTGTTCCGTTTGGCCGCACTATCCACCGGCAGGTCCGCGATCGAAACTTCTCCTGCCGGGATGCGGTTCTCGGATTGAAAGAACTTCGGCAGCCCGTTCCCGTGGAAAAACCGCTCCGGTCCAACATGCCGGCCGAAGAACACGTCATCGTTCAAATACAGGAAGTGCTCGCTCAATCCGGGAATGCGATGCAGCCTCGCCTCGATCGCGTGGGAATTGAATGTTGGCAGGGCATCCGCCGGGAAGATCTCCCGGTGGTCGACGACCGTGATCCGGGAGTTGGCACAATTAAGCCACCCGGGGACCTGACCGGCAGTAACCAGGTAAATGTGGTTGATCCAGGGAGCAAAGTAGTCGACTGAACGCAGCGAGTAGCGCAGTTCCTCGTGGTTCCGGTAGCGCTCCGCGTTGGCAGCGTATGGATTCACCTCTTCCGGATGGATCCTTGCCCAGGCTCGATCGCGTTCCCGCATCCATTCGGGGTCGCTACCGTCCACCCACGTATAGACGAGGTCCACAGGTTGGAGAACTTCAGCCAAGCCGGGGTGCGTCCGTTCTGCTCCGGCAGCCACGAGTCTGCAGGCAAGCTCCGGACCTGCCAGGATCAGCCGTTCGGCAGCAAGGTATTCGAATACGTCCGGCACTCCCTGGTCAGATGATCCGTTCCGCACCAGCATAGCGTCGCCCGCGTTTCCGCCGGTCATGTAGAGCGGCCGCTGGATGCCCTGGCGCGTCAGCTCGCGCTCGATGAGACGAAGGTCCTGAGCGGCGGCGACAAGACGCAGGCCGTGTCGGGGCGCATCCGCTTCGATCCGGTATGGAACACCTGCGGACTCGGCCGCCGCGGAAGCAAACGCAGCATTCTCCGCGGCGGCCTCAACAGCCGAAAAACGGTGTACCGTCCGAGCAAGGACACTGGTGCGCCCTGAGCGCAAGGAAACATAGCACGGGTCCAGACCCGCCCAAGCCTGGCCGGCGCGGATCCTGCCAAGCTGCCCGGATATTGAACGTTGGACGGATGTACGGTTTTCCAGAAGGTCGAACGCTGCCCGGAGGACCGGTTGAGGCAGACGACGGGCGATCCTCCCGTTCAATCCTGCGATCATACGCTCCTCTCTGCGCTGGCCCCCTGAAGGCAGTGAAGGGATGTCTCAGTCTAGCAACCGCCGAGGTCACACCAGGAAAAGCATAAGCAGCACGTCGTCCGCGGCATTCGTTAAGCTGGATTGCACCGCAAACCACGTCGACAGGAGTCCCCCGTGCCGCGTACCGAGCAGATCCGGCGTGCTCTGAAAGTCTTCGCCGACCACGCATCCAACCTCCGCCTGGAGCGCAAGGTGCGGCGGCAGTTGGCGGCGGCCACGCCGCCTTCGGGTCAGGAGTACGACGCCGTTATCTACTTCGCGGACGATTCTTCCAGCGCGTACCAGGTACGCCAGTGGTTCGGGCCAATGTCACGGCTCGCACAACAGCATCCTGTCGCCGTGCTATGCCATCGGCCCTCCACTGCCGCTGCCTTGCTGGAGGACTCACCGCTCCCGGTTTATTTGGCCACAGGCATTGGCCAAGTGGAAAAGTTCATCAGAACCCACGGCTCCCGCGTGGTCTTTTACGTCAACAATAATCAGGCGAACTTTACTGTCCTTAGGCTGACGTCGCTGGTCCACATCCACCTCAGCCATGGCGAGAGTGACAAGGTCTCGATGGCCTCCAACCAGTTGAAGGCCTACGACTACTGCTTCATAGCAGGTGAAGCTTCCCGCCGACGGATAGAAACAGCGCTCAGGAACATGCGCCCCGGCAGCCTCGTGGAAATCGGCAGGCCGCAACTTGACGATACCGACACAGCCACCGGCTTCGCCCCTGGTGCCAGGCCAACGGTCCTTTATGCGCCAACTTGGGAAGGGGACCGTCCAGCCATGGCCTACGGTTCACTGGTATCCCACGGAACCGCCCTCGTCGAGTCGATTCTCGCCAGCGGCCAGTTCCGTCTGGTGTTCCGACCGCACCCGCGAAGCGGGTCGCGCTTGCCGGCACACCGCCAGGCTGTCCGGCAAATCACCTCCATGATTGCTGCTGCGGCGACAAAGAACCCTGCCGCGGGTCATTATGTGGATACACGGACGGACTTCAGCGTTTCCATAGGCGAAGCGGACATATGCATCTGCGATATTTCCGCCATGGCCATGGACTGGCTGCCACGCAGGAAGCCGCTACTGGTTACCCGGCCTGTGGAACCCGACGCCGCCGTGGACGAAAACGGAATTGCCGCCGTCGTCCCTTTGCTGAACGCTCGTGACAGCCGCCTTGTCCCATCCAAACTGCGCGAGCTCTTGGCGCAACCGGTCGGTCAGGAGCAGCTTGCTCTGATCGACCGGCACTTCGGTGACATCGCTCCCGGAGCTAGTACCAGACGCTTTATCGACGCGGTCGAAAAGGCCTTGGCGGAGGCCAGCCGCCCAACCTAAACGAGCTTCAGGCTCATCGCCGCATGTGCCGTCGCGAACGGTTTCCATGAAGGACTCTTCCCGGGAAAGCCGATCCGAACGGATTTCAGGACATTGTTGCCATGGATCTGCAGGAAAATATCAAGCTCGTTATTGTCATCAGGTACTCCGTTGGCGATGTCATCCGCAGTCATCTCGGCTTCAAGGCTCAGAAGGCCCGGCCCCTTCCCGACGATTTCCATGGGATAGAAAGCGGGAGCCCCTCCGGAGCGCCGTCCGACGACCAGATTGGCCTTCAACACGTTCTCGGCAGGGGGCCCGGACTGCTGGCTCCACACCACGTCGCCGGCCAGCCCAAAGCCACCAGCTGCTGTGTAGAAGAGCTCGCTAAGACGGAAGTCCAGGTCGTTCAGTACGAGTCGATCAGTCCGCTGGTTCCAGGCTCCTTCGATGGTCCGGGCCCACTGTGCAACAACAGCTTCATCAGAGAACCGCTCGCTGCGCTCCCACGCCGCCTCCCCCATCCGGCGCGCCAAGTCGTCGTCGTCGCACATTTGGATGGTGCGTGCGGCGGCGGCTCCGACGTCCTGTGCCGGCACCAGGAACCCATTGACTCCATCCTCGATGACGTCGCTGGGTCCGTAACGGATGTCGTAGGCAATCGGCGGACAGCCGCGTCCCAAACTTTCCATCAGGGACAGCGGCTGCCCCTCGTTCCGGCTGGTCAGCAGAGAGAACCGCGCCGTCTCGAACTGGTCGGCAGCATTGGGAGTGTGGCCGTGCAGACGGACGACGTTCCTGAGACCGAGCAGGTCGATTTTTTCCTGCAATTCCTCGCGCAACGAGCCGGTTCCATAGATATCCAGTGTCACCTCCGGCCGCTCCTGGTGGACCCGTGCCATGACGTCGATGGCGTGCGGAACGTTCTTCTGGGCCTCCAGACGGCAGACCATGACGCCGCGTCCCGGCACCCGGTATGCAAAATCGGGCAGGGCGGCCGCTCTGGGTTTGGGGTTTGAGACCGTGAAGAGGTTAGAGGAAGTCCCGAAGCGTGCCTCGTAGTCCTGGCGCTGTTTGTGCGTCAGGAACACCAGCCCGTCCCAGGCAAGGCTGTTCTCGTGGATGCGTCGCTGTCCTGCGGCAAGCTTGCCCAGGAACGGGTTTCCGCCTCCGGAGATGTGGCTGTTGTGCAACACCATGAGTTTGATGATGTTGGGCCGCTCCAACGGTGCGACGACGGAGCTGGCAAATGAACTGTCCACGATGAAGGCAGCAGGCTGGCCCGCCGCAAGGTCCGCCATCCAGAACCGGTAAAAGTCCCCGGCCCTCCGCCACTGAGCCACGTCAGCACCAGATTCATCGACCAGGGTCAGAAAGCGCCCCTTGGAGATGCCGGCCGTGGTTTGCGGCGCCTCATCCCGAAGGTACTCCGACCCGTCCGGACGGTAAAAATGCCTGGCCGCTACGGTGGTTCCGTCCGGACGCAAAAAGGTGCGGGAGAAGATGCTGCCGGCAGGATCCAGCACTACTCCCGGCAGCCCGCGTTCCCCTTCGTCTTCGGGCACCTTGACCGGTGCCGGGCCGCCCACGCTGCCGGCGTCGGCAGTGCGATAGTGCTGGAAGACGTTGACCACTTTCGCGTCTTCGGCAAGCTTGCCTTGGACACGCAGCCGTTTGGTGGTCGCCTCATAGCTGGGTTTGGGATCAAAAGTTACGACGGTGGCCGACCGTCCCGCTTCGCCAAAAGCACCCGCACGGTGAAGGCTCATCGTGGTCATGCCGCCGAAATTGTCGGCAATGCCCCACAACACCATGAAATACTTCATGGCCGGCAGCAGCGGCCTGGCCACGGAGTCTGTACCGCTCAAGATTCCATCCTTTTCAGGCTGAGGTTGCCGAACTTCGTGGGGTATGGAAGCCAGTGGACGGCCTCTGGATCCCATACAACTCTGGCGCGATTCTCCCGATCGGAGCCGTCACTGACAAAGTAGACATTGGCTAACGTTTCGCCTTCCAGTTCCAGTGCCTGAAGCGGGATCCTCCCAGTGACCTCCAGCGGCTGCCTGCCTTCGCTCCACTCGGCCGGGAATATTGTCTCAATTTGCGTTTTCCTGCCAACGACGACGAACGACGCCGACACCGCATTCCCGCCTTCCGGCAGGCAGACTGTGCCCGTCAGAATCAGCTCCCCTGCTGCGGTAATGCGGGCTTTGGCAAATTCGAAATCGCCGGACATCCGTATACCCAAGTCTTTCTCGCGATAGGCCATCAAAGTGGCGCCGGACACCTGTCTGCTGTCCTCAACCCTACAGTTTGGGGTCAAGACGTCATTCGGTAGTTGCCCAGACCCTAGCTGAGCTCCTTGACGATCTGGCTGATGCTGTCCAGGGTCCGTTTGAGCTCCTCGACATGCCGTTCGTCGAAGGCGCTCAGGACACGCTTCATTTCCGTGGTGGAAATACCGGAAGTCCTCGGCAGGTAAACAACTTCGACCCTGTCGCCAAGATCGTCGAACTTCCCTTTCCAGTCCTCGCCGATCCCAAAAACATCCACACTGTACTTTTCGATGTCTTCACGTTTCTGCTCCCACCGGTCTTCGGGAATCGCCTCATCGACATAGCGGATGGACCGGACAATCTCGATGCGCTGTTCAAAGGGCACCACAGGCTTCTTACCCTTGATTGCGTTAAATTCGTCAGTCGAAACGCCCACGATAAGCCGATCACCGAGTGCACTAAGACGTTTCAGGATGTTCAGATGTCCGATGTGGAAGAGATCGAATGTTCCATATGTGAGGACCGTCTTGCCCACGTGCTACCACAGACCTTTGCTTCAGCTGGTGTTTACCTACAGTTCAGTCTAGGGCAGTCCCAAGAAGCGACCTGCCTGAACAAATCGCGATCGTCCGGAACAGGCAGGGAGGCAATTGCGCTCACAGCCCCTGAACCCTCTATCGTGTAAATGAACATTGGGTAAACGATAAGTCAGGAGAGAGTACCGGATACCTCCGGCGACTGACGTCGATTGATGGGAGAAATCGCAATCACATCCCCCGCACCCTCTGCAATGGAGACTCTGTCGAAACGTCAAAATGTCGAGTCCGGCTTCCGTTTGGACATACAGGGTCTTCGGGCTGTGGCAGTCGCCCTGGTAGTTCTCTATCACCTATGGCCGGACCACCTCCATGGCGGGTATGTGGGCGTGGACGTCTTCTTTGTGATCTCCGGCTTCCTGATCACCTCTCATCTAGTTCGGCAACCCCCGGTATCCTGGCGAGATCTAGGCCGGTTCTGGGCGCGCCGGATCAGGCGCCTCCTGCCAGCGGCATTCCTTGTCCTGCTGGCAACCAGCATTGCGGCGCGGCTCGTCGCTCCATCCACTCAATGGGCGCAGATCGCCAAGGAGGTAATCGCCTCGGGACTCTATGTGCAGAACTGGCTTCTGGCGGGAAGTTCTGTCGATTACCTGGCAGCCGAGAACGCCCAGACGCCTGTCCAGCATTTCTGGTCGCTGTCGGTCGAAGAGCAGTTCTATTTGTTTTGGCCACTTCTGATAGCGGCAGTAGTCTGGCTGACCAGGCGGACCAGGTGGCGTCAGAAGTCTGCCTTGTTCGCGGCGTTGCTGACCACAGTGGTCGCGTCCTTCGCCTATTCCGTCGCCGCCACAGCCGCCGAACCCGGAAGTGCCTACTTCATCACTCCGACGCGGATCTGGGAGCTCGGTCTTGGCGGACTAATCGCGCTGGCCGGCAACCGGATTTACAGTTTCCATCCGCGGCTGCGGGCCGGCATGGCTTGGATAGGCATTGCAGGCATTGTTGCTGCTGGAACCGCCTTTACCAGCGAGACAGCCTTTCCTGGATATGCCGCCCTCTTGCCCGTCGTGGCAACAGTGTTGGTCATTGGCGCTAATTCGACGGCATCGGGTTCTCCGACAACATTCCTGCGGGCGAAACCCATCCAATGGCTAGGCGGCGTGTCCTACTCCATCTATTTGTGGCACTGGCCCCTGATCGTGCTGGCACCCTTCGCCGCCGGCGACGAGATCGGCCTGGCCGGCAAATTGGCCATACTGGCCCTTTCCCTCCTGCTCGCGGCAGCGACGAAAACCCTCGTTGAAGACAAAGCACGATCGGCCGGTTGGTTCCGAAGGACGGCTTCGACATATAGGTTCGCCGTTGGCGGCATGATCGTTTTGGTAATCATTGGGAGTCTGCAGTTAGTCGAGGTTGGGCAGCGCTCCCTGCGTGCTGATGAGCGTCTTGCTGCCGAGACGAACAGCGGCTCTGCTTGCCTTGGTGCTGCGGCGTTGGCCGATCCGGACTGCGGCAGCAATCAAGAAATACTCACCGATCCCGCCGTGGCGAAGGAGGACAAGCCTGCCGCCTATGCCGACGGCTGCTGGAATCATCCGCCTTTCGGAAGCAGAGTCACCTGTACCTACGGCGATGGTGATACTGAAATAGCCCTGGTAGGAAACTCCCACGCCGGACACTGGCTACCGGCGCTCCAGGAAATCGCAAAAGACCGGGATTGGACGATTACCACCTTTCTCGCCAGCGCATGCAATTTCACGGATGCAAAAGTTAAATTTGATACTCCGGCGAAGACGGCTGGTTGCACCGAGCTCGGTGACTGGGCCCAAGAGGCAACTTCCGGCGACAAGTTTGACCTGGTCATCTCATCCCAGCTCTCCATTCCCTTGCAGGGAGGCGGTTCAGCCAGCGAGCAGAAGAAACTGGCGTTCGATGGCTACTCGAGTTATCTGAAAGACTGGGCCGACAACGGAACGAACGTCCTGGTCCTGCGGGATACTCCCTATCCGAAGACTGAAATTCCGTCCATACCGGATTGTGTCGCCGAAAACCCTGACCGCACCGACGTATGTTCGGGCTTAAGCGATTCCTGGCTGAAGCCTGATCCGATGGCCGAGGCAGCGGACGCTCTTGGAGATGCCGACATCAGTGTCGCTGACCTCACGGAGCTGTTGTGCCGGGATGGCAGATGCTACGGCGTCAACGGTGGCCTCATTACCTACTTCGACGGGTCCCACCTGACAACTGCCTATGCCAGGACCCTGGCTCCCTTCCTGGAACAGAAAATTACGTCCGCTCTCCAGGGGTAACCGAAGGAACCCAGCAGCATCGAGGAGGGATGCCCGGCGGGCAATTGCCCGCCGGGCGGCGGATTTGTCGGGTCACACCGCCGACGCTGCTTGGTACAGGCTTTGCCGCGGACCCAACGCTTCCCGGCCGTGGCTCCTGGAACCTACTACCAAGTCTGCGGGAAGGCTTCCAGCAAATCATCGAAATTGCTCAAGCTACGCGGCAATGCAGCCCGCGCGGATACGAGTTTCCAGTCGAGCGTTATGACGTCAGCCGAATTGACAGACGTTTTGGACACCTTCGACGTATCGAGAATCGAGAAGAAGTCCTCA
>NZ_ANPE02000080.1 GCF_000328305.2 Arthrobacter crystallopoietes BAB-32 | reverse complement strand
TCATACAGCAGTTCGACGCGACTGTCTCTAATCCCGCAGAAGCCGGCGATGCCAACGTTCAGGTGGTGCTCGATCATTATGTCGTAGCTCCTCTTGGTGAAGAACTCGCTGGTCTCGCCCGCTAGGCCTATCCATCGAACTTTTGGAATACTGGCTTTTCGTCCACCGCCATAGAAAAGACCGTAATTCCAGACGCGGTCCAAGTAGCCCTTCATGATTGCGGGAAAAGAGAACCACCAGATCGGGAACACGAAAACAACAGCGTTCGCCGACTTTGTTCGTGTCGCGTGCCGGATGACTTCCTGCGAGTACTGTTTGTCGGGATTCTCCCAATCGGGTTCGTCAGCCTCGCAAAGTAATGAACCAAACTCGCTCCGATAGAGGTCCAATAAGTCAACTTGGGCGCCACCCTGGCGCAACTCCTCAGCAATTGCGTCGACCACGGCTGCCGTCAACGAGTTGGTTCTTGGATGGGCCCAGATCACTTGGACTCGATGTATCAACAGATTCCCCTTGAGCTTGTTGTGCTCGTTCTACACGGAGCGCAGCGCATGCAACATGCGGCATCCAAGTCAGGACGCGCACCAGTGAAAGTCCTCAACCGCTGAAGCGCACCAGAGACTTCCGCAGGGCATACGGATCCTTATCGAGCAATCGATGATCCTAGTGTTTCGGGAGCTCCTTCTGCAGTGAAACGCCTTCTCCCCGGTTCAGCGGAGGCGGAAGATGGTGTCCTGCCATTCCTTGTGGGCGGTGCGATCGCGGCCGAGCATGACGTGCTTGATGTTGGTGTATTCCTCGAAGGAGTAGGCGGACATGTCCTTGCCGAAGCCGGAGGCCTTGTAGCCGCCGTGGGGCATTTCGGAGACGATCGGGATGTGCTCGTTGATCCAGACGCAGCCGGCTTGGAGTTCGGCGCTGGCTCGGAGGGAGCGGTCGAGATCGCGGGTCCAGGCGGAGGCCGCGAGCCCGTAGGCGGTGTCGTTGGCGAGTGCGATTGCTTCGTCGTCGCTGTCGAAAGGCAGCACGGTGAGGACGGGGCCGAACACCTCTTCCTGGACAATTTCGGATTCCTGCGCGGCGCCTACGACAAGTGTTGGCCGGTAGTACGCCCCGCCGGCCAGGCTGCCGCCAGGAGCGCTGCCGCCGGCTAGGATACGGGCACCGGCAGCGCGAGCACGCTCGACGAAGCCTGCCACCCGGTCCCGGTGAACGTGCGTAATCAGCGAGCCGAGGTCGGTGTTCGTGTCGCAGGGGTCCCCGACGATGACCTGATCCATTAGTTCGGCGACACGTGCGGTGAAGGCGTCGAACAGCGGCCGCTGGACGTAGGCGCGGGTGGCCGCCGTGCAGTCCTGGCCACCGTTGATGATCGCACCGGCCACCGCACCGTGCGCGGCGGCTTCCAGATCGGCGTCGTCAAAAACCAGGAACGGGGCCTTGCCGCCCAGCTCCAGGTGCACCCGCTTGGCGGACCGGGAGGCCAGTTCCATAATCCGCCGGCCGACCACGGTAGAACCGGTGAAGGAGGTCATCGCGACGTCCGGGTGGGCCACCAGGGCCTCGCCGACCTCCGGGCCGGTGCCCGTGACGATGTTGACCACGCCGTCGGGGATGCCGGCGTCACGGGCGGCCGCGGCGAAGAGCAGACTGGTCCCCGGCGTCAGCTCGGAGGGTTTGAGCACGATGGTGTTGCCGGCGGCGATGGCGGGCAGGATCTTCCAGGCGGCCATTTGCAGCGGATAGTTCCAGGGCGCGATGGAGCCGACCACACCGATCGCTTCCCGCCGGACCATCGACGTGCCGCCGGCACCATATTCGCCCGCGGCGAGCCCCTGCAGCTGCCGGGCAGCTCCTGCGAAGAACGCGGTGTTGTCGATGCTTCCGGGCACATCGAACCCGCTCGCGAGACGTATCGACTTGCCGGTTTCCGCGGTCTCGACCTCCGCGAGCTGGTCAGCCCGACGTTCCAGCTCCGCGGCCAGTTTCAGCAGGCCCGTCGAGCGTTCCACCGGAGCCAGGCGCGACCATGCGCTGAATGCCCGCTTGGCCGCGGCCACGGCCTCGCCGACGTCCTCCGCTGTCGCGTACCGGATGGTCCCGGCCACCTCGCCGGTGGCGGGGTTGATCTGCTTGGCCTCCTCGCCGCGACCTTCGCGGTATTTGCCGTCAATGAACTGGTGCATGATTTTGCCTCGCCTTTCGACCTGTCTATAGGTCCCAGTACTTGAAGGAATGGGAGTCCATGCCCACGGGGTTGGGGCCATAAATGGCCACCATCTTGGCGTAGGTCGGTGCCCAGTAGCGTCCGACGCGACCGGCCTTGACTCGTGCTGCGTCACCGGGGTGCAGCACGACTGTTTTGCCGTCCGCTTGGATGTGGAGTTCGCCCGAGATCACGAGGTTGGTCTCGTCATGCGGGTGGAAGTCTTCCCAGGCGCAGGATTCCAGCTCCCACTCGGACAGGGCGAAGTTGTTCCATCCCTGGGGGTGGTTGGGGATGATGAAACGGCCTCTGTTATTGGGCCAGTCGGGACGCATGGTTTCCAGTCGCCGGGCGGGCCAGTACTCGACTGCGGGAGCTTCAGGTGATGGTGATGGACTGGCGCTGGTGGCGCTCATGAGTTTGTCCTTTCTGCTGTCATGACTTTGCTGGCACGCTGGATGGTGGGTACGGCGGGGTGAGGCGACACTTACAGGAGCTGTTCCGCTTGGGTCAGGGTGTGGCGCAGAATTTGCTCGATCTCGTCGAACTCTTCCTGGCCGGCGATTAGGGGTGGGGACAGCTGGATGACGGGGTCGCCGCGGTCGTCCGCGCGGCAGTACAACCCGTTCTCGAAGAGCTGCTTGGAGAGGAAGCCTTTGAGGATGCGTCGGCTTTCTTCAGCGCTGAAGGTCTCTTTGCTGGTCTTGTCTTTGACCAGTTCTATACCGTAGAAGTAGCCGTCCCCGCGCACGTCGCCTACGAGGGCGAGGTCGTGCAGCTTTTCCAGAGTTCGCCGGAAGGCTATCTCGTTAGATAGGACGTGATCGTTGAGCTTTTCCCGTTCGAAGATGTCCAAGTTTGCGAGGGCGGCCGCCGCGGCGACCGGGTGACCGCCGAAGGTGTATCCGTGCTTGAAGGTGTTCCGGCCGCTGGCGAAGGGTTCGAACAGTTTGTCGGAAGCGATCATTGCTCCCATCGGTGCATAACCGCTTGTCATACCCTTGGCGCACGTGATGATGTCGGGCTGGTACCCGAACTTGTCGGCTCCGAAGTAGGCGCCCAGCCGGCCGAAGGCGCAGATGACTTCGTCGCTGACCAGGAGTACGTCGTAGGTGTCGCAGATTTCGCGAACGCGTTGGAAGTAGCCGGGCGGCGGCGGGAAGCAGCCGCCGGAGTTTTGGACAGGTTCCAGGAACACTGCGGCAACCGTTTCGGGGCCTTCTGCTTGAATCGCGAGTTCAATCTGGTCGGCGGCCCACTGGCCGAAGGCTTCCGGGTCGTCCTGGTGGAGCGGCGCCCGGTAGAAGTTGGTGTTGACGGCTTTGTGGGCCGAAGGAACGAGGGGCTCGAAGTCCTGCTTGAGTTCCGGCACTCCAGTGATGGAGAGGGCACCTTGTGTTGTTCCGTGGTATGCGGTCATGCGTGAGATGACCTTGTGCTTGAGCGGTCTGCCGGTGAGTTTGAAGTACTGTTTCGCCAGTTTCCACGCTGATTCAACTGCCTCGCTGCCGCTGTTGGTGAAGAAGACCTTGTTGAGGCCCCCGGGTGCGAGGCCGGCCAGTCGTTCAGCAAGTTCTGCTGCCGGTCGGTTGGCGTACGACCAGACCGGAAAGAATGCCAGCTCTGAGGCCTGGCGGGACATGGCACCTGCCAGTTCCTCGCGTCCGTGCCCGGCCTGTACGACGAACAGCCCTGCCAGCCCGTCGAGGTACTTCTTCCCGGCGTCGTCGTAAATGTATGCGCCTTGGCCGCGCACGATCAGGGGCAGTTCATCGGCGGTTTGCGGGTGGGCGGCGAAGTGCATCCATAAGTGTTCGCGGGCCGCTTCTTTTTCGCGTGTGGCGGACCGGTTGAGTGTCAGTTCGGTCATTATCTGCTCCATGACTTGCGCCGGGATAACCGGCACCAGGATTTACATGTGATTGCTGGACTCGTATCGGGGCCGGCCGTGACAGGATGCCTTGCATAGCGCATCTGGGTCGTGAACGGGCAGCCCCGCGGGCACGCTGTTAGGTTCTGTGGCGGTTGGCCCCGAGAAGGCCAACCGCCACAGGCGGCTCAGCTGTTGATGTTGGCCATGACATGCTTGACCCGGGTATAGTCTTCGAGCCCATACATGGAGAGGTCCTTGCCGTATCCGGAGTGTTTGAACCCGCCGTGGGGCATCTCGGCGACAAGCGGGATGTGGGTGTTGATCCAGACGGTGCCGAAATCGAGTTCGCGGCTCATGCGCATGGCCAGGCCGAAGTCCCTGGTCCACACGGACGACGCCAGCGCGTAGGGGACACCGTTCGCCAGTTCCAGTGCCTGCGCTTCGTCGGTGAATTTCTGCACTGTGATGACCGGTCCGAAGACCTCATTCTGCACGATCTCGTCGTCCTGCCGCAGATTGGAAACGACCGTTGGGGCGTAGTGGAAGCCCCGGTCGCCCAAGCGGCAGCCACCGGTATTGATCACGGCGTGGGCAGGCAGGCGATCAATAAATCCCGACACGCGCTCAAACTGCCGGCTGTTATTGAGCGGCGGCAGCAGCGCGTCCTCGTCATCGAGGCCCCGGTCGTACGCGGTGACAACGGCCTCGGCCTGCCGGGTCAAAGCTTCAACAAACCGGTCGTGCACGCCTGGAGCTGCCAGTACCCGAGTGGATGCTGTGCAGTCCTGGCCGGCGTTGAAGTAGCCCCCGATGGCTATTGCCTCCGCCGCTGCTTCCACATCGGCATCATCGAAGATGATCACGGGGGCCTTGCCCCCGAGTTCAAGGTGGACCCGCTTCAGATCGGGTGCGGCCGAGGCTGCAACGTCCATGCCTGCTCCCACCGAGCCGGTGAGGGAGACCATGTCGGCCTGGGGGTGACTGACGACCTTCCGGCCTGTTCCGCCATCACCGCACACGACGTTGAGGACACCCTCCGGCAGGAATTCGGCGGCCAGTTCGGCCAGCAGCAGGGTCGATTCCGGCGTGGTTTCACTGGGCTTCAGCACTATCGTGTTGCCGCCTGCCAATGCGGGGGCGATCTTCCACACGGCCATCATCATCGGGTAGTTCCACGGGGCGATCTGGCCCACGACTCCGACCGGTTCCCGGCGGATCCAGGAGGTGTGGTCCTCCATGTACTCGCCGGCCGATTTTCCTTCCAGCACGCGCGCTGCGCCGCCGAAGAAGCGCAGGTGGTCGACCATGCCAGTGATTTCCTCGGACTTGACCAGCGCGAGCGGTTTACCTGTGTTCTGCGACTCCAGGGCTATCAGTTCGTCCTGGCGGGCTTCCACGGCGTCGGCAAGTCTGAGCAGCGCGAGCTGCCGTTCAGCCGGTGTCGTGCGCTTCCAGGCTGTGAAAGCTGTGGAGGCTGCCTGGTAGGCCGCGTCCACATCCTTGTCCCCGGAGACGGGAGCTACGGCGAAGACTTCTCCGCTGAACGGGTCGATGAGGTCCTGGGTGTGTCCGTCAATGCTGTCTACGTATTGGCCGTTGATGAAGTTGCGGATGGTGCGCTTGCCTGTCACTTGTTTTCTCCTTTGTCAGACGTGAGCGGGACTTGGATCGGAAGATTCGTTGCGGGCGCGGTGACCCGTATCTTTGTGCGGACGCGGTCGACCAACAGCGCGAGGATGAGTAGGGCGCCGAGCAGTATGTCCTGCACATACCCCTGGACCCGGATGAGGTCCATGCCGTTGTTGAGCAGCACGATGAACAGTGCGCCCATAAAGGCCCCGGATACGCGGCCTTCGCCGCCGGCCAGCGCGATGCCGCCGATGACCGCGGCAATGATGGACTCCATCGGATACTGGACGCCGATGTTGGCTTCACCGGTGGAGACCCGGGCGGTGATCATGACGCCGACCAGAGCGGCCAGGAAACTGCCCATCACCATGACCGCAATGAGGGTCCGGTTAACGTTGACGCCTGCCTGATAGGCGGCTTTTTCGTTGCCGCCGACGGCGTAGGCCTGCCGCCCGAGGCGGGTCCAGTTCAACAGGACATAGGCTCCGACGAACACCAGGATCAGCATGAAGGTCGGGAACGGGATGCCCATGACGAGGGAAGTGCCGAAGTTCCGGGAGAATTCGACGGGCAGGCCGGTAACCGGAACGCCCCCTGCAAAGAGCAGCGCCACGCCTGTGGCTGCGAAGCCGGTGCCTAGGGTCACCATGAATGAGCTCACCTTGAACACTGCGATCAGGACGGCGTTGATGATGCCGACGATGAGTCCAATAAGCAGGGCGGCCAGGCAGCCGAGGAGGATGGCCAGTGCCGGGTTCTCCTGGGGTGCCGAGACCATGACGGTCGCACAGGTGATTGATGACAGCGCGACGGTGCCGCCGTTGGACAGGTCGTAGTTTCTGGTGATCAGGTAGAGCATTTGGGCGATGGCAATGATGCCGAGGAAGCTGACCTGCCGTGCCACGTTGATGATGTTCGTTTGGGAGATGAAGCGTGGTTCAACCACAGCGAAGGTAATAATGAGGACTATCAGCAGCAGCGGCAGGATTCCGTAGGCTATGAACTGTTGCCGCACGAGGTTGCCGATATTGAATGGCGGGGAACTCGGGGCCAGCGCAGGGGCGGGGCCCCGGGCTGCCCGGGTCGCGGTCTTTGTTTGCATCAGTTGGCCGGCTCCTTGTCGTATTGGGTGAAAAACACCGGGAGGATGGTTGCCTCGTTCAGGTCACTGCCCGAGAACTCGCCGGCTATCCGGCCTTCCGCGACTACGTAGGCGCGGTGTACCAGGTTGACGACTTCAGGCAGGTCCGAGGAGATCAGCAGGACTGCCGCTCCGGATTCTGCTAGTTCCTGGATTGCCTGGTAAATCTCTGCCCTGGCTCCCACGTCGACGCCGGTCGTCGGTTCATCGAAGATGTGGATGTCATAAGGACGGGTGAATCCCCTGCCCAGGACAATTTTCTGCTGGTTGCCACCAGAGAAGCTGGTGGGCAGGGCGTCCGGGTTGCCGGGGCGCAGGGACAGACGCCGCAGCACTGCTTCGGCTTCAAGCTTTTCGCGGCGTCGGTTGATGAAGCCTGATCTGGCCCATTTGTCCAGGGCGGACAGCGAGACGTTCTCCCGGGCGGATCGCGAGAAGATCAGACCGTCATGCTTCCGGTCAGCAGGGTAGTAGATGACACCTTGGCGCAGCCGTTCTGCCGGTGACCCTGATCGTGCATCCTGACCGTTGATGTGGATCCCGCCGGACAGGGTTCGGGACAGGCCGAAGCATAAGCGGCCGATTTCGGCTTTGCCGGAGCCGATCAGTCCGGTCAGTCCGACCACTTCACCTTTGCGCACGCACAGGTCGACGCCGTGCACTCCCTTGCCGTGCACCTGGTGAAGTTCAAGGGCCGTGCTTCCGGGCCGGTGCGGGATCTCGGGAAATAGTGCTCCGACCTGCCTGCCGGTCATGAGAGTGACCAGGTCATCGTCGGTGACGTGCTCCAGCGGGCAAGTGCGGATCAAAGTTCCGTCCCGCAGCACGGAGATGCGTTCGCCGATTCTGCGGATCTCGCTCATGCGATGGGTGATATAGATAATTGCGATTCCTTCCCGGCGCAGGGTTTCGACTACCGTGAAGAGTTGGTTGGTCTCCTCATCCGTTAGCGAGGCCGTCGGCTCATCAAGAATGAGAACCTTCGCCTCTCCCTGCAGTGAGCGGGCGATTTCGACGATCTGCTGTTCGGCCCTGCTGAGATCACGGGCATGAGCAGCAGGATCGATGTTCGACCCGATGCGCTGCAGGGCCTGTGCTGCGGCGGCCTGTCTGGCACGCTTGTCGACCAGTCCCAACGACATCGGTTCACGGCCGAGGGTTAGGTTCTCCGCCACGGTCAGCTGTGGCACCAGGGCCGGTTCCTGGAACACGGCCGCAATGCCAAGCTGGCGGGCATGCCGGGGACTTGTGGGTTGGATGGCCTGACCCTGCAGGATGACTGTGCCTCCATCCGGCCGGTGAATCCCTGCCAGGACGCCAATCAAGGTCGATTTCCCGGCCCCGTTCTCACCGAAAAGCACGTGTACTTCTCCCGGCAGGAAATCGATCGTGACGTCCTGCAGGGCTGGAAATCCTTGAAACCGTTTGGTCAGAGCGGTTACGGAGATGGTGGCGCCGGGAGCTTGGACAGGATGATCGGTCATGACGGCATTCATCGGTGCACCCAATCAGTTGACCGAGAAAACGGGCTGAAAGCCCTTGGACGGCAGATTCAGCTCGCGGATCAGCTGATCGAGGTTGTCCCACTTCTCGCCGGCAGCCGGACCGCAGATTACGCTTGCTGGAGTGCCGATATGCGCCCCGCCCAGGAGCGGTTCTCCTGCCAAGGTCCTGACGCCCATGTCCAGAGCCACTTTCGCAAGGACCAGGTCGTTGCCGGCACTTGAACATGTCGCGCCGCCGGATTCGAGAAGGCTTGCAACCTCTGGCGTGAAGTAGTACGAGGCGGTGTTGATGTCATCCTGCAGACCGCGCTCGGTCAGAGGCCCGGTGGCGGCGTCAACCGTCGTGGCGCTGCCGAGGATGTAGTTCATGTCTGGATACGCCTCGAGCGCGTTCTCGACCAGGTCGAGCTGGGCGTCCTTCCCGGTATCACCGTATTGAACGCCCAGGAGCTCAACGTTTGACCCGGAGGTCTGTTCCTTGAAGCAGGACATCAGCTGCTCCAGGGAACCCACACCTGCCGGCCCGGGGAACCACACGGCCTTCACCGGTTCCCCGACTTCCTTCAGGTGTTTCCCGAGGTTGCCGCCCAGTGTGCAGTAATCGAAGAGCGCGCGCCCCGCCACATTGGTGGTCGTCGCACCGTTGATCATGTCGATAACCGGGACGCCTTGTGCTGCAATCTCGTCAATCTTGCTGTTCAGGGCTTCATTGCTGACGGCACCAATCAGCATGGCGTCGGCTCCGCCGGCTACGCAGTTGGACAACTGGTCGACCTGCTTACTGATCTCCGTATAACCGCCTGCTTCAAACACCTGGAGGGACGCTCCGGACCTCTCGGCCTCGGTCACCAGGGCTTCGTTGATGCCGAGCCAATATGGATCCTTGACATGCGGCAGCAGCGCGCACAGGGACATGCCCTCTCCGCTGCCCGCCGGCAACGGGGTGTACACGCCCGGTGTCCGCTCACCATCGCAACCTGGTGTGTCGCAATTGATGACCTCGATGGGCACAGCCCAATCGCTCGCTGTGGCAGCAGTGGTCAACGTTTCGAAGGTGTTCTTAGCAGTGTCCGCGAAGACTCCGGAAGCTTCCGTGGGAGCGGCCGCCGGGGCGGGGCGCTCGGCCACAGCCGCCGATTCTGCTTGGGTGCATCCAGCCAGTGCAACCATCAGGGTGGAGACGCCAAGGGCCAGAAGTGGTTTGGGTGCGCGCTTCAGTGAAGTGAACATTCGAAAGTCCTATGAGAGAAGGAAAAGAAGTGGAAGATTTCAGATCTCGGTGTACTTGAAGGCATCCGATTCCAGGCCGTCGGGATTAGGTCCATAAACGGCGATCATCCGCGCGTATATCGGTGCCCAATAGCGGCCGACTCGTCCCGCGTTGACCCGCGCCGCATCCCCAGGACCAAGTACAACTGTTTGCCCACCGCACTCGATATGAAGCTCGCCGGCGACCACGAAGTTGGTCTCACTGTGCGGGTGGAAGTCCTCCCATGCAGCAGCCGACAGCTCCCATTCGGACAGGGCGAACCCGTCCCACCGGTCCAACGAATCCGGGCATATCAGCCGAGTCCCCATACGGCTCCACTCCGGCTTCATGTTTTTCAAAGGCTGCGCTGCCCAAAAATCAATGGCATCAGCATGACTGGCCACGCTGCCAGCTGCCGCATTCTGTGTTTGCATCCTTAACTCGCTTTCAACCGCGAAGGGTGATGTGATGTCTGTCACGAACGAGTGATACTCTTACATGGACAGATGTCCCAGTCAATAGTCTGAGATAATCGTCCTACTTCGTTACGAAGTCGACAGTTATGTTTTCTGAAGGGGAGGATCGAGTCCTTGAGAGTGCCTGCTAAGGAACGAAAAGAACAGCTGATCACTGCCACCGTAGGCCTCATGCAGCGGGAGGGTGTCCAAGCCATCACCTTGAGGGACATCGCCAAAGAGGCGGAGGCATCCTTATCGAGCGTTCACTACTGTTTCAGCGATAAAGATGAACTCATGGCCGCGGCCGCGGAACACTGGCTCCAACGCATGAGCCGTTTCTCTACCGACGTGCCGACCAATCTGGGGCTACGAAAAGCCTTTGAGCATGTAGCAGAAGGCTACTGGGGGTCACTGGAAGAGGCGCCCGAAGAAATCCTGGCGCAGGTCGAGCTGGTCGCCTGGGCTACCCGCAATGCCCCCGCCAACCCACTCGCGGCAAAAATCTATCCCGCCTACGAATTGGAACTTGGAAAGCTGTTCGCGGTTGCCGCCGAGGAGAGCAATGAGCAGTGCCGCATGGAATTTGGGGCGTTGGCCCGGGCTTTCATAGCAATTTTCGATGGAGCGGCTCTGCAGTACATGACCGACCCCGGGGCAGCCGACCACCGCTCCCAGTTCTTCATGATGATCGATGCCCTGTTGACCAAAGCGGGCGTCTAAGTCCCCTCGTAAGCCCGACGGGACTGAAATCTGACGTAGGCGCCGTAACGGCGTTCGGCTCCAAGGACCTTGTGAACGTGGAGGGGAGGATTGGGGAAAGCGTGTGCCGGAGCGGAACCCTAGTCAGCCTGGCAGGAAGATCCGGTGGAGTTGTTCGTGCAACACTGAACGCATGCAACCAGACCGTGGTCCGATGTTCGCTGGCGTCAACGTAGGCAGGCCCGCTGCCGGTGCGCTCATTGATGCCGGCTACTCCTCCATTTCTGACCTGCCCGAGGATTTGGAGGAGCTCAAGGAACTTCACGGCGTCGGTCCGAAGGCCATCCGGCTGCTGAGGACAGTTCGGGAGCAAGGAAGCTAAGAGCGCCGGCTCCAAAAGCGGTTCTGCGGGTTAGCGGGTCAGCTCGTTGATCACCCGTCCCAGTTGTTCCACGCCCGGGCGGATGGCGGCCAGGTCGATCGCGGCGAAGCCAAGCCTGAAGCACTGGCGGTTCTGTTCCGGCCGGGAGAAGAACACGTCGCCCCGCTCGATCACGACTCCAGCGGCCAGGGCTCGTTCGGCGAGGACGACGCAGTCCAGTTCTTCCGGTCCGCGCAGCCAGACGCTCACTCCCCCGGGCGGCGCCTCGACGGGCCAGGGCAGTACCTCGCCGAGCGCTTCGGTCAGGGTGGCCCATTTGCGCTGCAGCTGGGTCCGCCGGCGGCGCACTGTGCGGCGGTACTGGCCGGATTCGATCAGCAGCGCCATCGAGCGCTGGAGGTGGCCGCTGATATGCCGCAGGCGGTAGCGGCGCTGGTTGCGCAGTTCGGCCACGAGCTCGGCATCCGCCACCAGGTAGCCCAGCCGCAGCCCCGGAGCCAGGAACTTCGTGAACGAGCCGAGGTAGATGACGCGCCCGCTATTGGGCAAGGCTTTGAGCGCGGGGGTGGGTTTACCGCGATACCGGAATTCGGCGTCGTAATCATCCTCGATGACCAGCGCATCCGCCGCCCGCGCCTCGGCCAGGATCTGCTGGCGCCGTTCGCCGGATAGCGTGACGTTGGTCGGGCTGTGGTGGCTCGGCGTCAGGTAAAGCAGCCCGATTCCGGCCAGCGGCGGCGGGACCAGGCCGGCGGCATCCACGGGCAGCGGACAGAGCGCGGCGCCGGCGCGGACGAAGGTGTGCCGCGCGTCCACGTAGCCCGGGTCCTCCACGCCGACGACGGTGCCGGGCTCCATGATCGTGTGGGCGAGCAGGTCCAGGCCCTGCTGGGAGCCGGAGGTGATGAGCACGTTTTCCGGCCGGGCCTCGATGCCGCGGGCGGGCAGGACCTGCTGGCACAGCATCTGGACCAGCAGCGGATCATCCTCATCGACGCCATCGCGCAGGCTGAAATGCAGATGCGGCGGATCCAGCGCATCGCGCAGGGCCTTGGCCCAGCCCAGCCGCGGAAAGTCCTTCTCGTCGACCTGCCCGGCGACGAACGGGTACGGGTAGGAGGCCCAGTCCCTGACCTTCGTGATCTCGGGCATGTCTGCGTCCAGCCTGCGGCCCATGTGGCGGGACCAATCGACCGGCTGCTCCTGGGAGGGATGGCCTTCGTTCGCCGGGCGGAGGCCGCGGAGCATCCGAAGATTGACGAAGAAGCCGCGGCGGGCGTGCGACTCGATGACGCCTTCAGCCTGCAGCTCCTCCAGGGCGGCATTGACGGTGTTGCGGGAGAGGCCCAGCTCGCGTGCCAGTTCCCGGGACGAGGGCAGCGGCAGGTTCGGGTTCAGGCCGCCGGTGAAGATCTGGTGCTCGAGTGCCTGGCGCAGCTGGCGGTACAGCGGCTCGCTGCTCCCCGGGCTGACGGAGACCAGCGTGCGTACGGACCTGGCGGCGTCCGCTTCCCTCCCGCCCTGCGGTCCGGTTCCGCCGCTAACCATCGACGGGCTGGCCGGGCTGCGCATCGAGCTTGGCGTGGTCCCTCGGCACCACGACCATCGGGACCGGCAGCGCCCGCAGCATCTTGTTGGCGGTGGTGCCCAGGAAGATCCGGCTGCGCGCGGCGAGCCGGCTGGAGCCGATGAGCACGATTTCGCTGTCATCCCAGTCCAGCCGCTCGATGGCTTCCTCGATCGAATGGCCGCCGGCGACGGCGGACGTGACCAGCGTGCGCTGGGCTACTCCGGCAAGGGCCCGGTCCAGCGCGAGCTTGGCGTGGCCCTGCGCCCACTTCTCGATCTCCCGGCTGTCCTGCCGGCGGTGGCCGGCGTCAAGCGTAACCAGCGAGATCAGCCGGAGCGGCACGTGCCGCAGCGCAGCTGCTTCGACGGCGACATCCAGCAGCGTTTCGGCGCCGGGACGGGTGCCCAGGGCGCAGGTCATCCGGGTCAGGTAGCGCGGCGGCCGGTAGCCCGATGGAGCCAGCGCGACCGGAACATGCGAGGCGTGCAGCAGCGCATTCGCCACGGTCCCGACCGTGAAGCGCTTGAACAGGCCCTTGCTCGACGCGCCGACGACGATCAGGCTGGCGCCCAGCTCATCGGCCGCCTGGATCAGTCCTTCCGCGAAGGAATCCGCAAAGCGCAGGTGTTTCTCCGCCGCCACGTCCTGCGGCACCAGCGCCAGCGCCTTGTCCAGCCAGACGCCCGCGTTGCCCGCGAGGTACTGCTGGTAGGCACGTTCCGAAGCGGACGAGGCGGCCTCGGGAGCGGGCCCGGTGAGCACATGCACCAGATCGAGCTGCGCTTCCGGGGTCTGCGCCAAGGCGAGGGCCAGCGCGATGGCCTCCCGGCCGCGTTCGTCCCCGGTCACGCCGACGATATAGCGCATAGCTCCCTTGCCTCCTGTCAGCTGTGGTGCGGCCCACAGCGGCTCAACATCTGAGGCCCATGTCTACCAGCTTGGCCCGTCCTTGCAAACACGGGCACCGGCAGATGACCTGGTCAGTCGGTCGGCGAGTGCTGGGTGAGGAACGAGTAGACCTCTGTTTCGTCCACGCCGGGAAAGGCGCCCTGCGGCATCGCTGCCAGCAGGTGGGTCTGCGCGCGGGCGCTCGGCCAGGCCCGGCCGGCCCAG
>NZ_ANPE02000081.1 GCF_000328305.2 Arthrobacter crystallopoietes BAB-32 | reverse complement strand
CTTCGGCGCCCAGCCCGCCCGGGCCGCGACGGCGACGCCAACCCCGGCGCCAGCGTCCACTGCGGAGGCAGCAGAGGCCGAGACCGAGGCCGAGGCCGAAGCGGATATCGAGACCGAAACCGGGTCCGTCACGCAGGCTACGGAGCAGCCGGAAACGGAAACAGAGGCCGAGGAGCCCGACGAACCGGAGGAACTGCCGACGGAGGAGGCCGAAGAACCCGAGGCCATAGCCGCGGAAGAGGCCGAGGAGGACGCCAAGGACGAGGGGGAGATCCTCGACGTCTACATCAACGAGGGCTACCTGAAAATGGTGGACGATTCACTCGTCTACCACCGGGGATTCGGCGACCGTCCCACCGAAAAGAACGACGCCGAGCCAAGCCTGGCCATCAAGCCTCACGTTTTCCTCAAGGACGGGAGCCTGGCGGCAAGCCGGATCTACCCGGTGGGAGCCCCGGAGCCCCCGCGCGGCACGCCGCTTCCGCTGCGTCCTGATCCGGCCAACGCCGGCCAGTACCTGATCCGCCGGGCCTACTGGGGCAGCTTCATGCCCGAACGGGTGATCGTGGCGGAGAAGGGCGCCACCATCAAGCTGCGCGTGCACAACCGTCTGGCCAAGGACCACGAGCTGGCCATCCATGGTGCAGGGAAAGACGGCGGCGACGTCACCACCGGGAAGATCGCCCCCGGGGCGAACAAGCTGCTGGAACTCAAGGCGCCGGATCCAGGCACCTACATCTACAGTGATCCGGGTAACCAGCCGGTCGAGCGTACGCTGGGCCTGTACGGCGCGCTGGTGGTCATGGATCCATCCGATGCCTGGTGCATCGCGCCCGGGCTGGCCGAGTTCGAGCGCCAGTGGATCTGGCTCACGCACGCGGTGGATCCGGTCTGGGCCAACATCGAGGCCAAGGGCGGGACGGTGGACCCCCTCCGCCAGCCGGCCGTGCCGCGCTACTTCACGCTCAACGGCCGCAGCGGCTTCGAGTCCATGGGCATGACCCGGGACGACAAGATAAACCGCGCCGCGGATGAGGAGACCACCATCTCCGGCTACCCGCGGCAGTTCGATGTCCGGCAGTTCGGTGAAGGCTCCGAAATCGGCTCGCTCCGCGGCGGCCAGCTGGTCCGCATGGTCAACTGCGGCATCGTCTTCCACCAGATGCACTTCCACGGAAACCACCTCTGGACGCTGCGCTGCGACAACGAGGACTGGGACCGCGGCGAGGGGTACGTCGACGAGGAAGGCTATCTCTGCTTCCAGCAGTGGGAGGACGTCATCCGGCTCAAGGCCATGGAATCAAAGGCAGCCATCATCCCGATCAAACGGCCGCCAGACGCCATCGACGAAGTGTGGCACGCCCGGGACTCCGACTGGGGCTATCCCATGCACTGCCACTCCGAGTCCTCTCAGACAGCCGCCGGCGGCATGTATCCGGGCGGACTGACCGCCCACTGGTTCATTAAGGCACCACTCAAAGGGGCGACATCATGATCGAATCGTTGCTTCCCACCAGGCTGACCGCCCGGCAGAAGAAGGAAGCTGAACGCAGGAGGAAGGAAGCCGCCGCCAGGAAAAAGCGGGAGGCCGAAGCCAAGAAGCGCCTGGCCGAATCCCGCCGCCGCCGCGACGAGGCAATGCGCCGGGCCGCGGAGGAGCGGCGCAAGCGCGAGGCGGCAGCGAAGAAGCGCCGCGAGGCCGAAGCCAAACGCCGCCGGGAGGAAGAAGCCAGGCGCAAGCGCGAGGCCGAGGCCAAGCGCAAGCGTGAGGAGGAGGCACGGCGGAAGCGGGAAGAGGAAGCCCGCCGCCGGCGCGAGGAGGCGGAGGCCAACCGGCCCAAGCCCCCGCCCGTGGTCACCCCGCCGGTCGTGCCGGATCCGGAACCGAATCCGGAACCGGAGCCCGAGCAGCCGGATCCCACCGACGGCACCGGGACGGACCCCGGGGAAACCGAGGATCCGGACACCACGACGCCCGAAACCGAGGAACCCGAAGACACGGAACCGGACCCCACGTCCACTGAAACGGCCGGGCCGGAACCCGAGGAGCCGCCGTCGTCCCCGGACGGAGAAGCGGAAGAGGGCCAGGTGCCGGAGATCGAGCCGCGGCACTACTTCGACAGCCAGGTGGACTTCAGCTCGAGCCAGAACGAACAGAACAACCCGGTCACCGAGTTCAAGAAGACGCCGGACGTGTTCTATGACATCTCGTTCTACGGCACGGACCTGCGGTTCGACGACGGCGCCGAAGTGGAGATGTGGAGCTTCGAAACCGACAACCAGCGCGAGCAGTTCCCGGGCCCGCTGGCCAGGGTGCAGGAGGGGCAGATCTTCCAGGCGCACTTCAAGCCGAGCAAGGGCAACCACACCATCCACTGGCACGGCATGGAACCGGACCCGCGCAACGACGGCGTCGGGCACACCTCGTTCGAGATCGCCGGCGAGTACACCTATCAGTGGGTGCCGGAGCCGGGCCGCCCGGGGGAGCCGAACTGGGGCACGGCCGGCACGTACTTCTACCACTGCCACGTCAACACCACGCTGCATGTCCAGATGGGCATGTTCGCGCCGCTGATCATCGACCCGATCGTGCACCCGGATTACCCGGTCACCCCCGGCGCGCGGCGGGCGTTCGTGGACGGGCCGGAGTACGACATCGACACCGAAACCCTGATGGTGCCGTACTCGATGGCAACCCCGTGGCACGAGAAGCACCACGCGGCCGGCCTTTCCGGCGAGGATGCGGGGCTCAACCATTTCCGGCCGAACCACTTCTACCTGCTCGGCGGCGAACTGGCCCGGCGCCCAAATCGCAGGGAATCGGTGTGGAGCCTGAAGTCCATGCGCGCCAACGTCAAGGGCGGCAGCAAGAAACCGACGCTGCTGCGGCTGCTGAACGCCAACTACCTCCCCATGGTCCTGCGGTTCCTGGACTCCAGCGGAAAGCCGGTGCCGATGGCGGAGTGCATTGCGCATGACGGCCGGCCGTTCCGCGATACCCACGATCCGACGGGTCCTTCCCAGCCCTGCCGGGAAGCGGGCTATCCGATGATGACCAGCCTGCTGCGCTGCGGTTCGGCCGAGCGCTGGGACCTGCTGCTCGAGCCGCCGTACGCGGGGGAGTACCAGGTGGTCGTCGAATTCCGGCACTGGATCACCGACGAGGTGCTCGGTGAGCGCAGGGTCAAGCTGGTTGCGTCATAACCATTTGGGAACGACGGCGGCACGCGCCGGGCGGGGCAAGTTCCGTTCGGCGCGTGCTTTCCCTACGCTGGACTGGTGATCTTCAAAGCCGTGGGCGACACCCGCCCCTATCCTGACCATGGTTATGACAGCCCGAGGGACTGGGCCAGCGTGCCGCCGCGCCAGGTACGGCTAGACGAGCTCATCACCACCAAGAGCACCCTGGACCTGGCCGCGCTGCTGGCGGAGGACTCGACCTTCTTCGGCGACCTTTTCCCGCATGTCGTCCAGTGGCGCGGCGAGCTCTACCTTGAGGACGGCCTGCACCGCGCCGTTCGCACCGCCCTCCACCAGCGCGCGCTGCTGCACGCCCGCGTGCTCGTGATCAATGACTGAGAACGGCGGCCCGCCGCCCAAACCCAAGCGGAAGCCGAAGGACATCCTGCGCCTGCGCGGGCAGCGGATCATCACCGAAGAGGACCTGGACCGGACCTTCCCGGACGACGGCGAGGCGGGGCGCCTTGAGATCGACGGGCGCCGCGTGCTGCACGGCTTCGTGCTGGTGTTCCTGGTGTTCCTGCTGGTCGCGGCCGTCGTGGCCGCGCTCGCCGTGATGCGCGGCGACCTGAAGATTCCAGGCTGGGACCCGCCGCCCATCGATACCGCGCCTGAGGTCTGCCCGGCCGGACCCTTCGACTACCCGGACAACGGCTCCTTCACGGTCAACGTTTTCAACTCCACTAACCGGGAAGGCCTGGCGGGGGATGTGTCCGGCCTGCTCGCCGACCGCGGCTACAAGGTGGGGGAAGTCGCCTCCAAGGAGTTCACCCGGACGCGGATCACCGCGGCGATCATTTCCGGTCCCGAGGGCGCGGCTAACGCGTTCAACCTCCAGCGCAATATTCCGGGTACGGAATACCGGGTGGACGAGCGCACGGACGCCAGCGTGGACGTGATCCTGGGCGAGGAGTTCAAGGAGCTCGTGCCGGAGAACCGCGTGGACCAGACCCCCGGCCCGCTCAGCTGCCCGCAGCTGTCCCCGGAGCCGACCCCCAGCGAGTAGCTCAGCCCGGGTAGTTCACGAACCGCTTGACCTCGGCGAGCTGGCGTTGCAGGTCGTCCACCGCGTCCCGGTAGCGGACGATCTCTTTCTTCCGCCGTTTCTGCTCAAGGATGCTGCCCCCGACCGCAATAGCCGCTGCCGGAACCGCCGCCAGGCAGCCCCATCCGGCCAGCGTGAAGAAGTCCATGGCCACAGCGAGTGCCGCCTGGAGGTGCTGCAGGTCGTTGACCCCGTTCACCACGCCGTCCATCCAGGAGTCCAGCTGTCCCAGGTACTCGCCGACGAGCGGCGTCCCGGACAGCGACGGCGCCGAGAGCGGGCTGTCGGCCGGCCAGCGCGCATCACCCCGGTGCATCAGGACATAGATCCCCCAGCCGACATTGGCGGCGGTCCACACGAGCACTGCATCAAGGGCGGCCCAGTGCCGCTTCCGCGGCCAGAAGCAGACGGCTATACCAACGGCCAGCGCCAGCACCCAGCTCAGCATCTTGAAACCATCGATGCTGACTCCGGCCAACAGGTCCACGCGAACTGCTCCCCACACTCCGGCGGGAGGTTTTCCTCCCGGCGTTATCCATCCAACCGGCCGCCCAGGACCGCGCCCGCTTCCCGGGCAACCGGACTAGCCTAGCGCCGCCCGGGGGCCGCGGCGTTTTCGCCCGTGCACCAAGTAGTAAAGAACGACGGCGGCCAGCATCACTGCGCCGAGTATCCCGTACATGCCGGCGTAGCCAATGAGCGGCACGATGAGCCCCAGCACCACAGGCCCAACGCCCGTTCCGGCGTCGAGCATGAGGTAGAAGGTCGACGTCGCCGTGCCGACGCGCATGTCCGGCGTTTCCGAAACCGCGATCGCCAACCCGCTGGTGGTCAGCGTGCCGAAGCCCAGACCGGTCAGCACGGCCGACGCGGCGATCGTCAGCGTGCTCGGCTCAAGCGCCAGCATGCCCAAGCCCAGTGCGAGCGCCACGATCATCGGATACATCACGGCATTGTCGCCCCGCCGGTCCTGGATCCGCCCGATGAACAGCCGCGAGACCAGCACCGCCGCCGCGTAGATCAGGAAGAACGTGCCCGCCTCGCCGGCATTGCCGCGCGATTCGGCGTACGAGGTCAGGAAGCTCAGCACACCGGAGAACGCGGCGCCGCTGACCAGGATCACGGTCGCGATGGGCAGCGCAGCCGGATCGACCATGTCGCCCAGACGCAGCCGTGGAACCCGCCGCCTGGCCCCCGCGGTCCTCGGCGTCCGCGGCCGCTCCGGCAGCCGAAGCATCAGCGCCACCGCCAGCGCCGCCACCGAGCTCGCGAGCGAGAAGTAGAAAATGCCGGAATAGCCGCCGTTACCGGCCAGCACCACCGCCAGGTACGGGCCGATCGCGGTGGACAGCGTCGTCGAGGCGCCGTAGTACCCCGTGCCCTCGCCGCGCCGTTCCGGCGGAATCAGCGACTGCACCGAGGCGGCCAGCGCGGTCGTCCCGGCGCCGAACGCCATGCCGTGCAGGGTCCGCAGGACGATCAGCAGGACCAGCGAATCGGCTGGAAGATAGAGCAGCGAGGCGGCCACGAACGCCGCCATGCTCACCACCACCATCCGGCGCCTGCCCACCACATCGAGCAGCCGCCCGGCGAACATCCGCGCGATCAGCGAGCCGACCACAAAGGCACTCGAGGCCAGGCCGGCCGCACTGTCGGAGGCCCGGAACCGGTCCAGCGCATACAGCGCCATCGAGGTCATCAGCAGGTAGAAGACCATCGCGATGAAGAAATTGACGGTGAAAGCGAGGATGAAGTCCTTGGTCCACAGCCGTCCCGGCGTCCGACCGCTCCCGCTCATCTGTTCCTCTCGCCGTTCCTGCGCGCCATGTTCCTACGCGCCACGTTTCCGCCGCCAGCCATTATCCCAGCGGCAGCACTGAGGGCGTGCCCGCGGTGGCAGGCACGCCCTCGAAGTACCTCAAGCTTAGTTGCAGCCCTCCGGACCGCAGGTTGCGCCGTCGTCGTTAGTGCCCGAAAGCACGGTGAGGGGCGAGCGCTCACCCCACGCCTGGCGCAGCGCCTGCGCGAACACCTCTGCCGGCTGCGCGCCGGAAATCCCGTACTTGCGGTCCAGCACGAAGAACGGCACGCCGGTCACGCCCAGCGCACGGGCCTCGGCGATGTCGGCGCGCACCTCGGCAGCGTACTTGTCGCCCTCCAGCGCCCCACGCACCTCCGCCTCGTCCAGGCCAAGAACGACGCCGGTGCGCACCAGGTAGTCGATGTCGCCGATGTTTTCCCCATGTTCGAAGTGGCCGGACAGCAGCGCCTCCTTGGCTGCGTCCATCTTGCCGTGCTCCTTCGCCAGGTGCATGAAACGGTGGGCGGTGAAGCTGTTGGCCACCACCACCTTGTCGAAGTCGTAGGCCAGGCCCTCGCCCGCGGCCTGGGTCTTCACATGGTCGAACATTTGGCGGACCTGCGCCTCCGGCATGCCCTTCATCTGGCTCAGGTATTCCGTCTCGCTGCCGTCATACTGCTCCGGCAGCGAAGGGTCCAGCTGGTAGCTGCGCCACTGGACCTCCACCCCGTCCTTGTGCTCAAAGTTTTCCAGGGCGCTCTCGAAGCGGCGCTTTCCAATGAAGCACCACGGGCAGGCAACGTCAGACCAAATCTCAATCTTCATGGACACGTCAACATTGACGCCGTCCGCGGTATTCCTTTGGCCCGCAACCATCCCCTCAGGTTCCGACCGGCCCAAGAGCGGTATCCGCAGTTGCTTGCACTTATTTCACTTAGGCGTGAAGATTGAAATAACTGAAAGGAGATGTGGTGGGTGCACTCACAGCCATTCAAAACGTTCGAACCATCGATGTGACTTCTTCCCAAAGCAAGGAGGCGCAGGAGGTTTCACGCCATTTTCACGAGATCGATCCCAAGGACCTTCTAATCCGGATCGAGTCCAGTACTGGAGAGGCCGTCGTCGTGCCGGAGGCTTTGAGCAACTTGCTTCAGACAGTTCTTCGGCTAGCGGCTTCCGGACAGTCAATTGGCCTCACCCAGCTACCAAAGGCCTTGACCAGTGTTGAAGCCGCAAAGGTCCTGGGCATATCCCGGCCAACACTGCTCAAGCTGGCGGCGAAGGGAACGATTCCCTCCCACAAGGTCGGTTCGCATACCCGCTTCAACCGCTCCGACCTTCGCACTTTTGCTGAACAGCGGCTGGACCACCAGCGCAAGTCCTTCGACGAACTCCGAGAGCTCGAAGACGCTACGGGTTTCGGGGAGTAAATTCCGAACGTGGCTCCCGGCCGTGCATAGGCTGAGTCTATGCAACCGGGGGCCACGCGCATCTTCTTAGACGCCAACGTACTCTTTTCGCGCACCCTGCGTGACTGGTTCAGCCTTATTTCCTTGAATGCCGGCATCGAAGGCATCTCCTTGCATTGGAGCGAAGACGTGATGTCGGAGTACCAGTACCATATTCGGCGCAAACACCCCGGCTGGTCGGAGCAACAAATCGGCGGCTGGCGGCGGCGGCTTACAGAATCGTTTCCCGACGCCATGATCATCGGCTATGAAATCGATCCTGGTCTCTTGGAAAGCAACGACAAATTCGACGCTCATGTACTGGCAGCCGCCGCGCACGGCAGCGTGGACTACTTGGTGACAGCCAACTATTCGGACTTTGAGCCCTTCTCCGAACGGTTCGAATTCGAGATCTTCAGTCCGGACGAGATGCTTTGCCTCATAAATGAACGGCGACCTGACGCAGTTCGGGCCGCCACCAAAAGGCAGCTGAGCTACTGGGCAGGACGACCTTCAAGCAAAAGCCTGACTCATGCCTTGGTGGATGCCGGTGCTCCAGCATTTGCCCATCATGTGAAAACCCTGTTGGCTGAATTCGCGCTCTCCGGAAACTACTAGAAACCCCGGTTCGCATGTTGTCCCGCATGATTCCGAGCCAGTAGCCGATAACGGCACCTCGTCCCAGCGGAGTTAGCCAATGCGGCGGTAGCGGATGTGGGTAGCCAGTGGTGAGTGGAGAACCTCGACGGGCTCGAAGCCGAAGGATTCGACGCCGTCGAAGATGCGCTCGCCCGAACCGAGCAGGACCGGTGCGATGTCGAGGGTGAGTTCGTCGATCACATTGGCGGTCAGTGCCTGCCGGACTGTCGAGGCCCCGCCGGCGATGTCCACGCCCTTGTCGCCGGCTGCTTGGCATGCCGCGGAGTAGGCCGCGTCAAAGCCCTCGGTGACGAAGTGGAAGGTCGTCCCGCCGTCCATCCGGATCGGGTCGTGTCCGTAATGGGTCGGCACGAACACCGGCGCGTGGTACGGCGGTTCGGAGCCCCACCACCCGGTCCATTCCTCATCCCAGTCCCCGCGGATCGGGCCGAACATGTTCCGGCCCATCACATATGCGCCCCGCGGGCGCATGAGCCACTTGTTCGCGGCCTCATCCGCATCGTTGGCTCGCGGGTCGCCAATGTGCCAGCCGTGCAACTCCAGGCCCCGCTTGCCCAGGGGGTCCTCGCGGCTCTGGTCCGGTCCGGCGACGAAGCCGTCCAGCGAGATCGACATGTGGCAAGTGGTGTCCGGCACCTCAAACCTCCCGAGTGATTGCGACTTGCGGCGGTCGTGCGGGGATTGCGGGGAGTCTAGCCGGAAATGCCTGCACCCGCATCCCCGACTGCAGTTGCCGCCCCGGGCCGGCGGGACACCGGTTTCCGGCCGTGCACCAGCAGGTACACCCCGATCGTGAGGACCACGAGGGCGCACAGCACTGCGTACATGCCGGCGAATCCGGTCAGCGGCAGGAAGACGCCCAGCAGCACCGGGCCGAAGCCCACGCCGACATCGAGCATCACGAAGAACGTGGAAGTCGCCAGGCCGATCCGCGCCTCCGGCACCGCCTTGACCGCGATGGCCTGCACCGCGGGCATCAGGCCGCCGAAGCCCAGCCCGGTGCCGACGGCGGCGAGCACGATCGTGACGGGACTGGGCTCCACGGCGAGCAGTGCCAGGCCCGCCGCGAACACCAGCAGCAGCGGATACATCACCATGTTGTCCCCGCGCCGGTCCTGGAGCCGTCCGGCGAAGAGCCGGGAGACCAGGACCGCGACCGCGTAGACCAGGAAGAACACAGCGCCTGCGGAATCCAGCCCTTCCTCCCGGGTGTAGGAAGTCAGGAACGCGACGATGCCGGAGTAGGCGAAGCCGCCCAGCAGCGTGACCAGTGAGATCGGCAGGGCATCCGGGTCGACGAACGAGGTCAGGCCCAGCCGCCGCCGCTTGTGCACGGGCGGAACCGGACCGGGAGCCGCGGGATCCTCCGGTGCAGGAATTTCGACGGCGGCAGGCCGGCGTTCGGGCAGGCGGACCAGCAGGCCCACCGCCAGCGCGGCGATCGAGGAGATGGTGCAGAACCAGAAGATGCCGTCGTAGTTGCCGCCCGCGGACAGCAGCACCGCCAGGAACGGGCCCACCGCCGTCGACAACGTCGTCGAAACCCCGAAATAACCGGTGCCCTCGCTGCGCCGCGCCGGCGGGATGAGCCCCTGGACGCCCGCCGCCAGCGCAGTGCTGCCCGCCCCGAACGCCATGCCGTGCAGCAGCCGCAGCGCCAGCAGCAGCTCGAGCGAACCGCTGGGAATGTAGAGGTAGGACAGCAGCGTGTACAGGCCAAGGCTCACGATGAGCAGACGCTTGCGGCCCACCACCTCCATCAGCTTGCCGCTGAACAGCCGTGACACGACCGCCCCGAGGATGAAGGAGCTGGACGCGAAGCCGGCCGCGCTGTCCGAGGCCCGGAACCGTTCCACGGCGTAGAGCGCCATTGACACCATGAGGAGGTAGTAGACCATCGAGATGAACAGGTTCGTCACGATCGCGAGGACAAAGTCCCTGGTCCACAGCCTGCCTGCCGGTTCAACGCCCACGTTTGACCTCGTTCCTCTCCTCGACCTGCCCTCGATGCTTGCTCCACGCAACAATCCATTATCCTCCTCGCCTGAGGAGGCCCCGGGTCCCGGCAGGCAGCGCTAGCCGGCGACTGCTTCTACCTGGCGCCGCAGGCGCAGTTCCCGCTGGGCATGGTTCAGCGGGAATCCGCCGAACGGCAGGGAGGCGAGATCGACGGCGATCGCTGCTTTGAGCGCAAGGGTGTCCAGTCGTCGTGCGGCGCGCTGAGGTAGATCCAGGGTGGCCGCGAAATCTGCCCAATGCCTTGTCCGGAGGTTGTTCGTCCTGCCGCCCATATGGAGTGATTCTGCTCCGTATAGAAAGAATCTAACCAATCGGCAGAAAAATGCCGATTTGAGGGGAAAGGTCCGCGTGCAGACCCTGAGGTGCCTTGACCGGCAGAATCCTGCCGAAAACGCCGGTGCGAAAATCCCCTACGGCTACCTGCCGCCGTCGTTCAGCAATGCCCTCCGGACACCGGTGGCGTAAGCCTTGGCGATCCCCGATTCCACATTCTGGAAAACTGTCTCGCCGCCGGGCACCACCATGTACGCGAGGAACTCCTCCTCGAAGGTGGCAACGCCGGCCGCCACGGCTTCGAGCTTCGCCTGGATCAGCATGGACAGCTTGTGCCAGTACCGGCGGGAAGCGTCCTCATGGGACTTTGCCCCCGGAACCGGCTTCCCAGTGCCGGGACCCTCGGAGCCGGGAGGGACATAAACGAAGCGGAACTGGCGATGGCCGGCGGTGAAGGTGATCGCCGTCCGGCCGTCCTCGGATCCGCAGCGGAAGCCAGTAGCGCCGCAGCGGGTGAGCATGTCGTGGATCTCGGCCCGCGATGCGGCGCTGGTGATCGAGGCACCCCGGACATAATTGTTCGCCATGTCTCAGGGTATCCCGGGGCTGCATTAGGTGCCGTGGCGTATGGTCAACATACGGAGCAACTCTTGCTCCCGTGAGGGCGCAGCATCACGTGCTGCCGCTAAGGAGGCCACCATGGCTGATAAATCCCCGCGGTCGACCGCATCCAAGAAATCCGCCAAGTCCATCAAGGAAAAGCGGAACGAGAAGAAGGCCAAGGCCGCTGACGCTGCCGCCTCGGACATCACCGCCGTCACGAAGAAGCGCTAAGCCTCAGCTGCGGCCGCGGCTGTCTGCTTATATTGGGACAGCTGCGGCCGGCAGCGGGATTACCGTCCCGCGTTGATCTGCTCGGCTCCTGCGGGATCTGCCGGCGCCGCGGCAGTCTGGTCCACCAGTTCGGCGCGGGCGTGCCCCTTGCCCTTGACCCCGAACCGGTATGCCACGAACAGCAGCCCGATCCACACCACGCCGACCACCATCGCGACGCGGGTATCCGGCATCACGCCCAGCAGCACCACGATGAACACCATGAACGCCAGCGCCGCGTAGGACGCCACCGGCCAGAACGGCACGCCGAACTCGGACGCGGCCAGCCCCTTGCGCCTGATCTCGCGCTTCATCGCGATGTGCGAGAGCAGGATCATCAGCCATACCCAGACGGTCGCGAACGTTGCGATGGAGGCGATGATCGTGAACAGGGATTCAGGCAGCAGGGCATTAAGTACGACGCCGGCCAGCAGCACTGCGGTCATCGTCGCCACGGTCATCCACGGCACACCGTGACGGGAGATCTTGGCGAACGACGCCGGAGCCTGCCCCTGCTGCGCCAGCCCGTACATCATCCGGCCGGCACCAAAGGTGTCCGAGTTGATCGCAGAGAGCGCGGCCGTGATGACGACGGCGTTGAGGATGTGCGCCGCGGCGGGAATCCCCAGCGCATCGAAAATCTGCACGAACGGGCTGGTTTCGCCGTCGATCTGGTTCCACGGGAAGATCATCATCAGCACGGCCAGGGTGCAGACGTAGAAGAGCAGGATCCGCACCGGCACAGTGTTCACCGCCGCCGGAATGGCATTCTTCGGGTTCTCCGCCTCGCCGGCCGTGATGCCGATCGTCTCGATCCCGCCGAAGGCGAACATCACGATCGAGAAGGAGGCCAGCAGTCCCCAGAACCCGTTCGCGAAGAACCCGCCCTCGCCGAGCATGGTGCCCAGGCCCGGGTTGGCGGCGTCGGGTAGCCCGAAGCCGAAGGCCACAATCGCCGCCCCGCCCAGGATCATCGCGATAATCGCGCCGACCTTGACGATGGACAGCCAGAACTCCGCTTCGCCGAAGACCTTCACCCGCATCAGGTTCAGCGCCGCGATCAGGAAGACCACGGCGAGGATCCAGATCCAGCGCGGCACCTCCGGGAACCAGAAGCCCATGTAGATGCCGAACGCCGTCACGTCCGCGATCGCCACGATGGCCATCTCGAACGCGAACGTCCACCCAGTAATGAACCCGGCGAACGGCCCCAGATAGCGGCTCGCGTACTGCCCGAACGAGCCGGACACCGGATGCCGCACGGCCATCTCGCCGAGAGCCCGCATGACCAGGAAGACGGCAGCGCCGCCGATCATGTAGGCCAGCAGCACGGCCGGCCCGGCCGCCTGGATCGCCGCGGCGGAGCCGTAGAACAGCCCCGTGCCGATGGCGGAACCGAGCGCCATGAACCGGATGTGTCGGACATTCAGGCCGCGCGCGAGGGCCTGGGTGAACTGAGCCATGGAAAGAAAACCTAGGTTTCGAAGAAGGAGGCCTGGCCGGAAAAGCGGCCAATCAATTCTACGCCCGGCGGGCCGCCTCCCGCGGACGCCTGTGGGCTGCCTTACATTGCCGGCCGCCAACCCGCTGCAGGGCTACCATGTCGGAATGGAAGATTCGATCACGCTGCGCTTCCTCGCCGCACCCGGCGACGTTGCCGCGGACGGCACAACGGTGCAGGCCGGCAGGGTGTTGGAGTGGATCGACAAGGCCGGCTACGCCTGCGCCGTCGGCTACTCGGGCGGCTACTGCGTCACCGCCTATGTGGGCAACGTGCATTTCACCCGGCCGATCCGC
The DNA here is from genome assembly GCF_000328305.2 of Arthrobacter crystallopoietes BAB-32. Lineage (GTDB taxonomy): Bacteria > Actinomycetota > Actinomycetes > Actinomycetales > Micrococcaceae > Crystallibacter > Crystallibacter crystallopoietes_A. Next base: position 12,462 of record NZ_ANPE02000081.1, on the reverse strand, counting down.
AACGGCGACCTGATCGAGGTCAAGGCCCGCATCGCGCACACCGGCCGGTCCAGCATGCAGGTCGTGATCACTGTCGACGCCGCCGACGTGCGCTCGCGGCAGTTCAAGCCGGCCATGGACTGCATCCTCGTGTTCGTCGCCGTAGACGAGGACGGCCGGCCGCGCTCCGTGCCGGCCTGGACGCCGACCGACGAAGCCTCGGAACGCCTGGCCCGCGGCATCGCCGGCCGCGTCGAAGCGCGCCGCGAGATCCGCGACATCATGCGCGCGCAGGAGTACACGGACGCAGGTACGACGCCGGCGGAGCGGTTCCGCTTCCTGGCGGCACCTGGGGATGTGAATTGGGGCGGCAACGCGCACGGCGGGATCGTCATGCGGTGGATCGACGAGGTGGCCCGGGCCTGCGCCATGGGCTGGTGCGGCGCCGACGCCGTGGCCGTGTACTCGGGCGGCATCCACTTCCTGAGCCCCATCCACATCGGTGACTTGGTGGACCTGTCGGCGCGGATGATCCACACCGGCCCGCACTCCATGCACATCGCCGTCCATGTCCGCGCCCGCGACCCGCGCGGGGGAGAGTGGCGCGACACCGCCCAGTGCATGACCGTGTTCGTCACGCGCAACCAGGACGGCCACGCGGCCGAGGTCCCGCAGCTCGCGCTCCGCACCGACGAGGACCGGCGGCTGGATGCCCACGCACTGGACCTGGTCCGCCGCCGCGCCGCGCTGCCGGCCCTCGAGTTCGACGTTGAGCGGACGTACTAGCTCCGGAGCTACTTCGCTAAACGCGCACGAGTAGCTCCGACAATGGGACGCGACCGCGTCTCAACATGCAGCAACCGGAGTCGGGAGAGCGCGGCAACGCCGGCGAGGGGGCCGGCGAAAAGGACGAGGAAGGCGTACTGCCACCCCACCAACCCCGAAATGACCGGAACGATTTGGATCGAGACGATCGTGACGAGGAAACCGAGGGAAGTCTGGAGCGTCAGGGCGGTACCGACGTGCTCCGGTTCAGTCACTTCGGTCAAGAGTGTGGAGAACACTCCGGAGTCGGCGATCACTGCAGCTCCCCAAAGGGACGCGAAGACAGCCAGGACCGGCCATGGGGCGTTGAAGGCGGCGACAGACGCGAGGCAGCAGGCACCGCTGAGAGCAAGGGAAAGTCCCGCCGTCTTGGCACGGCCGTGACGGTCAGCGGCCCAACCACCGATCACGCAGCCGGCCACCCCGGCCACGCCGATACAGAAAAAGACCGTTGCACCAATCGACCATCCCGACTGGGAAGTCTGGCTGTGCGAGGCCAGCATGAATGACGGCAGCCACGTCCACAACGCATAGAGCTCCCACATATGCCCGAAATAACTGATGTTGACCAGCCGCTGGGCACGATTGCGCAGTAGGCGCAGCACGAACCCCGGATCGAGGCGCACCGAACGGCTCTCAAACAGCGGCCCGGGGCGGACAGCCGCCGCGCAAAGTATGCCCCCGCCCAGGGTCACGCAGGCAGCCACGAGGAGAACCGCCTGCCAGGGCAGCTGGAAAGCACCGATAAGGTGCGGCAACGCAGATCCCAGTGTGAGGGCGCCGATCAACAGCCCAAAGGCCCGGCCCCGCTGCGCCGGGCTGGACCAGGACGCCATAAGCTTCATCCCCACCGGATACACCCCGGCCAGGAAAACTCCGGTGGCAAACCTCAGGAGGACGGCGATGGCAAGGTCGTTGGTCCACAGCGCAAAGACGGCCGTGGAAGCCGCGGCGCCGCCGGCGGCCCATGCGAGCAGCCAGTCCGGCCGCAGGCGGTCGGCAAGGTTGGCAAGGGCAGAAGCGAGTGCGCCCAACACGAAGCCCACTTGGGTCGATGCCGTGATCCATACTGCGGCTGCGGGGCTGATCTGCCACTCGAGCTGGAGGGACGGAACCACAGCCGACGCCGAGAACCAGACAGCCAAGGCCATGACCTGGACAATCGCGATCAGTGTCCGCTGTCCGCGTGCCGCATGGTGGGCCTGGCCGGCGAATTTGAGTGCTCCACTTGGATACCCGGTAGCTGCATCGCTCATAACAGCCATGCTTCCGTCGCGCAGGCGGAACGGCTACGAAGTTCTAGTTGCCTAGTGACAACGCGGACTTGTGACCCCTTGGTACGGTTGCCGCAAGGAGGGAGGTTCTGATGGACCTAGACTTGGAAACATTGAGGCTCTTGGAGAGCATCGATCGGACGGGAAGCCTCCGCCGTGCAGCATAGAACGCCGGGGTGACCCAGCAGGCCGTTTCGGCACGCATCCAACTAGCAGAACGCCGTCTGGGGCGGACACTCATTCACCGCACACGCAGCGGTTCAGCATTGTCGGATGACGGCAAACTGGTCATCGAGTGGGCCAGGCCCCTTCTGGAAGCCGCTGACACCTTCGCGTCCTCCGTGCGATCGCTGCGCAACACGGCCGATATCTGCCTGGCCGCCAGCCAATCCATCTCGGAGCAGCTCCTGCCCGGCTGGATGGATGCACTTCGGCGGGCCCCGGACGCTCCCACAGTCCGCCTCATTTCCGGCAGCAGCGCCGATGTCATCAAGCGGGTACGCGGACACGTGGCGACCCTGGGATTCATCGAGACGCCGGAGGTTCCGGACGACCTCGCCTCGCAGCGGATCCGAAACGATCCGCTCGCCATCGTCGTCTCGCCCGATCACCCATGGGCCGATCAGGATCGCCTCGTCTCACCGGCAGAACTGGCCCGCACCCCTCTCATCTGCGACGATAAGGCCTCCGGCCGATGCACCCTCGAACTGGCACTCCAATCCGCGGGAGTCGATGATGACCTGGCGCCCCCGGCCGCAATCATGACCGGAACCGGCGCGATCGCCGGCGCTGCCGCAAGCGGAATAGCCCCCGCCGTCGTGAGCCGCTCACTGGTCCGCCCACACCTGGACAGCGGCGCTCTCGCCGAGGTCCACATCGAGGGCATCCGGCTCTACCGCCCTTTCACGATGGTCTGGACCGGACAGCCCGCACCAACCTCGGCCGCCCACCAGTTCATCTCCATCATCACGAATGCGTCGTAGGCTACAGCCATGGCCATCATCTACGACGCAGTCCTGAACCCGACCAAGCAAGAGCTCCTGTCCGCCTGGCTGCCGCAGCAGCCGTGGTTCTCCGCAGCGGCAGGGACCGCCCCGGACTTCGAGTACCTCGGCGCCTACCGCTTCGACGACCCGGCTGGCGCCGTCGGAATGGAATCCCACCTGCTGAAGCTCGACGACGGCCGCATTGTCCACGTCCCGCTGACCTACCGCGGCGCACCACTGCCCGGCGCCGACAGCTCGCTCGCCGGCACCATGGAGCACTCCGTCCTCGGCCAGCGCTGGATCTACGACGCCACCGCCGACCCGGTCTTCGCCGCCGCCCTCGCCGCCACCATCCTCGAAGGCCGCCCCCAAGCCGAAGTGTTCCGCGACGTCGACGGCACGCTCGAGCCCATCCCCGCCGTCGTTACCGTCCGCGGCACCGGCACCCCGGGCACGCAGGTGCCGGAAATAACGACGGCGATGCCCGCCACCGCAGGCAGCGTCACCACCATTTCGGCAGGCGAAGTAGCCCTCGCCGTCGACCATCTCCCCGCAGCCGCCGACAGCGCCGCCGGCGGCAATCGTCTCGCCAGCTCCGGCAACAGCCCCGCCGGCACCCACACCCTCACCGGCAGCTGGAACGGCCAGCCGCCCCTGGTCCTCGCCTCGCTCGCCTAGCAAAGCGGGGCCAAAGGATCCGGCTGGTGGTGACTTCCGTATGCCGCCACACAGGCGTCCCGTACCTTGGCGAGCCGATGGCTTTTACGCGAGGGCGCCGACGGCCGGTCGGTCCAGCCCCAGATGCTCGCGCAGCGTGCCGCCCGCATAGGACGTGCGGAACGGCCCCCTACGCTGCAGCACCGGAATGACACGGTCCACGAACTCGTCGAGGGAATCCGGCAGCAGCGGCGGCATCAGGTTGAATCCGTCCGCCCCGCCGGAGGTGCACCAGAGCTCGATCTGGTCTGCCACTTGTTCGGGGGTGCCGGTCATGGTGCAGTGACCGCCGCCGGCCGCCAGCCATCCGAGCAGCTGGCGCACGGTGGGCCGTTCGACCTCGATAATCCGCAGGATGGTGGCGTAGCGGCCCTGCGGTCCGGTGAACTCCGACGCCGGAGGCAGGGGTGGTACGGGAGCGTCCAGTTCCCAGTCGCTGCAGTCCTGCTGGATGAAGGTGCCCAGCTGGGCCAGGGAGTGTTCCGTGGGCAGCAGCGCATCGGTCTCCGCCTGCTTGGCCTTGGCCTCCGCCGTCGTTGTCCCGATGTAGGTCACCAGTCCGGGCATGACAGCAACCGTGTCCGGGTTTCGTCCGGCTGCGGCGATACGGCGTTTCACATCCGCGTAGTACGCCTGTGCAGCGGGTAGATCATAGGCGACGGCGTAGATGGCTTCTGCATAGCGTGCAGCGAGGTCGCGTCCCTGCTCCGAGGCGCCGGCCTGGAACAGCACAGGCCGGCCCTGCGGGGAGCGCGGCACGTTGAGGGAGCCATCCACCAGAAAGTGCGGTCCGTCGTGATGCAGCGGCCGGACTCTGGATGGGTCCGCGTAGTACCCCTGCCGGTCCAGGACAAGGGCGTCGTCCGTCCAGGAATCCCACAGCCGCAGGGCGACGTCGATGAACTCGGCGGCACGGTCATAGCGTTCCTGATGCCCGGGCATGGCCGCCAGGCCGTGATTGCGGGCCTCGGCGTCGAACATCGACGTGACCACATTCCAGCCGATGCGTCCGGCACTGATGTGGTCGAGCGAGGCCAGCATGCGTGCGGCGTGGAACGGCGTGTGGAACGTGGCCGAAACGGTGCTGACCAGGCCGATCCTGCTGGTCGCCCGGGCCATGGCGGACAGTGCCGTGAGCGGTTCCAGATGCCAGAGTGGACCTGCGCCCGGATCGCCTGCCGAGTGGCCGTCGGCGAAGAAAACGGCGTCGAACAGGCCCCGCTCGGCAGTTCCGGCCAGCCGCTCGTAGAATTCGATGTCGCCGAGATGCTCGATGGGGGACTGCGGCCGGCGCCAGGCTGCGCTGTGATGGCCGCAGCCGAACAGGAACGCGTTGAAGTGCAGTTGCCGGGCAGCCACTAGTTCATCACCAGTCCGCCGTCGACCATCAGGTTCTGTCCGGTTACCGAGCGGGCCCAGGGCGAAGCGAAAAACAGGACCGCGTCGGCCAGTTCTTCCGGCGTCGTGACTTTGCGCAGCGGAGTGGAGGCGGCGATCAGGTCGAAGACCTCTTCCGGCGTGGCGGAACTGGCGTCGGTGGTGCGGAGCAAGCCGCCCGAGACCATGTTGACGGTGATGTTGTGCGGGCCAAGGTCTGCCGCCAGCGTCCGGGTCAGCGAGAGCAGTGCCGCCTTGGCCGCGGTGTAGTCGTGGTAGGGCACAACCGGATTCTGGAAGAGGTTGGTTCCGATGTTGATGATCCGGCCGAACCGCTGGCCGCTCATGCCGGGAATTGCCTGCTGGGTGGTGTTCAAGGCGCCCCGGACGCTGCCGGAGAACTGGGCCTCGAACTCCGGCCAGGAGATACTCGCTGCGCCGGAGCGCGCATCTCCATTGAAGGAGAAGTCCGCCAGCGCGTTGTTGACCACTGTGGTCACGGCGCCGCCGAAGTGGGCTTCGGCCCGTCTGAACAGCTCCGCCACCTGTCCGGCATCGGTGACGTCAGCCTGCAGGGCCACGGCCTGTTCCGGCCCGAACTTTGTGGCCAGTTCCTCGGCGGCCGCGCCGCTGCTGCGGTAATTGATGACGATCCGGGCACCGGCTTCCGCGAAAGCTGCCACGATCCGAGCCCCGAGTCCACGGCCACCGCCGGTTACCAATACGGTTTGTTCTGCGAGCTGCATTGAAATTCTCCACCTTAAAAACTAAGGCGAAAAGATGGGTGCAGCGCACCGCACGGCGGCCGCTGCATGACATCCCTTCGCTAGTACGAACTAGATCAGGTTCAACGGGTTTCTTCTCAGCCCCTCAAGGGCACCCCGTGTCACTGCCTGCGAGTCTACCTGCGCCAGCCGGCGGCTGCAGCAACGCCGGCTGCCGCTGTCCGACATAGGCCTCCACCGTAGAACCCGGCGGAGGAGGAGCGCTGGCATGTAGAGGAGCAGCGACGTTGGAGCCACGAGGAATGCTGTTTGTCGTGATCATTCACCAGCTGTGTTCGTTCCGCGGCGCGTTGCTCTAGAACCGGCGCGGATTGAAGCTTATGCCGTCGCCGGTCCCTGAAATAGAGGACGATCATGGCGACGAAGGCAACGACGAGGAACCAGATCGGCGTGACCAACATGCTGCCAGTCAAACATTGGGCTCCGACCGGTTGGTCTCGTGCAGCTGGGGGTGTCTGGCGACAAAGGAATCTGGACCCGGCGAACCGGTCGCTTGTCGACCCGTAATTATTCTTCTGTGACTGGTTTCATCACTTTTGGCTAAAGTGATGAAATGGCTTCAGTCGGATCATCAGACGGCTGGCGGGCCGACCCGGTAAAGAGTGAGGTTCCCGGAGGCAGAGACACGTCCCCGGGAGGTGCCGTCGCGAGTGGATGGCCAGCCATTGGCGCTGAAGAACTCGAATGGAAAGGACCGGACGCCGTCGCTTGGTCGGTCTCGCGCTACCAGCAGTCGGCTCGGCCCCGAACCTACGCGGCGGCCATCCCGCCCTATATCGCTGAGCAAGCTCTCCATCTGCCTTCGCGGCTTCTGGCAGAGGCTGAAGACGCCGCTCGGGAGATCAGGCCTACGACTTCTACGCAGCCCTCAGCTTCCAGCCCGTGGGCGAACTTGCCGACGATAGGGTTCCCGAGCCGCTGCAGTTCCGGGTGAATTCCGGCCTGCGGATCATGTTCATCCCGGAAGGAGGCTTCGGCTGGGTGACCAACAACCGGCCTACCGCCTCCGGCGACCAGACCGAATGCCTGCTGTCCTTTCCTGCCGCGTCTGCAGCCGAGGTGGATGCCCTCGTCGACAAGGTCCGAAGCGCCCTCCTTGGATCACTGATGGCCGATAGCTTACAAATCGTACGAAGCTTACGATTGTTCCATGAGGTCTGTTCCTTCCAACGAAGCGCGCCAACATTGGGCCGAACTGCTCGACGCAGTACGCTCCGAGCCAGTGTCCATCTCGCGCCGCGGGCGTGACGTAGCCGCGGTCGTTGACATTGCCTTTTTCCGCCGTGCAGTCGAGGCACTCGAAGACGCAGAGGATATAGAAGCTGCGAAGACCGCTCGGCAGGAGACTGAGCCGACGGTCTCGCACGAGGCGCTCTTGGCTGAACTAGGGATCGAGGTTTGAGCGAGCCCTTCGAGGTTCGGTATGCGGCTCCGGCAGCCCGGCATTTGAGGAAGCTGGACCGGGCGGCCCAGATCAGGATCCTGCGCACCATCGAAATCCTCCGCACGAATCCCCGGCCGCCACTGGCCAAGCAGCTGGTTGGCGGCAGCGGGGAATGGCGGGTCAGGACCGGTGATTATCGGATCATCTACGAAATCCACGACGGTGAACTGCTCATCCTTGTGCTTCGAATCGGGCACCGACGCGAGGTCTATCGGTAGAGGCCGGCCGCGAGTCCAGCACAGCGTGGCCGATACCGTTCTCCGCCGGATGCAGATCGCGACCGATTAAGTCGGGGGCCGATACTAAAGGTGCTTCCGCGGGGCACCCGGCCCGCCCGGTCTTCGGGCGACTGCGTGGCGATGTGTGTGGCCGGGCGGCTCCGCGGAAAGAGGGTTGCCGGCGGGCGGGATGGAAGGAACCGCCCGCCGGACGGGTTGGGGGAGGGGCGGCACCCGGAGGATTTGGGAGTGCGGCCCCTTCGTGCGTTAGGCGACGGCCATTTCGCGCTCGCGCTGCGGCTGCGGCTGGCGCCGGCGGCGGGGCTTCTCGTCCTTCTCGGCCAGGTAATTTTCGTAGGCCGGGATGGTCAGGAAGGCCGGGAAGTCGATGCCGAGCGAGACGGTTTCGAAGATCTCGCGGGCGTCATCAAACCGGTCGCCGTCAAACCTTGGCAGCTTGTCGAACTCCTCGTCCAGCAGTTCCCGCACCCAGCGCTCGGTGACGATTTCGCCGTCGTTAGTGATGGCATGGGCGTGGATCCACTGCCAGATCTGGGAGCGCGAGATTTCGGCGGTCGCGGCGTCCTCCATCAGGTTCTTGATGGCGGCCGCGCCGTGGCCCCGCAGCCAGGACTCGATGTACTGGATGCCGACCTCGATGTTGGTGCGGATGCCGGTCTCGGTGATGGCGCCCTCGGTGCCGGCGATGTTCAGCAGCCCGCGGTCGTCCGGGGTGACGTCCTCGCGCTTGCGGTCCACCTGGTTGGGGCGGTCGCCGAGCACGGAGTCGAAGACCTCGCGGGCCACCGGCACCAGGTCCGGGTGCGCCACCCAGGAGCCGTCGAAGCCGTCGCCGGCCTCGCGGGTCTTGTCGGCGCGGACCTGCTCCATGGCGATCGCGTTGACGTCCGGCTTGCGGCGGTTCGGGATGAACGCGGCCATCCCTCCGATGGCCATGGCGCCGCGGCGGTGGCAGGCGCGGACCAGCTGCTCGGTGTAGGAGCGCATGAACGGCGCGGTCATGGTGACCTGGGTGCGGTCCGGCAGCACGAACCGCGGGCCGCGGGTGCGGAAGTTCTTGATGACGGAGAAGATGTAGTCCCAGCGGCCGGCGTTCAGGCCCGCGGCGTGGTCGCGCAGCTCGTAGAGGATCTCCTCCATCTCGAACGCGGCCGTGATGGTCTCGATCAGCACGGTGGCGCGGATGGTGCCCTGCGGGACGCCGAGCAGGTTCTGCGCCATGATGAACACGTCGTTCCACAGCCGGGCTTCCAGGTGCGATTCGATCTTCGGCAGGTAAAAGTACGGGCCGCGGCCCTGGGCGATGAGCCGCTGCGCGTTGTGGAAGAAGTAGAGCCCGAAGTCCACGATCCCGCCGGCCAGCGGCTCGCCGTCGATGAGCATGTGCTTCTCCGGCAGGTGCCAGCCGCGCGGGCGCATCACGATGGTCGGCATATCGGTCAGCTTCTCGCCGCGCAGCTTGTATTCCTTGCCGGCGTCGGTGGTGAAGTCGATCCTGCGGTCCAGCGCGTCGGTCAGGTTCAGCTGCCCGTTGATGACGTTGGACCAGCTCGGGGTCGAGGAGTCCTCCATGTCGGCCAGCCAGACCTTGGCGCCGGAGTTCAGCGCATTGATGGTCATCTTCCGGTCCACCGGGCCGGTGATCTCGACGCGGCGGTCCTCCAGCCCGGGAGCGATCGGCGCGACCTGCCAGGAGGAGTCCTCGCGGATGTGCCGGGTCTCCTCGAGGAACTTCGGGTCCTCGCCGCGGGCGATCGCCCGGCGCCGCTCCTCGCGCAGCTCAAGCAGTTCCTGGCGGCGGTCCTTCGTGGCGCGGTGCAGCCGGGCGACGAAGTCCAGCGCCTGCGCGGTCAGCACTTCCTCCTGCCGCCGCACGTAGGTGCCGGTCAGCGTGATGCCGTTCAAGGTGATCGGGTCGTTCATGGGACTCACTCCTCAAAAAATCTGTAAAAGTACGACGGCGGGTGCCGCCTATAGCGGAAGGCGGGCACCGGCGTCGTACGGGTTCCTTTAGTGGAACTGGCCTTCTTCGGTGGAACCCACCAGGGCCAGGGTGCTGCCGTTGGGGTTGAGGGCAGTGGAGATCTGGTCGAAGTAGCCGGTGCCCACTTCGCGCTGGTGCTTGGTTGCGGTGTAGCCGCGGTCTTCGGCGCCGAACTCGCGTTCCTGCAGCTCGACGTAGGCGCTCATCCCGGACCGGGCGTAGCCGTGGGCCAGGTCGAACATCGAGTAGTTCAGGGCGTGGAAGCCGGCGAGGGTGATGAACTGGAAGGTGAATCCCATCGCGCCGAGCTCGCGCTGGAACTTGGCGATGGTGGCGTCGTCCAGGTGCTTCTTCCAGTTGAAGGACGGCGAGCAGTTGTAGGACAGCATCTGGTCCGGGAACTCGGACTTGACGGCCTCGGCGAACTTGCGGGCCAGCTCCAGGTCCGGCGTGCCGGTCTCCATCCAGATCAGGTCGGAGTACGGGGCGTAGGCCTTGGCGCGGGCGATGCAGGGCTCGATCCCGTTGCGGACCTTGTAGAAGCCCTCCGGGGTGCGCTCGCCGGTGATGAACTCGCGGTCCCGCTCGTCGACGTCGGACGTGATCAGGGTGGCGGCCTCGGCGTCCGTGCGGGCAATAATGACCGACGGCGTTCCCGCCACATCCGCGGCAAGCCGGGCTGCGTTGAGGGTGCGGATGTGCTGCTGCGTGGGAATCAGCACCTTGCCGCCGAGGTGGCCGCACTTCTTCTCGGAAGCCAGCTGATCCTCCCAGTGGACGCCCGAGGCGCCGGCGGCGATCATCGACTTCATCAGCTCGTAGGCGTTCAGCGGGCCGCCGAAGCCGGCCTCGGCGTCGGCCACGATCGGCACCAGCCAGTCCTCGACGGTCTGCTTGCCCTCGGAGAACTCGATCTGGTCGGCGCGCAGCAGCGCGTTGTTGATCCGGCGGACCACCTGCGGCACCGAGTTGGCCGGGTAGAGCGACTGGTCCGGGTAGGTGTGGCCGGAGAGGTTGGCGTCGGCGGCGACCTGCCAGCCGGAGAGATAGATGGCGCGCAGCCCGGCCTTGACCTGCTGGACCGCCTGGTTGCCGGTCAGGGCGCCGAGGGCGTTGGTGTACTGGCCGGTCTTGGCTTCCTCGGTCAGCTGCTTCCACAGCTTCTCGGACCCGCGGCGGGCCAGCGTGTGCTCCTCCTGGACACGGCCACGGAGACGGACGACATCGGCCGCGGAGTAATCGCGAGTGATGCCCTCCCAGCGGGGATTGGCGGCCCACTCGAGCTCCAGTGCCTTTGCTGCCTCTTCGGGGGTCTGCGGGGCCGGCTCAAATGATGCGGTCATTGCTGCTCTCCTTGGTTGTCCCGGCTGTTTCACCGAGTGACTTGGGTTACGGCTTGGGGGTCGAACTTCTTCGTGAAAACGACTATTCCGCACCCTGCAAGGGGCTATCTAGACCAAAATGCTGGAAAGATTTGCATTTCTTCGCGTATCCTCAAGAAATGACTTCCACCAGCTGGCACCGTCCCGCGAAGGCCTCACTGGAGGACGCTAACGACGGCGACATCGACCTCATCAGCCTGGGTCGCCGCGTGCGGCACTTGCGTAAAGCGCAAGGCAAGACGCTCGATGACCTGGGTGCCGCCGTCGGAACCGCCCCCTCCCAGCTGTCGCTGATCGAGAACGGCAAGCGCGAGCCCAAACTCGGCATGCTCCAGTCGCTCGCCAAGGCCCTCGAAGTCAGCATGGACCAGCTGCTCGGCACCGAACCGCCCAGCCGCCGCGCCGCCCTGGAAATCGAGCTGGAGCGCTACCAGCGGGGCCCGCTCTACGAGTCGCTCGGCCTGCCCAAAATCCGCATCAGCTCGCGGCTCCCGATGGACGTGCTCGAATCCCTGGTCGGCCTGCAGAACGAGCTCGAACGCCGCCTCAACGAGCAGATCGCAACGCCGGAGGAAGCCCGCCGGGCCAACGCCGACCTGCGGCGGCAGATGCGCGAGCAGAACAACTATTTTCCCGAGATCGAGCAGGAAGCCGTTAAGGTGCTCGCCGCCGTCGGCCACACCACCGGACCGCTGTCCCACCATCTGGTGGCGGACATCGCCGCGCATCTGGGCTTCAGCCTGCACAACGTCTCCGACCTGCCGCACTCCACCCGGTCCGTGACTGACCTGAAGAACATGCGGATCTACCTCACGCAGTCGCAGCGTTCGGAGCACAGCACGCGGTCCATCCTCCTGCAGGCGCTCGGGCACTACGTCCTGGGGCACGAGACGCCGGAAAGCTACGCCGAGTTCCTGCGCCAGCGGGTGGCGACGAACTATTTCGCCGCTGCCCTGATGATGCCGGAGAAGGCCACCGTGGACTTCCTGCAGCATGCCAAGACCGCCAAGGAGATCGCGGTCGAGGACATCCGCGACGCCTTCGCGGTCTCCTACGAGACGGCGGCGCACCGCTTCACCAACCTCGCCACCGAGCATCTGGGCATCACGGTGCATTTCCAGAAGGTGCATGAGAGCGGCATCATTCATAAGGCCTATGAGAACGACGGCGTCACGTTCCCTTCGGACCATATCGGCGCCATCGAGGGGCAGAGCATTTGCCGGTACTGGACCTCCCGGGCGGTCTCGACGTTCCGGACCAGTTCAGCGCCTACAACCAGTACACCGACACGCCCTCCGGCACGTTCTGGTGCACCGCGCGGACGGAGCGTTCCACGGCGGGCAAGTTCTCGCTGAGCATTGGCGTGCCGTACGTCCACGTGAAGTGGTTCCGCGGACGGGACACCACGGAGCGTTCCACCTCGCGCTGCCCGGACGAACTGTGCTGCCGCCGCCCGCCCCAGGAGCTGGC
>NZ_ANPE02000082.1 GCF_000328305.2 Arthrobacter crystallopoietes BAB-32 | reverse complement strand
CTGGTTGTCAACAAGATCCGCGGCACCTTCAAGTCCGTCGCCGTCAAGGCTCCGGGCTTCGGCGACCGCCGCAAGGCCCAGCTGGCCGACATCGCCATCCTCACCGGTGGCCAGGTCATCGCCGAAGAGGTCGGCCTGAAGCTGGAGAACGCCACCCTCGACCTGCTGGGCCAGGCCCGCAAGGTTGTTGTCACCAAGGACGAGACCACCATCGTCGAAGGTGCCGGCAACGCCGAGGAGATCGCCGGCCGCGTGGCCCAGATCCGTGCCGAGATCGAGAACTCCGATTCCGACTACGACCGCGAGAAGCTGCAGGAGCGCCTGGCCAAGCTGGCCGGCGGCGTTGCAGTCATCAAGGCCGGTGCCGCAACCGAGGTTGAGCTCAAGGAGCGCAAGCACCGCATCGAGGACGCTGTCCGCAACGCGAAGGCTGCCGTTGAGGAAGGCATCGTCGCCGGCGGCGGCGTGGCCCTGATCCAGGCCGGCGCCAAGGCGTTCGCCAACCTGCAGCTCGAAGGCGACGAGGCCACTGGCGCCAACATCGTCAAGGTTGCCATCGATGCTCCGCTGAAGCAGATCGCCTTCAACGCCGGCATGGAGCCGGGCGTCGTGGTCGACAAGGTCCGCGGCCTCGAGCCGGGCCACGGCCTGAACGCTGCCACCGGTGTCTACGAAGACCTGCTGGCTGCCGGCGTGAACGATCCGGTCAAGGTGACCCGCTCTGCCCTGCAGAACGCTGCCTCCATCGCCGGTCTGTTCCTGACCACCGAGGCCGTTGTCGCCGACAAGCCCGAGAAGGCTGCTCCGGCCATGCCCGGCGGCGACGACATGGGTGGCATGGGCGGCATGGGCGGCTTCTAAGCCTCCCTCCTGCCGACTGCGCAGCCTTAGTCCGCGAGGCGCGGTTCCCCATCCGGGAGCCGCGCCTTGCGGCGCTTAACAGCCGGCCGCGCTTCCGCCAGCGAGCTCGGCGGAGAGATTGGTGCGGGCCCTTTCCAGCCACAGTTTCCGCGCCGTGGCCGTGCGGTAGAGCGGGTCCAGGGCCAGCAATCGGCGCACGACGGCGGCACGCCCGGCCGCGAAATCGGCGTCACCGACGCGGGCATATTCTTTCCGGACGTTACCCACGTACCGGCGGTAGCCGGCCGGGTCCTCGCCCAGCACGGACAGATCGGCGTCGCAGAGCAAGGCGCCGGCGTCGTCCCCGGTCTCGGGCGAATGCGCCGCGGTCAGCAGGACCAGGCGCACCACTTCCGCCACCTCGGCCGCAGGGATGCCGGCGGCGGGAAGACGGCGGGCCGCCAGTTCCGCCGAGTCCCGCTCGTCCTGGCCGGCCACGCCGTTGTACACTGCGTCATGGAACCAGGCCGCGAGCCAGACCGCCCGCGGCAGCGGTCCCGCCTTCTCGCCCGCCTCGAGCAGGACCTGCAGCGCGTCCAGCACGGCGAGCAGGTGGACCCGGTCGTGGTAGTGCCGGTGCTCCTCGCCCCATCGGCGGACCAGCTCCCGGCCCAGTTGGGGATACTCGGGCAGCAGTGCCGCCCAGCGCGTGGCCAGGGCGGCACCGAGCTTCGTGGACCGCTGGCGCGCCGGAATCCGCAAGCCGCTCCGGATCAGCCGCCGCACCAGCTCGGCTCCGGAGACCTCAAGGGCGCCGAGCAGCACAAGATCGGCGTACCGTTCGGCCGGCACGTCATAATGATCCTGGTCGAACGCCCGCGATGGAACACCGGCCACCGAGGCAAAAGCGTGCAGCTCATCCAGCGACGTGTCGGACACCAGGTGCGAGAAGAGGGTGCCGTGGGCCGGCCAGCGCGGCGGATCGATCAGGACTGCCATCCTGTCAGCCTAAGGCCAATCGTGTCCGGCCGATCTGAAAAGATAGTGGCATGACCATCACTGCTGCCGCCGACGGCTCTGCCCTCGGCAATCCCGGCCCTGCCGGCTGGGCCTGGTTCATCGACGAGAATTCCTGGGCGGCAGGAGGCTGGCCGCATGGAACCAACAACCAGGGCGAGCTCATGGCGGTGCTGGATCTGTTCAAGGCGACCGAGCACATTCCTGAGGAGCCGCTGCGCATCCTCTGCGACAGCCAGTATGTCATCAACTGCATCACCAAATGGATGCCGGGCTGGAAGCGCAAGGGCTGGCGCAAAGCGGACGGCAAGCCCGTCCTCAACGTCGACTTGCTGAAGCAGATCGATGCCGCCATCAAGGGCCGCAACTACCAGTTCGAATGGGTCAAGGGCCATGCCGGCCATGAGCTGAATGAAGCCGCCGACCTGCGGGCCCGGGCCGTAGCATCCGCCTTCCAAACCGGGTCCCTTGTCCCGCACGGCCCCGGTTTTGCCGGAGCTCGTTCCCGACCGGCGGAGGGCAAGCCTGCAGTGGCCGAAAGCGCCGTTGCGGCTCACGAACCCCAACTGCCGCCGGAACCGGAAGAGCCGGGGGAGGACGAGCCGAACGTGCATCCAGCCGGCGCTGCCATGCTGGCCGAACCCGACCTGTTCTCGGTGCTCGACGACTACGAAGGGGGTCTGGAAGAACCTGCCGAAGACGTGGTGCTCCGGCTGGAGAAGGAACTGCTGGACCCGGCCACCAGGGCCGACTTCGGCAGGCTGGGGGTCCTGCTGCACCCGGACTTTGTGGAAATAGGGCAGTCGGGCCGGATGTGGACCAGGGATGCCATGATCAACTCGCTCCAGGAGGACCCGGAGACGGAGGCCTCACTGGAGCTCTTCGCCGCTGAACGGCTGGGCGAAGACAGCATCCTGCTGACATACCGCACCAGTACGAGGACCGGTTCCGCATTGCGCAGCTCGCTCTGGCTCCGTGACGGGGAGCAATGGCGGGTGCGGTTCCACCAGGGAACGCCGGAACAGAACTAGGGCCCTTGCACCGCGGCCGGCCACATGGGGAGCCGGCCCGACTGCAGCTTTCGGGGAATCAGCCCATAAACATCCGCGCGTTGGCCTCCTCGGCCTGCGCGTACTGCTGCGAGGCCTGCGCCAAGGCGGCATTAATGCTGGCCAGAGATTCCTCCACCTTCATCTGCGTGGCGCGCCAATCCGTGACCAGCTGCTGGAAGTTGGCGGAGGCCGAACCCGTCCACAGGGATTCGAGCTCCCGCAGCCCCGCCTGCATGGTGTTGACTTCGGCCTGTAGCCGCCCGATAGTGCCCTGCACCGCCATGCTCTTGGCGTTCAGCGCTTCGCTGTCTACGTGGAATACGGCCATGGTCCCGTCCTTTGATAGTGCCTTGATGACACTTCGAGGCTAGGGCCGCCGGGCCGGGCGGACGAGGGCCGGACCTGCGCTTGTGGATAACTCGTTGATTCAGTCGATCTCGTAGATCCGGTCGGTCTCTTCCGGCAGCGGTTCGTACGGGAGGCGGATCGACATCGTGGCGCCGCCGCCTTCTGTTTCGCTGAGCCGGACCGTGCCGTCGTGCTGGGCCACGAGTGCCGCGACGATCGCCAGGCCCAGGCCGGTACCGCCCGTCTCCCGGTAGCGGGAGGAATCCGCCCGGTAGAAGCGCTCGAATACCCGGGAGGCCTCGTCGTCGGAAATTCCCGGCCCATGGTCCCGCACCTCGATGACCGAGTCCTTGCGGTCGTCGATCACCGGCTCCACGCCCACCGCAATCTCGATCGGGGAGCCCGCCGGAGTGTAGCGCAGCGCGTTCGTCACGAGGTTTGCCATCACCTGCCTGAGTCTGCCCTCGTCCCCGACCACCGGAGCCGGCCGCGGAATGCCCCCGTCCAGCCCGATGACACTGATCTGCCGCTCCGGATCACTGGCGCGGGCATCCATCGCGGCATCATTGCCCAACAGCAGCAGGTCGAGCGGCCGGGATTCCATGGGCCGCTGCTCGTCCACCCTGGCCAGCGTGAGCAAGTCCTCGACCAGCTGGCTCATGCGCTGGGCTTCGCCCTCGATCCGGCCCATCGCGGCCTTGACCTGGTCCTCGGACTGGAGCGCGCCGTGCCGGTAGAGCTCCGAGAATCCCCGGATGGTGACCAGCGGAGTGCGCAGCTCGTGCGACGCATCCGCGACGAAGCGCCGCATCCGCTTTTCCGAGGCCGCCTTGGACGCGAACGCAGTTTCGATGTGCGCGAGCATCGCGTTCAAGGAGCTGGAGAGCCGGCCGATCTCGGTGGCGGGATTGTCCACTTCCACACGCTTGGACAGATCCCCGGCCGCGATCGCCGCGGCCGTCTTCTCCACTTTGGACAGCGGTTTGAAGGCCCTGGTCACGGCGAGCCAGGCGATGGCTGAAGCTGTGGCCGTGGCCAGCAGGCCCAGCAGCAAGGTCCTCGCAGTAGTGGCATCGACAGTCTGATGGATGTCCTTGTAGGACGAGCCTATGACCACGGTGCCGTATGGCGAATCGTAGATATGGACCCTCCATCCTGGACTGCCATCGGCGGTGCCGGGGAGGTCGTATGCAACATTCGGTCCACGCGCTGCGCTTCGTACGTCGAGCCCTTTAAGGCTGGGCGAGTCGTTGGAGACCTCGCCTGTGGAGCGGGCAACTTGTCCCGTTGGCAGAACCAGCTGACCGTAGTAGGTGCCAAAGCTGAAGCCGCGTTGCGGATTCTGGATCAGGGCCTGACTCATTCCGCCGGCATTGGCGTAGAGGTTTTGGTCCGTGCGGCTGACGAGCTCGGTCCGTAGCAGGGTAATGAACAAAGCGCCGGTGAGGGCCAAGGTGCAGGCCACAAGGACGCAGATGATTGCGACCAGCTGCGTCCGGAGGGAGACCTGTTTCCAGCGCTCGAGCAAGGTCAGCGCTTTTCAGCCGTGCGGAGCAGGTAGCCCACCCCTCGCTTGGTTTGGATCAGCGCGGGGGAGTCCGGGTTGGAGTCGATCTTGCGGCGCAGGTAGGAGATGTAGGACTCGACGATGGAGGCGTCGCCGTTGAAGTCGTACTCCCAGACGTGGTCGAGGATCTGGGCCTTGGAGAGCACCCGGTTCGGGTTGAGCATCAGGTAGCGCAGCAGCTTGAACTCGGTGGGGGAGAGGTCGATGACGTGGCCGCCGCGGCGGACCTCGTGCGCATCATCGTCGAGCTCCAGATCGTCGACCTGGATGATGGCGTCGTCCTCGAGCAGCGGCTGCGTGCGGCGGAGGACGGCGCGGATGCGGGCCACAACCTCGTCCAGGCTGAAGGGCTTGGTGACGTAGTCGTCGCCGCCGACGGTCAAGCCGGTGACCTTGTCCTCGGTTTCGTCCCGCGCGGTCAGGAAGACGACGGGGAAGAGCCGGCCGGCAGCGCGGAGCCGGCGGGTGACAGTGAAGCCGTCCATGTCCGGCAGCATGACGTCCAGCACGGCCAGATCCGGCTGGTGCTCTTCGGCCGCGGCCAGGGCTTCGCGGCCGTTCGCGGCGGCCACCACCTCGAAGCCGGCAAAACGGAGGGAGGTCGAGAGCAGCTCCCGGATGTTGGGTTCGTCGTCGACAACGAGCAGGCGTGCTTCAGGTCCGTTTTTCTTCACGGCTCCCAGTATGCTCACAGTTTCTGGGAGTTTTCTGTACGGAATGTGGGAGGCGCCGCAGAGCGAGCTTGACGCGTACGACGGCGAAACCGGCTTCTACGCGTGCGTCCCGATGGCGGGTCAGGCCTTCGGGCGGGGCACGTCCTGGGCGTCCATGATGGTGTAGGCGTAGCCCTGTTCGGCCAGGAAGCGCTGCCGTTTGGCGGCAAAGTCCTGGTCGAGGGTGTCCCGGGCGACGACGGTGTAGAAACGGGCTGCCCGGCCGTCGGCTTTGGGACGCAGCAGCCGGCCCAGCCGCTGGGCTTCCTCCTGGCGCGAGCCGAAGGATCCCGAGACCTGGATCGCCACGGAGGCTTCCGGCAGGTCGATGGAGAAGTTGGCCACCTTGGACACGACCAGCGTGTGGATGCTCCCGGCGCGGAATTCGTCGAAGAGCCGCTGGCGCTCCTTGACCGAAGTCCCGCCCTTGATCACGGGAGCATCGAGCCGCTGGGCCAGGTCATCCAGCTGGTCGATGTACTGCCCGATGACCAGCAGTTGCTCGCCGCGGTGGGCGGCCACGAGCTGCTCCACCACCCCCGATTTCGTATCGGAGGCGGCGCAGAGGCGGTACTTGTCGGCGTCGTCGGCCATTGCATAGGCCACCCGCTCGTCCCGCGGCAGGTCCACCCGCACTTCCACGCAGTCGGCCGGGGCGATGTAGCCCTGCGCCTCGATGTCCTTCCACGGAGCGTCATACCGCTTGGGCCCGATCAGCGAGAATACCTCGCCTTCGCGGGCATCTTCGCGCACCAGCGTCGCGGTCAGGCCGAGCCGGCGCCGCGCCTGCAGGTCAGCTGTCATGCGGAAGATCGGCGCCGGCAGCAGATGGACCTCGTCGTAGATAATCAGGCCCCAGTCGTGGCCGTCCACCAGTTCCAGGTGCGGGTAGATGCCGCCGCGGCGCATCGTGAGGACCTGGTAGGTGGCGATGGTGACCGGCCGGACTTCCTTGACCGCCCCGGAGTACTCGCCGATCTCGTCCTCCCGGAGCGTGGTGCGGCGCAGGAGCTCGTCCTTCCACTGCCGGGCGGAAACCGTGTTGGTGACCAGGATCAGCGTCGTCGTCGAACTCGTGGCCATCGCGGCCGCGCCCACCAGCGTTTTCCCGGCACCGCAGGGCAGCACCACCACGCCGGAACCGCCAGCCCAGAAGTTCTCAGCGGCGACCTGCTGGTACGGGCGGAGCTGCCAGCCGCCCGGGTCGGCGGACTGGGTCAGCGCGATCGGGTGCGGCGTGCCGTCCACGTAGCCGGCCAGATCCTCGGCCGGCCAGCCCAGCTTGAGCAGCAGCTGCTTGAGCTGCCCGCGCTGCGAGGAATGCACCACCGTGGTTTCGGCGTCGATCCGCGGGCCGAGCAGCGGCTTGATCTTCTTGGCGTGCATAACCTCCTCGAGCACGGGGAAGTCGTCGGTCCGGAGCACCAGGCCGTGCTGCGGGTCCTTCTCCAGCCGCAGCCGCCCGTAGCGGGACATGGTCTCTTCGATATCGACCAGCAGCGCGTGCGGGACCGGGAAGCGCGAGTAGGTCAGCAGGGTGTCGAGGACCTGTTCCGCATCGACCCCGGCGGCCCGGGCGTTCCACAGGCCCAGCGGCGTGATCCGGTAGCTGTGCACGTGCTCGGGGGCGCGCTCCAGCTCGGCGAAGGCGGCGATGGCATGCCGGGCCTCGGTGGCCTGTTCGTGGTCCACCTCCAGCAGGATGGTCTTGTCGCTCTGGACGATCAGCGGGCCGTCAGCCATGAGGTTGCTCCTTCTCCGGGCCGGCCTCTTCCACCAGCTCGATGTCCATCACGCGGTGGATCGGCACCACCCGTTCGTTGCCGTGGTCCGGATCCGCGACGCGGAGCCGGCCGCCGCCGACCGAGAGCGGCTGCAGGATCTCCCGGCGGTGGTTGCCGTGCGGGTCCACGATGCCCATGCGCACGCGCTTCTTGAGCCGGATGGCCCGGTGCAGGGCCTCCAGCGCCAGCAGCGGCTCGGCTTCGACGGCCTTGCCGCCGGAGGCAGCTCCGCGCAGGACTTCCAGCTGGGTCTGCAGGTCTTCGTCCGTGAGCTGCCAAGGGTTGGTGGTGACCGCGAACGACGGCGGCGCGCCGCGTTGCGTGCGGGTGGCGCCTTCCGCGGTACCGGCCGGAGTCCGGTCGGCACCGCCGAGCACCGGCATCCCGTCCCGGTCGGGGGCAGGGGAGTAGCCCAGCGCCCGCAGGAGGTTGAGCAGCTCCGGCGCCGCGGTGGCCG
>NZ_ANPE02000083.1 GCF_000328305.2 Arthrobacter crystallopoietes BAB-32 | reverse complement strand
AACGTTCCCCGCGCTGCGCACCCCCGTGCTCGCCGCCGTGAACGGCGACGCCCTCGCCGGAGGCTTCGGCCTGGTCTGCAGCGCCGACATCGTCATCGCCGTCGATACCGCCAGGCTGGGCACCATCGAGGCGACCCTCGGCACCTGGCCCGCGGTCGCCCAGAGCCCGGCCCTGCGCCGCGTCCCGGCCAAGGCCGCCATCACCAACATCCTCACCGGCGAACCGTTCAGCGCCGGGCGCGCCCAGCAGCTCGGCGTCATCGACGAGGCGGTGCCCGCCGACCACCTGCAGGAACGCGTTGCCTACTACGCCGAGGCGGTCCAGCGCTCCGGCGCGGCCGGCCGGCTCGGACGGCCGCTGATGTACGCCTCCTTCGACCAGGACTACGGCCAGGCCCTGCGCTCCGGCGCCGAAGGCTTCATCCAGCTCTTCAGTTCGAAGTAAACCAGCAGCGACCTGGAGCGGGCAGGGGCGACAGCGCTCCTGCCCGCCCCCACTCAGGAAGGCACGATGAGCGCACAACGACCTGTCAACGAGCCCGCAGCGCGGCACGACCCGGCGCGCCATGCTGGGCGCCGGTGCCGTCGCCGGACTCGGCCTGGTCGCCGCGTCTGCCGCACCGGCAGCCGCAGCTCAGCAGCAGGGATCGAGCCGGACCCGGACCCACATCGTCCTGCTCGGCACGAGCGGGGGGCCCCGTCAATTCGCCGACTACGGCGGCCCCGAGGAACGCTCCGGTACGGCCTCAGCCTTGGTCGTGGGGGACCGGTACTACTTGATCGATGCGGGCGAAGGTGTACTCCGCCAGCTCACCCGGGCCGGACTGGGGGCGGTCAAAGCCACCGGCCGCGATCCCTTGGCCCAACTCGCCGGCGTGTTTATTACCCACCTGCATTCCGACCATGTCGTTGACGTGCCCAACCTCATCTCGCTCGGACTGTTCAATGGCTTGGGCCGGCCGGAACGGCCTGTCCCGCTCATAGGCCCCGGCGACCGCGGTATCCTGCCCCCGCTCTATGGGGATGGCGCCGAACCTCCCGTCGTGAACCCGGAGGCGCCCACCCCCGGCACCCGGGCCATGGTCGAACATCTAATAGCTGCCTACGCAACCGACTACAACGACCGTGCCCGCGACAACCGCCTGCCGGTACCTCATCAACTCGTCGACGCCCGTGACATTCAGCTTCCGGTCGGTATAGGGGCCGACCCGAACACTAATCCGCACCCGGCGATGGAACCGTTTGCCGTATTCGAGGACGAGTTGGTAAGGGTCACCGCCACCCTCGTGCAGCACGCACCCGTGTTCCCTGCGTTCGCGTTCCGCTTCGACACGGAGGACGGCTCCGTCGTCTTCTCGGGCGACACCGGGCCGAGCGAAAATCTGGTGCGGCTGGCCCGCGGCGCTAACGTCCTCGTGCACGAGGTCATCGCGCCCGCCGGGATCGCGAAACTCTACCCGGAACCCCGGAGCCCCGAGGATGAGGCCACCTACCAGCACGTCCTGCGCTCACACACCCCGCTCGAGGAGGTCGGCCCGATCGCGGAGCGCGCCGGGGTCGACACCCTGGTCCTGAACCACCTGGCTCCAGCCACCCTTCCCCGCCGTGCCTTCGCCGCAGGCGGAAAGGGTTTTTCCGGCCGCACGATCGTCGGCGAGGACCTCATGGTCCTCAACGTCGGCGGATAGCGGCATCACACACACCACAAGGAGCACCCCCATGCGTAACATCCGTCGAACCATCATCGCCACTGCAGCTCTCGCTGGCTTCGCCACGCTGACCGCCTGCGGCAGCTCCGCCTCCGCCGGAACCGACACCGTTTCCATCGCGTACGCGGGAGACCAGCAGACGCCCTTCGTCGCTACCGTCACCGAGGGGATCGACGCGGCCGCCAGCGCTGCCGGCGCAGAATTCTCCGTGTTCGATAACCACACCGACGCCGCGAAGGTCGTCAACAACGCGCGCGACGCGGCTACCCAAGCGCCTTCCGTATTCATCGAATACAGTTCGGTCGCCGACGCCAACGACCGCGTGGACCGCATCATGGACGATGCCGGCGTGCCGGTGCTCGCCGTCCAGTATCCGGTCGGCGACGCGCCGTTGTTCGCCATCGATAACGCAGAGGTAGGCCGGCTCGGCGGGGACGCCCTGGCCGATGCTGCGCTGGAGAAATGGGGCGAGGGAGAAGTTGACAGCGCACTGATGCTGGCGTTGCCCGCCGGAGGCGACGTACAGCTCGAGCGCAGCGACGCCGCACAGGCTGCACTGGAAGGGAAATTGGGCAGCATCGACGTGACAGTCGGCGACACCAAGCTCGACCCGAGCGTGGCCCGGCAGGTCTCGGCTGACTTCCTCTCCGCCCACCCCGGGGAGAAGATCGTCGTCTGGGCCCACCTGGACTCGATGGCCATGGGAGCCGTATCGGCGGCCAAGGCAGCAGGGCGCGAAGACGATGTGCTGATCGTCGGAACATCCGGCGATCCCGTGGTCGTGGACGAACTCAAGCGGGAAGGCTCCCCGCTCGTGGCCACGGTCGGGCTCTTCCCTGAACAGTGGGGCGAGGAGATCGTCGACCTTGCCACCCGGGTCGCAGCCGGAGAGGAAGTCCCGGAGGTTACGCACCCGAGCCAGACCCGCATCGTGACCGCGGAAAACGCGGACGACATTAACGGGCAGGAATGAGTGTGATGGCGCATCCTGCCCTGCATCTGAAGGGCATAGACAAGCGCTTTGGCGGTACGCATGCTGTCCGAGGCGTACACCTTACCCTTCGTTCGGGACGGGTTCACGCCCTGCTCGGGGAGAACGGGGCGGGGAAGTCCACACTCGTAAAGATCATGTCCGGGCTCATTGACCCCGACGACGGCACGATCGAGGTGGGCGGCAGGCCAATGCGGTTCCGCGGACCCGCCGATGCCCAGCGCGAGGGCATCCGCACCGTCCACCAGGAGCTCGAACTGGCCCCCGCTCTTACCGTTACCGAGAACGTGCTCATGGGCCAACTACCGAGGCGGTTTGGCACCGTGGACTTTGCTGCGGCTACCCGTCGAACACTAGGTGTGCTGTCCGAACTCGGGGCTGAACTCGATCCGGATGCCATCGTCGGCTCCTTGCCGCTGGCTGAACAACAGCTGGTTGAGATTGCCCGAGGACTCGCGGCCCGACCTAAGGTTCTGTTTCTCGATGAGCCGACGGCTGCCCTCACTCCGGGCGAGGCGGACAAGCTTCTCGAACGACTGCGCGGCCTCGCCGCCCAGGGAGTGGCGATTCTCTACATCAGCCATCACCTGGAAGAAGTCCTCGCCGTCGCCGACGACGTGACAGTGCTGCGCGACGGCGCCGTGGCCCTCGCGGCCGAAGTGTCCGAGACGGATCGACACGGCATCGTGCGCGCCATGCTCGGGACAGACCCAGTCGATTCGCAGGTGCGCCCCGCTGCAACCCCCGGAGGGGAGGAAACAGTTTTCGAAGTGCACGATCTTCACAGCCGCCGTTCACTCGATGGCGTCTCCTTCCGAGTGGCCGCCGGAGAGATCGTAGGCTTCTTTGGACTCGCCGGCAGCGGCCACGAGGCCATCGCGGACTGCCTCTACGGCTCGGGGGAATACGCCGCCGAACGCGCCACGTTCAGCGGGAACCCCCTGCCTGCATCACCGATAGAAGCCCGGAAGCGCGGTATCGGGTACGTGCCGGCCGACCGCAAGCGGGACGGCTTGGCATTGGGGATGTCCGTGCGCGACAACATCCTGCTCGCAAACTGGGGCCCGCTCGCCCGCGCCGGCATCAGGCGGCAAGGCATCGAAACCGAACAGGCAGCAAGGCTGGCCCGCCGCCATGCTGTTAAAGCAGGATCGCTGGATGTCCCGGTGTCCTCGCTGAGCGGTGGCAACCAGCAGAAGGTGGTCCTTGCCCGGCAGTTCACCGGTGAATCTCCCAAGGCACTTTTACTGAGCGAACCGACCCGCGGCGTCGACATCGGCGCCAAAGCGGAAATCCATCGGCTCCTGGCTGAGTACGCCGATGCCGGTGGCACCTGTCTCGTCACTTCCTCCGACGCGGAGGAAGTCGCCGCGCTCTGCGACCGCGTCTACGTGCTCAGCCGCGGACGCATCCTGACCCAGCTCCAGGCCGGTGCCCTCACTGCATCGAACCTGACCGCAGCCGCACTATAGGGGAAGACCATGAACCCGTCGAACCAGACTCCCGCCACCGTGAACGAAACGGTCAATGGCGCCGGAACCGCACCTCCCGTCGAACCCAGGCCCGATACGGCACCCAAGCCACGCGAGCGAGATGCTTCCCCTGTGCGCCGGGTCCTGCCCGGGGCACAGGACCTGGCACTGATCGGTGCCCTTGTGGTGCTGTGCGCCGGCTTCACGATAGCCAGCCCCCACTTCTTCACCGAAGCCAACCTTATTAACGTTCTGCGCTCCGTGGCGATCATCGGCACGATATCGGCAATCATGACCCTCGTGCTCATATCCGGAGCACTGGACCTGTCAGTCGGATCCATCATGGGCATCACCGGAGTCCTGGCAGCCGTCATGATGTCATCATTCGGGTTGGGACCGCTCACGGCCTGCGCAGCCGCGCTGGCGTTGGGCGTCGTCTGCGGGCTGCTCAACGCCTTCTGCGTGGTTCGCCTTCGAATCAACCCGATCATCGTGACGATCGGTACCCTAGCGCTTTTTCGCGGTATCGCCTTCATCCTCACCGACGGGCGCGAAATAGCCGTCCGCGACCCCTTCTTCGACGCGATCGGATTCGACCGCTGGCTTCTGCTGCCCGTTCCGGTGTGGGTCATGCTCGCCGTTTTCACGATGGCCTGGTGGATTGCCAAGTACAGCGTGTGGGGACGCACTGTGTACTCCGTAGGTTCCAATCCGCGGGCATCGCGTCTCGCGGGACTCCCCGTGGACCGTGCCCGTGTCATCATCCTCGCCGCCAGCGGACTCGCGGCCTCCGTGGCCGGTCTGCTCATGCTGGCACAGGGCGGCATCGCCGTTCCTTCGGCGGGCACCGGTTACGAACTGCAGGTCCTTACCGCCGTCCTGCTGGGCGGGACCAGCCTGGCCGGCGGGGAAGGACGTGTGGCCCGCACGCTGGTCGGTGTGCTGATCATCGGGGTCATCAACAACGGGATGACGCTGCTCGCCGTCCCGTCCTACTACCAGACAGTCGCCGGGGGCGTCCTCCTGCTCGTGGCCGTAGCCATTGACCAGGCACGCCGAGGCGCCGGATACCGCTAATTTCAAGAGCCGACGGCGGCGGGGCGGCACGGGGGTGCCCGCTCCGCCGTCGTCATGTCTCCCCACGGCGGAATGATGATTTGCTGGTACGGCAAAGGGCGGTGGCCGGAGCAGAATATGCTCCAGCCACCGCCCTTTCGGTTCTACGCCTGGTTCGGCCGGCCGACGCCGATCTCGTCGAGATCCTGGCCGACGATCATGCGGCCGGAGAAGCCGCGCTTGGCCTCGTTCCACGAGTTCGGTGCACCATTGCCGGGCACCAAATGGTGCAGAACCAGCGTCTCCACTCCAGCACGCTCCGCAAGCGGCCCGAGCTCCTCGGCCAAGGTGTGCGACCTGATCATGTGCTGGAAGAGCCCCTCTGAGCCCGGGTCACGCGGTTGCGGGAACAGGCTCTCTGCCCACTGCCGGTCCATAACTTCGTGCGCAAGGATGTCGGCGCCCTCGGCGAGCTCGACGAGGTTTTCGCTGACGCCAGTGTCGCCCGAGATGACGATCGACCCATCCTCGGTGTCGAAGCGGAAGGCCAGCGCCGGGAACACCGGCGCGTGCATCACCAGCGTCGCCGAAACCCGCACACGGTCGTCCTCGTAGAACGGCACAGGACTCATGCGCGGATGGGGATTGCCATTGGGGTCGGCCAGGTAACGCTCCGGAATCGGTACGTCGAAGCCCTCGAACAGCTGGTCCGGCACAGGGAACCGGTTGTCCCTCACACGGTCGTTGTAATCTGTGGCGAAAGTGCGCACCATCAGCTCAACCATCTCCCGGGTGCCGGGTGTCGGATTCTCAGGCGCCACGATGGGTGGCTCCTGACCCTCGCCGAACAGTTCGGGCAGCACACCGCGATTGCCCGGTCCCCAGACCTGGATCTTCTCCGGCGCCTTTTGCAAACCATTGTGCAGACCCGAAGAAAGAATGTTATTCAGATCTGAGACGTGGTCCGAGTGCAAATGCGTAAGGAAAATAGCCCGCAAGTCGCGCAAAGGGCCATTCTGGACGACACCGAGCGGGTCCCCGAGACCTGCCTGCCGCAGGCGCGGGCCAACGCCCTCGCCGGCATCCACGAGATAGTAGCGGTCTCCGACGACAACAGCCGAGGCAATGCCCATGCGATCAGTCCCGGGCCACCACGGCGGACCGCCAGCAGTACCCAGCAGTACCAACTTGGTCCGATGGTTCCCGGCCTTAAACGGCTTTCTGCCCTGGACGGCTTGGGCTGGGCTTGCGGAAGCGGCTCCAAGCCCGACGGCAGCGGCGCCCGCGAGGACGCCGGTGATGGCCTGCCGTCGGGTCGCTCCGCTGCGCAAAACGCTATTAACAACGTCGCACAAAATGGTCTCCTGAAATCATGCCTGTCCGGCACTCGAATGCAAGGGTCGTGATGGCCATCACTCCCAGCCATACTAGGAGCAGAACTCCCGCACTCCTGGAAACTTGTGCCCCGACACCAGAGCCCGGCATTTCAGTTGGACTTCTGGCACAAGACGGCATGGGGGCACGGCAAAGGGTCGTCCCAGAGACGACATCTGCGCCGTTTTCGGTATCTGGGCCGTGGGTGGGAATGGCATGGGGCAATGACGCCTGAGGCATCACGTGGCGCTGTTTAGGGTGATCGGAGGATGATGGCCGGCGTCCGGTATTCCTCCGATCACCCGTCGTCATCCTCCGGGGCCTTCTACTGACGGGCGGGTACCGGTGCGCTTTCCGTTTCAACGTCTGCGATGAGGCGTTTTCGCGCGCGGGCGAGTCCGGTGCAGATAGCCAGGCACAGGAGGGCCGCCAGCGCGTAGAGCGTGAAGAGCCCGTCGGGGCCGTTCGCGGCGAAGGCCAGCCCGCCGACGAACGGGCCGATGAATGAGCCGATGAAGGCCATGGTGTTGGTGATGCCGAGGATGGTTCCGCGGGAGTGGGGTTCGACGGCGACGGTGGCGGTGGCGTTGATGAGGTTCTGCGCCGAGTGGCCGCCGATGCCCATGAGTGCCACGCAGACCAGCGCGGCGCCCAGGGAGGACGGCCCCCAGAGCAGTCCGGCAAGGCCTGCGAGGGTCAGTGCAGCGCAGGCGATGGTGACCTTCGCGGAACCGACCTTGTCCGCGGCTGTCGCGGTGAACCAGGATCCGAGGACGGCGGCACCGGTCAGCGAGAACGCGAAGAGCAGGGCTTGGGTGAGGTCGAACCCGCGGGTCTTCATGGCCTCGGCGAGCCAGACGTTCAGCCCCAGCCAGGTGGCCATGTTGGTGATGGCGGCCAGGGCGACGAGCGCGACAAAAGCGGCTCCGCGTCCGCGGAAAAGGCCGGCGAACTTCTGCAGCGGTGTGAGCCGGGTGTCGTGCACTTCTGTCGGTTCGCTGATCCGCGAGGAGAGTAGGAGGGCCAGGATGACGAGTGTCATAGCCGTTCCCAGCCAGAACATCGCGCGCCAGCCCCACAGCGGCATGAGGAAGATACCGACGAACGCCGCGACCGTTCCGCCGAGAGGGACGCCTGCCATTGCAACGGTGATGACCAGGCTGCCGCGGCCCTGCGGTGCATGGTTCCGCGCCAGTGTCATCGCGGTAGTGAGAGCCGCTCCCACCCCGACCCCGGTGACCAGGCGCGCGCCGCCAAGGAATTCGGGGGTTGGTGCGAGGGCGGCGAGGGCGGAGCCGAACCCGAAGATCGCAGCGGCCAGCGCCATGACGCGGGGCCGTCCGATGCGGTCGGCGAGCATTGTTCCGCCGATGACGCCGGCCAGGGCGCCGGCGTAGACGATCCCTCCGACGAGTCCGGTGGTCTGCTCGTCGATTCCCAGCGACCGGTCTTCCAGCAGCAGCGGGACCACCGATCCGAAGACGATGAGGTTGTAACCCTCCATGAGGGTGACGGCCAGGCAGAGGGCAATCACTGCGTTGTTGGAGAGGTAGGGCCGGGGTTCCCGGCGTTTTGTGCGCGCAAAGGTGGAGGTCATGGAATTCCTTTGATGAGCGGCCAGCCGACTTGGGCTCGGCGGGAGAAGAAGTTGACATGCTCTTCATTTATGAGCAGTGAACCAAGCATGAGATTATCCTCACAAAATTGCAAGGGGTTTTTCCTGCATTTTTCCCGGCGGCAGCTGCGCACACATAAAAAGGCCCTCCGCCGTACGGCGGAGGGCCAGGGGGTGAAGGTGGGTGGTGCTTTATGGCTCCAGGTGCAGCGCGGGCAGCGGCCGGGCGGCGATCTCCTCGGCTTCCCGGGCATCCACTCCGACCATGGCGAGCATGGTTCGGGCGAATAATTCGTCTGTGCCTTCGGGGCGGTCGGTGGAGAGCACCAGGTGCAGGGCGGAAATCAGGGACCCGAAGGTGCAGGACGTGGCGATGTCCGTGTCCGGGATCGAGAAGCGCCCGGCGTCAAGGCCCCGCCGCAGGTCGCGGGCGGCCCGGGGGCCGAGGATTTCGATCAGCTTCGGGTGGGCGGCACCCATGCGGACAATGAACCAGCCCCACACGGGGTCGGTGGTGGCCCGAAGCACCAGATGGCGCAGCGAGGCGGCGAATACCTCGGCCGGGTCGGGCATGTCGGCGGTGAGCCGGTCCAGGGCGGCGCCCACGGATTCGATGGAGGCCTCGGCCACGGCCTCGACGATCTCATCGCGGGACTGGAAGTAGTTGTAGAACGTGCCGGCTCCGAGGTCCGCGGCTTCGGTGATCTCCGAGATCCCGACGGACTCGACACCGCGCTCAGCCATGAGGTTCTTTGCTGCGTCGATCAGCCGCGCGCGGGTCTGCTCGCGGCGGCGCTGCTGGCGGCCGCCGGGGGCCGTGCCCGCTGCCTTCGTCTCTGTTGCCACGCTGCCACCGTACGCCACCGGCGTTGCCGATGCACGGAGGCGTGCACGACAAGCCAGTTATGAGTACTTGTTCAAAACTGAGGAATATGTCACTATTTCTTTATGCATGACGCGCATCACACCCGGAAGGACCCCGCCATGGCCACTGCACTCCACCACATACCCGAGACCGCGCAGCCCGCCACGCCGGACGCAGCGGGAGAGGGCCACTTCGACACTGATGTCGCGATTGTCGGCGGCGGTCCCGTCGGCACCCTCCTGGCCGTCCTGTTGGGGCGCCGGGGCCACCGCGTCACCATCGTGGAGAAGTGGCCGGCCTTTTATGAGCAGCCGCGTGCCATCACGTTTGATCACGAGATCGCCCGCATCCTGAACATTCTCGGGATCGACTCGGACAACGATCCGGCGATCGACTATCACAACGACATCTACTACTGGAAGAACGCTGAA
>NZ_ANPE02000084.1 GCF_000328305.2 Arthrobacter crystallopoietes BAB-32 | reverse complement strand
GCGGTTTCGGCAAGGGCGGCCGCGGTCGCGGCGGCACACAGGTGCCTTCGGCAAGGGCGGCGCCGGTCGCGGCAAGCAGCGCAAGTCGAAGCGCGCCAAGCGCCAGGAACTGGAGCAGATGAGCGCACCGTCGCTGGGCGGCGTGTCGGTTCCCCGCGGCGACGGCAACACCGTTGTCCGGCTGCGCCGCGGCTCCTCGATTACGGACTTCGCCGACAAGATCGAGGCGAACCCGGCTGCACTGGTAACCGTGCTGTTCCACCTCGGTGAAATGGCTACGGCTACGCAGTCCCTGGACGAAGCGACCTTCGAGGTCCTGGGCGAGGAACTGGGCTACAAGATCCAGGTTGTGTCGCCCGAGGACGAAGAGCGCGAACTGCTGGATTCCTTCGACATCGACCTTGACGCCGAACTTGAGGCAGAAGGCGACGAGGACCTGGAGAAGCGCCCGGCAGTCGTGACCGTGATGGGCCACGTCGACCACGGTAAGACCAGGCTGCTGGACGCCATCCGCCACTCGAACGTTGTCGAGGGCGAACACGGCGGCATTACCCAGCACATCGGTGCCTACCAGATCGGCTTCGAGCACGACGACCGGCAGCGTCGGATCACCTTCATCGATACCCCGGGCCACGAGGCGTTCACCGCCATGCGTGCCCGTGGTGCCAAGGTCACCGACATCGCCATCCTGGTCGTGGCGGCTGACGACGGCGTGATGCCGCAGACGGTCGAGGCGCTGAACCACGCCCAGGCCGCCGAGGTGCCGATCGTGGTCGCGGTGAACAAAATCGACAAGGAAGGCGCCAACCCGGACAAGATCCGCGGCCAGCTGACCGAGTACGGCCTGGTTCCGGAAGAGTACGGCGGCGACACCATGTTCGTCGACGTCTCCGCCCGCCAGAACCTGAACATCGACGACCTGCTGTCCGCAGTCCTGCTGACCGCGGATGCCGCGCTCGACCTGCGGGCCAACCCGAACAAGGACGCACGCGGCATCGCCATCGAAGCGAACCTGGACAAGGGCCGCGGCGCGGTAGCCACCGTGCTGGTCCAGTCCGGCACGCTCCGGGTCGGCGACAACATCGTGGCCGGCACCGCCCATGGCCGCGTACGTGCCATGTTCGACGAGAACGGCGAACAAGTCGACGAAGCAACGCCTTCGCGTCCGGTCCAGGTTCTCGGCCTGTCCACGGTGCCGCGCGCCGGCGATACCTTCCTGGTGACCGACGACGAGCGCACTGCCCGCCAGATCGCCGAGAAGCGCGAGGCCGCGGACCGCAACGCCGCGCTGGCCAAGCGCCGCAAGCGGATCAGCCTCGAGGACTTCGACAAGGCCGTGGCCGAGGGCAAGGTGGACACGCTCAACCTCATCCTCAAGGGCGACGTGTCCGGTGCTGTGGAAGCGCTGGAGGACTCGCTGCTCAAGATCGATGTGGGCGAGGAAGTCCAGCTGCGCGTCATCCACCGCGGCGTCGGCGCCATCACGCAGAACGACGTCAACCTGGCCACGGTGGACAACGCCATCATCATCGGCTTCAACGTCCGCCCGGCCGAACGCGTGGCCGAACTGGCGGACCGCGAAGGCGTCGATATGCGCTTCTACTCGGTCATCTACGCGGCGATCGAGGACATCGAGAAGGCGCTCAAGGGCATGCTCAAGCCGGAGTTCGAGGAGCACCAGCTCGGTACGGCGGAGATCCGCGAGGTCTTCCGCTCCTCCAAGTGGGGCAACATCGCCGGCTCGATCGTGCGCTCGGGCATCATCCGCCGCAACACCAAGGCCCGCCTGGTGCGCGACGGTGTGGTGATCGGAGACAACCTCAACATCGATTCGCTGCGCCGCTTCAAGGACGACGCCACCGAGGTCCGCGAAGGCTTCGAGTGCGGTATCGGCCTGGGGTCCTTCAACGACCTCAAGGAAGGCGACATCATCGAGACCTTCGAGATGCGCGAGAAGCCGCGCGTCTAGCAAGTTCTCCACCGCAGCGCTGCCGGCACCTACCGGCAGGCGCTGCCTTCGAACGACCAACCGATATGAGGAGGGGTTATGGCCGATCCTGCCCGCGCAGCCAAGCTGGCCGACCGGATCAAGGTAGTGGTGGCGCAGGCGCTGGAGCGCCGCGTCAAGGATCCGCGGCTCGGGTTCGTAACCATCACCGACGCCCGCGTCACCAATGACCTGCAGCACGCGACCGTCTACTACACCGTCTTCGGCGACGACACCCAGCAGAGCGACACCCGCAAGGCCCTCGAATCGGCCAAGGGCATCCTCCGCTCGGAGGTCGGCAAGAACATCACTGCCCGCCTGACCCCCACGCTGGAGTTCGTGCCGGACGAGATTCCGGTCAACGCCGGCCACCTGGAGGAGCTGCTCCGCAAAGCCAAGGAGCGCGACGCCGAGGTGGCGGCACTGGCCGAGGGCGCTTCCTTCGCCGGAGAGTCCAATCCGTACCGCAGCGATGAAGAGGACGACGACGAGGAAGACTTTACTGCCGACCCGGACGAGCGGGACGGCACTTACTGATCAGCTGCTGCTGGCGGTCAGTCCAGCCGAACCTTGAGCACCTGCCCCGCGGGCGGTGATTCGGGTGCGGCGTGGACCGTCGCGTACAGCACCTCGTCTTCGATTTCGACGGCGCCCGGCACCTTCGCTTCCATGAAGGTCCGGGCGTCGTTGTCTCCGTCCTCGATCACAGAGATCCGGTTCCCGAACATTTCGGCCACAAAGATGTCGTCATCATCACTGACGGCGAGGCCGGTGGGACCAGCCAGGCCGCGCGCCACTTCCTCGGTCCAGCCGGAATCCGGATCGATTTTGTAGACCCGCCCCAGCTCGCCGAGCGACGTGTCTTCGGCACCGGCAGGCAGGAGGCTGACGTAGAGCCAGCCGTCGTCGCCGACTTCCACGTCGGTTGGCACCGGCTCCAGGTAGAACCGCTCACCCAGGACGCAGGCGGGCAGTTTCAGCAGTTTCTGGATTCGTCCGGTGATCTTCAGTGCGACGGCGGGCAGGACCGCTACCGTACGCACGCGTCCGGAATCCATGTCGATCCGCAGGATGTCGTTCCCGCCGGCGTCGGCAACGTAGAGATCGCCGCCATCCGGAGCGGTGGCGTAGGCATGCGAATCCACAGCGCCCTCGTATTTGGCCGCGCGGCCCATCGTCAGCTTCACCTGGTCCAGGCAACTCATCTCATCCACGTGCCGGAAGCCGTAGGTCGTGTCGCCGTCCGGATTGTGCTTCTGCTCGTACTGAGCCACATCGGCCAGCGTTTCGACCTCGCCGTCCCGGTCGCGCGACTTGACCAGCTGCACGTTCGGGGCGGGATCGTGCTCCCCGGCCCCGGTTCCTTCCATGAAGTAGAGGGTTCCCCGGTCACGGGAGACGGCTCCGATCTCCGTGCCGGACTGCCGCGCCCGGTAGACGTTCCGGAGTTCGTCCTCGTCGGTGATCCGGTCCAGCCGCCCCGCAAAGTTCTGCGTGACGTAGACTTCGGTACTGCCGCGGCCGGTGGCCAGGCTCAGCGGCGAAAACAACGGGGGATCGGCCTCGATGGTCCTGCTGTCCTAGCCCTCTCCCGTGCCGCCGTGGCCGGCCGCAGGAAGGGCACTCAGGCCCAACGCCAGGCCGAGGGCCAATGGCAGGGCGAGATACTGCTGGAAGTTGTTCACAGCCCTAGCACTCCTGTGCAAGGCCAACGCCAAGGCACCCCCGGACCGAAGCCGCAGGCCAAATGGATTCCTCGAAAATGCCCCGATCGGGCAACGGCACCGCGCAATCGTGCAGCCCTTCTGCAAACGGATGCAGTACGGTCAAGCTAGACCCGCAGCAACGGGCTGTCAACGAGGCAAAACAACCCGCAACCAAGGTGGTGCCATGGACGAGAAAATCGCGGAATACCTGACCCATGCCGTAGAAATCGCGGTGGAGAATGTCGGAGCCCAGGGCGGGCCGTTCGGCGCGATCGTTGTCGCCGCCGACGGCCAGGTCTTCGAGGGAACGAACCGCGTAACGGCCACGAACGACCCCACCGCCCACGCCGAGGTCGTGGCCATTCGCCGGGCGTGCCGGGAACTCGGCACGTTCAGCCTGGCGGGAGCTTCGCTCTACAGCAGCTGCGAGCCCTGTCCGCTCTGCCTCTCGGCGGCGCTGTGGTCCCGGCTGGAACGCGTCTATTTCGCCGCGGACCGCCACGATGCCGCACGCGTGGGATTCGACGACGCCGCGTTTTACGACTACATCCAGGGCCGGGGCGAAGCCTCCCTCATGCCGGTGTCCCAGATCGTGGTGCCGACCTCCCAGGAGCCCTTCCGCAGTTGGGAAGAACTGGATGCCAAGACCGAGTACTGAAGCACCGCCGTCGTTAGCCCCCTGCGTGCACCCCATATACTGAAAGGCGTGAATTCCGGGCCGCTCCGTTCAGGACTGATAATCGTGGACAAGCCGCAGGGGTGGACCAGCCATGACGTGGTCGGCCGCATGCGGCGGCTGGCGGGCACCAGGAAGGTGGGCCACGCCGGCACTTTGGACCCGATGGCCACCGGCGTACTGGTGGTAGGGATCAACCGGGCGACCCGGCTGCTGACTTACATCGTGGGTACCAGCAAGACGTACACCGCCACCATCCGTCTGGGCCAGTCCACGGTGACCGACGATGCCGAGGGCGAGGTGACCAACGAGACCATCGCCGCGGCGGTGACCGAGGACGCGATCCGCAGTGCAGTGGCGGACCTGACCGGGAACATCGAGCAGGTTCCCAGCAGTGTCTCCGCGATCAAGGTCAACGGCCAGCGCTCCTACGCGCGCGTCCGGGCCGGGGCGGAAGTCAAGCTGGCGGCACGGCCGGTGACGATCCACCGGTTCGCGATCCACGACATCCGGCGCGAGCGCGGCGGGAAGCTGCTGGACGTCGACGTCACGGTCGAGTGCTCATCCGGTACCTACATTCGCGCCCTGGCCAGGGACCTCGGCAACGCCTGGGCGTTGGGGGACACCTGACAGCGCTGCGGCGGACCCAGGTCGGACCGTATACGATCGAGGCGGCTGCCACGCTGGAGGAGCTGGCCGACAAGCTGCAGATCCTGGACTTGGACGCGGCTGCGCGGGCCTTGTTCCCGGCACGGGAGCTTGGGCCGGCTGAAGCAGCAGACCTGTCCCACGGCCGGCGGATTGCGGTCGGTTCCGGGGACGGCCCGGTGGCCGCCTTCGCCCCGGACGGGCGGTTGGTGGCTCTGCTGGAGAACAAGGGCGCCGAAGCGAAGCCGCTGCTGGTGTTCGCGCCCGGAAACGATGAGGCTGGACGTTAGTGGTTGTCGACGGATTCTTCATTACCGGTGCAGTCATTTGCGTACTGTCCTCGGTCATCTGCATTGCCGCCGCGGTGATCCGGCAGCCACCCAATGACATCACGATCCTGGCGGTGGCCGCCGTCGAACTGTTCCTGCTGGCCTACGGCATCGCAGCGATCTTCCGGCAGCTCGGGGGAGAGCCGGTCGCCGGCGAGGCCTGGGAGTTCTGGGGCTACTGGATTACCGCGCTGATCGTTCCCATCGGCGCCTTCTGGTGGTCAATGCTGGAACGCAGCCGGTGGAGCAACCTGGTCCTGGGCGCCGTCGGCCTCACCATCGCCGTGATGCTCGTGCGGATGGAACAGATCTGGGACCAGGCCGCCGCACTATGAAAGCGAAGTTAGGAAACATGACGCCGTCAAGCCCCGCTGCCCGAAAGCCCGAAGCGCAGCACCCGGAACCGCATTCGGCCTCAGCAGCAGGGCACCGTTCCAGCGGGCCGGGACGGCTGATCGTCGCCGTGTACGGGGTGTTCGCCATTTCGGCCACGGCGCGGGCGTCCTACCAGATCGCCACCAAGTTCTCCGAAGCCCCGGTGGCCTACCTGCTCTCGGCCTTCGCCGCCGTCGTTTATATCCTGGCGACCGTCGCACTGGCCCGGAAGGGCCTGCGCTGGTACTGGACGTCGGTTGCGGCCATCAGCGTTGAACTGGCCGGAGTCCTCGCCGTGGGGCTGCTGAGCCTGCTGGATCCGGCGCTGCTGCCGGAGGACACCGTCTGGTCGGGATTCGGCCAGGGCTACGGGTATGTGCCGCTGGTGCTGCCGCTGCTGGGGCTATGGTGGCTGTGGCGGCACCGGCCGGGCCGCGGGGTTGTGCAGTAACGGGACCGGCATCTGCATAATGGATGGGATGCTGCCCGCCTGCACCACCGCGGGCCGGGGGCATGGAAGCTGATCGATGCGAGGAGAGATAGTGGACTACTGGAATGACCTGGCCGAAGTACCGTCCGGCTATGGTCCCTCAGTGGTAACTTTGGGCAATTTCGACGGCGTGCACCGCGGCCACCAGCAGGTGCTGGCGAAGCTTGTCGAGACTGCGGCCCGCCACAGCGCCAGCGCCGTCGCCATCTCCTTCGACCCGCATCCGGCCCAAGTGCACCGGCCGCACTCCGCGCCGCAGCAGATCATGGGGCTGGCGGACCGGGTGGCCGCGCTGGAGGAGACCGGCATCGACGGCCTGCTGATGATGGAATACACCCTGGAGCTCGCGGCGGACACGCCTGAGGAATTCGTCCGCAAAGTGTTCGTCGAAACGCTCGGCGTTTGCGCCGTCGTCATCGGGCATGACGTCCGGTTCGGCAAGGACAATTCCGGGGATCTGACCACCATGCAGGAGCTGGGCGAACAGTTCGGCTTTGCGGTGGACGTGATCGAGGAATACGGCGCGGACCAGCCGGACGCCCCCGATGTGCTGCACGGCGGGCGGCGGTGCTCGTCCTCGTGGGTCCGGGAGGCGTTGGCCGAAGGAGACGTGACGACGGCAGCGCAGGTCCTCGGCCGGCTCCACCGGGTGCGCGGCGAGGTGGTGCACGGGGATGCGCGGGGACGCGAGCTGGGTTTTCCCACCGCCAACCTCTCTCCGGATGCCAGCGGCATGATTCCGGCGGACGGCGTGTATGCGGGCTGGCTCATCGACGGTGCGGGGATGCGGTGGCCGGCGGCGATATCGGTAGGCTCCAACCCAACCTTCGAAGGCGCCAGCCGCCGCGTGGAAGCACACGTCATCGACCGGCCCAAGGAGAGCGCCGGAGACTTCGACCTCTACGGCCAGCAGGTCGTCGTCGAGTTCGTGCAGCGCCTGCGCGGCATGGTGGCCTACACCGGTCCGGAAGCACTGGTCACCCAAATGCAGCTTGACGTCGACCAGTCCCGGGCACTGCTTTCGACAGAGTAGGTTCCCGCCGGTAGACTGGAGGGCGAATCCGGCTGCGGTCCGTGGTGGCTGGATTCCTCCATGCCTGCCGGTCCGTCCGGCGCAGGGTGAGGAGCCCCCGGCAGCGAAGTGCTGATTCGGGCCTCACGGCACAACTTCTAGGAGTTACTGTGGCACTGGACGCCGCTATCAAGCAGGAAATCATCAAGGAATACGCCACCCACGAGGGCGACACGGGTTCTCCCGAGGTACAGATCGCAGTTCTGTCCCGCCGCATCTCGGACCTGACGGAACACCTGAAGATGCACAAGCATGACCACCATACCCGCCGCGGTCTGATGGCCCTGGTCGGCCGCCGCCGGCGCATGCTCAGCTACCTGCATGACACCGACATCGCCCGCTACCGTTCGCTCATTGAGCGTCTCGGCCTGCGCCGCTAGTCTGACATGAAAGGCGGCTTCCTCGGATCTGCCGAAGGCACCAGGGGGAGCCGCCTTTCGTCTGACCACCACAATTTCATCAACAGGAGTTGACCGGCATCGTCAGCATTCGCGGTCCTCGGTAGTGACATCCGGGAGGCAGCTGCACACGCAGCGCCGCCCGGACGTCTCGATCGAAGACCGGGTGTTGATCCGGCCGCATGGCCGCAACCAGGCGCCGACCACCAGGTCGGCAAGCAAGCCTGGGGGCGGTGCCGGTTGCCTCCGCCACTACAGAAACGGAGGTGGCTCTCTTGGAGGGTCCCGAAATCCAGTTCTCCGAGGCCGTCATCGACAACGGCCGCTTCGGCCAGCGCGTGGTCCGGTTCGAAACCGGACGTCTTGCACAGCAGGCCGCCGGCTCGGCGATGGTCTACATCGACGAGGACACGGCACTGCTGTCGGCCACCACGGCCGGCAAGTCCCCGCGTGAAGGGTTCGACTTCTTCCCGCTGACCGTGGACGTCGAGGAGCGCATGTACGCTGCCGGCCGCATCCCCGGTTCCTTCTTCCGCCGCGAAGGGCGTCCGTCCACCGAAGCCATCCTGGCCTGCCGCCTGATGGACCGTCCGCTGCGCCCGGCCTTCGTGAAGGGCCTGCGCAACGAGGTGCAGATCGTCGTCACCGTACTGTCCATCAACCCGGACGTCCTGTACGACGTCGTGGCCATCAACGCCTCCTCCATGTCGACCCAGCTGAGCGGCCTGCCGTTCTCCGGGCCGATCGGCGGTGTTCGCGTGGCCCTGGTCGATGACCAGTGGGTTGCTTTCCCGAAGCACTCCGAACTCGAGCGCGCGGTCTTCAGCATGGTCGTCGCGGGCCGCATTGCCGGCGAAGACGTCGCGATCATGATGGTCGAGGCGGAGGCTACGGACAACGCCTGGAACCTGATCAAGTCCGAGGGCGCAACGGCTCCGACCGAAGAGGTTGTCGCCGAGGGCCTGGAAGCGGCCAAGCCGTTCATCCGTGCGCTGTGCGACGCACAGGCCGACCTGGCTGCCCGCGCGGCAAAGCCGACCGTCGAGTTCCCGATCTTCAAGGACTACGAGGACGACGCTTTCGCCGCCGTCGAATCCGCTGCTGCGGCCAAGCTGACGGAAATCTTCTCCATCGCGGACAAGCAGACCCGCAACGACGCTGCGGACGACTTCAAGGCAGAGATCCTTGAGCGGTTCACCGGCACCGAAGAGTCGGAGTTCGCCGGCCGTGAGCGTGAAATCAGCGCAGCGTTCAACTCGGTGACCAAGAAGGTCGTGCGCCAGCGCATCCTGAAGGACCAGGTCCGCATCGACGGCCGCGGCCTGACGGACATCCGCAAGCTCACCGCCGAGGTCGAGGTGCTGCCGCGCGTGCACGGTTCGGCGATCTTCGAACGCGGCGAGACCCAGATCATGGGTGTCACCACGCTGAACATGCTCAAGATGGAGCAGCAGATCGACTCGCTCTCGCCGGTCGATTCCAAGCGCTACATGCACCACTACAACTTCCCGCCGTTCTCGACCGGCGAGACCGGCCGCGTGGGTTCGCCCAAGCGCCGCGAGATCGGCCACGGCGCCCTCGCCGAGCGTGCCATGGTTCCGGTGCTGCCGTCGCGCGAGGAGTTCCCCTACGCCATCCGCCAGGTCTCCGAGGCCCTCGGCTCCAACGGCTCCACCTCGATGGGCTCGGTCTGCGCTTCGACGCTGTCCCTGCTGAACGCGGGCGTGCCGCTGAAGGCTCCTGTGGCCGGTATTGCCATGGGCCTGGTCTCCGACCAGGTCGACGGCGAAACCCGCTACGCCGCGCTTACTGACATCCTCGGCGCCGAAGATGCATACGGCGACATGGACTTCAAGGTCGCCGGCACCTCCGAGTTCGTGACCGCGATCCAGCTGGACACCAAGCTGGACGGCATCCCCGCCTCGGTCCTTGCCGCGGCACTGAAGCAGGCCCGCGAAGCCCGCCTGCACATCCTGGGCGTGCTGCAGGCTGCCATCGATACGCCGGACGAGCTTTCCGAGTTCGCGCCGCGCATCATCTCGGTGAAGATCCCGGTGGACAAGATCGGCGAGGTCATCGGCCCCAAGGGCAAGATGATCAACCAGATCCAGGAAGACACCGGAGCGGACATCTCCATCGAGGACGACGGCACCGTGCTGATCGGCGCCACGGACGGAAGCTCGGCCGAAGCGGCCCGGGCTGCGGTCAACGCCATCGCCAACCCGCAGGTCCCGGAGGTCGGCGAGCGGTACCTGGGCACGGTCGTGAAGACCACCACCTTCGGTGCCTTCGTCTCCTTGACCCCGGGCAAGGATGGCCTGCTGCACATCTCCGAGCTGCGCAAGCTCGCCGGCGGCAAGCGCGTGGACAACGTGGAGGGCGTCGTGTCCGTGGGCCAGAAGGTCCAGGTCGAGATCACCAAGATCGACGACCGCGGCAAGCTCTCCCTGTCTCCCGTCGTGGCGGAGGATTCCGCCGAGGCCGGCCAGGCCGAAGCCGAGGGCGCACGCCAGCAGGCGGAGGCCCCTGCGGAAGGCTCCGAAGACTAAATGCCTGAAGCATTTGACCGGGAACTCCCCGCCGCGGAGCAAGGCTCTGCGGCGGGGAGTTCCGCTATGCCCCTGGAAATCCTCCAAAGCAGCGAGGACAGCGCCGTTGTCCGCCGCTCGGTGCTCCCCGGCGGCGTTCGCGTCCTGACCGAGGCCATGCCCGGACTGCGCTCGGCCACCATCGGTTTCTGGCTGGGCGTCGGCTCCCGGGACGAGGCCGAAGGCCACTTCGGCTCCACGCACTTCCTCGAGCACCTGCTGTTCAAGGGAACCCGGAACCGCACCGCCCTCGATATCGCGTCGGCATTCGACGAAGTCGGCGGCGAGTCCAACGCCGCGACGGCGAAAGAGAACACCTGCTACTACGCCCGGGTGCTCGACACCGACCTGCCCATGGCCATCGACGTCATCGCGGACATGGTGACCTCCGCCGTCCTGGAAAGCTCCGAACTGGAGCAGGAACGGGACGTCATCCTCGAGGAAATCGCCATGGACAACGACGATCCTTCCGACGTCTGCCACGAGAAGTTCGTTGAAGCCGTGCTCGCCGGCCACCCTCTGGGACGGCCGATCGGCGGGACACCGGAAGCGATCATGGGGGTGCCGCGGCAGGCCGTCTGGGAGCACTACCAGCGCTACTACCGTCCGGATGAACTGGTGGTCACGGCAGCGGGCGGCCTGGATCACGACGACGTTTGCGCCTTGGTCCTGCAGGCACTGGAACGCGCGGGCTGGGATCTGGTGCCCGGCGCCGCTCCCGTGGAACGCCGGCCGACCGAGCGCGCCGCCGTCAACTCCATTCCCGGCATCCACGTCCACCGGCGGCCGGTCGAACAGGCCAACATCGTCATGGGCTGCCAGTCGATCGTCGCTACCGATCCGCGCCGCTTCGTGATGAGCGTGCTCAACGCCGTGCTCGGCGGCGGAATGTCCTCGCGGCTGTTCCAGGAGATCCGCGAAAAGCGCGGCCTGGTCTACGCCACGTACTCCTTCGCAGGGGCCTACGCTGACGCCGGGTACTTCGGCATGTATGCAGGCTGCTCCCCGGCCAAGACCCGCCAGGTCATCGAGCTGCTCGGTGCCGAACTGGACCGCCTCGCCGCGGACGGGATCGACGACGACGAACTGCGCAAGGCAGTCGGGCAGCTATCCGGCGGCATTGTGCTGGCCCTTGAGGACAGCGGTTCCCGAATGTCCCGCCTCGGCCGCGCCGAACTGGTCACGGGCGAATTCCTGGATGCCGACGAAACCCTGGCACGGATCCGCGCGGTGAGCGCCGCCGACGTCCAGGCACTGGCGGCGGAACTCGCCGCAGCGCCCCGGACGATCACCGTCGTCGGACCGTTCGACAGTCCCGCAGACTTCGGGATGTAGCCCCCCGGCGCGCTTTCCGGCCGCGCCCGGCGGCCACGGCTGTCCACCTCGGCCACGTTTGCCACGGAAACCTCCGCCATCGACCTAGACTGCTGGAAGGGCGGTGACTGCGGTCACCTGCACAGAACCAGGAGCTACGGGAGGCGCGATTGTGGAAGACCTGACGGAGTTTTTGTCAGAGGTAAGTTCGGTGGTGTGGGGACCGTTCCTGCTCATACCGCTGCTGCTGGGAACGGGTCTCTACCTGACCATCAGGCTCGGAGGGCTGCAGTTCCTGAAACTGGGACCTGCGCTGTCGCTGGGTTTGCTTCGGCGCAAGGACCGCGGCGCCGAGGGCGATATTTCGCAGTTCCAGGCCTTGACGACCGCGCTGGCCGCGACCGTTGGTACAGGCAACATCGTCGGTGTGGCCACCGCTATCGGCATTGGCGGACCGGGCGCGCTGTTCTGGATGTGGGTGACCGCGCTGCTGGGCATGGCCTCCAAGTACTCGGAGGCCTTCCTGGGCGTGCGGTTCCGGACCACCGACGACGCGGGCGAGAAGTCCGGCGGCCCGCAGTACTACCTTGAGCGTGGCATCAAGAACAAGTTCGGCAAGGTCCTGGCGATTTCCTTCGCCATCTTTGCCTTCATCGCCTCCTTCGGGATCGGCAACATGACCCAGGGCAATTCGATCGCATCCAACGTCGAGAGCAGCTGGAGCATTCCGACCTGGGTCACCGGCATAGTGCTGTCGGTGCTGACCCTCATGGTGCTGGTCGGCGGTATCAAGTCCATCGGCCGCGTGACCGCCGGATTCGTGCCGGTCATGATCGTGTTCTACGTCCTCGGCGCGGTCTACATCCTGATCGCCAACATCGAGGGCATTCCGGCGGCGTTCGCGCTGATCTTCACCGACGCGTTCACCGGGACGGCCGCCGTGGGCGGTTTCACCGGTTCAGCCATCCTGCTCGTGATCCAGATGGGCGTGGCCCGCGGCATCTTCTCCAACGAATCGGGCATGGGCTCGGCCGCGATCGCCGCAGCTGCGGCCCAGACCACCCATCCGGTGCGCCAGGGCCTGGTCTCCATGACCCAGACGTTCATCGACACGATCATCGTGGTCAGCTGCACCGGACTCGTCATCATCACGACCGGCGTCTGGGACATCGGCGGCGACCAGGCTGCCGTGATGACCGGCGAGGCCTTCAGCCACGGGCTTCCCGGTGAATGGGGCCATTGGATCGTCACCATCGGCCTGGTCCTGTTCGCCTTCTCCACCATCCTCGGCTGGGCCTACTACGGGGAGCGCAACGTCGAGCGGCTCTTCGGCCGACGCGCGGTCATGCCCTTCCGCGTGGTCTTCTCGCTGGTGGTCTTCGTGGGCTGCACCGTACCGCTGGCCGTCGTCTGGAACTTCTCGGACGTGATGAACGGCCTGATGGCGCTGCCAAACCTGCTGGGCCTGCTGATCCTGTCCGGCCTGATCGCCAGGGAGACCAGGCACTACCTCAAGCACGATCCCAAGCTGACTGCCTCCAAGGAGGAGGTGGAAGCCTTCATGCAGGACCAGCCCGGCTGGGATGAATGGAAGGCAGGAGACGTGGTCGGTTCTTCGCACCACCACCGCATCGTCGCCCGCGGCGGTCCTGCCGAGTAGGTCCACGCAAAGGAGGGTCCCGCTCCTGCAGCAGCAGGAGCGGGACCCTTTACAGTGTCCAAATCCGCCTAGCCGCCGGCGAA
This sequence comes from Arthrobacter crystallopoietes BAB-32, assembly GCF_000328305.2. Classification (GTDB taxonomy): domain Bacteria; phylum Actinomycetota; class Actinomycetes; order Actinomycetales; family Micrococcaceae; genus Crystallibacter; species Crystallibacter crystallopoietes_A. The sequence goes on along the minus strand of NZ_ANPE02000084.1, from coordinate 35,173 downwards.
GGGCGGGAGGATGTCGATGGTGTCGGCGTCGATGAGCTTCATGCTTGTGTCGCGCGCGGCGATTTCGTTGACCAGGAAGCTGCTGCGGCTGATGACCGTGGCCAGGGCCGGGGCGCCGGGGCCGGCGGGCGCCGGATGCCGGTCGCTGAGCAGCCGGAGGAGTTCGTCCAATGTGCTGCCGTTGGGCAGGTCCAGGGCTTCTTCGCCGGTGCCGGTGGCGGCCTGTGCCGCGCCGAAGTATCGGATGATCATTTAGCCGCCTATCGCGCTCATGCTGCGGTCGGGTTGGATGAAGTCGGGGCTGCCGAGCCCGGTGTGGTCCATGCCGTGGGCACGGGGCTTGGCCCACATGGCGTCGCGCCAGAGGTCGGCGACTGCCTCGTCGCCGGCGCCGCTGCGGAGCAGGTCCCGGAGGTCGGTTTCCTCGTGCGAGAAGAGGCAGGAACGGACCTTGCCCTCGGCGGTGATGCGGGTGCGGCGGCAATCGGCGCAGAAGGGCTCGGTGACCGAGGCGATGATCCCGACGGTGCCGGCAACCTCCGACGGTGAGTTCCGCCGTCGTACTTGCCAGCGTTCGGCCGGCGCGCCGTCACGCTGGCGGGGATCCGGCGCAAGGACGAAGTCCTCCTCGAGGAGGCCGCGGATCTCCGCTGCAGTGATCATGTTCTGCCGGGTCCAGCCGTGGTCCGCGTCGAGCGGCATCTGTTCGATGAAACGCAGTTCGTAGCCGCGGCCGACCGCCCAATCCAGCAGCGCAGGCGCCTCGTGGTCGTTGATGCCGCGCATCAGCACGGCGTTGATCTTGATGGGGCCCAGGCCGGCGCGGGCCGCTTCGTCGATGCCGTGCAGGACGCGGTCCAGGAAGGGCCGGCGGGTCAGCTGGGCGAAGGTCTCCGGGTGCAGCGAGTCCATCGAGACGTTGATGCGGGTCAGTCCGGCGGCCTTGAGTTCGCCGGCCTTCTTGTCCAGGCCCAGGCCGTTGGTGGTCAGGGAGACCGGCAGATCCGGGTGGTTGGTGCGGACCGCGCCGATGATGCCGGCCAGGCCGGCGCGGACCAGCGGCTCACCGCCGGTCAGGCGCAGTTCGCGGACACCGAGGTGTTCGACGCCGATGCGCACCAGCCGGACGATCTCATCGTCGCCGAGCACCTGGTCCTTGGGCAGCCAGTCCAGTCCGCCGGCCGGCATGCAGTACGTGCAGCGCAGGTTGCACTTGTCGGTCAGGGAGATCCGCAGGTCCGTGGCCTGGCGCCCGAACCGGTCAACCAGGCCGGGGCCGGTCCCAGGAGGGCGTGCGGGGACCGGGGAAGTCCCGGGAAGCCGCGGCATGCCCAATTCAACGCTCATATATCGAGGGTACGTTAGCGGCGCAAGCCCCGCCGAGGACCGGCGGCGGGCGCATCACGGTGCTCAGCGCATAAGAGTCTTCTCCTGACGCAGATGCGCCTCTACGATGAGATTTATGACGCAAATACGAGTATCCAATGCTGCCCGCTTCCTGGGGGTCAGTGACGACACCGTGCGCCGGTGGATCGACGCGGGGACCCTGGCCGGAAGCCGGGATGGCTCGGGGCGGACGGTGGTGGAAGGAACTGAGCTCGCGGCCTTGGCGAAGAAGCAGGCGGAGCTGCCGGCGGACACCGCCGCGGCGGGGAGCTCGGCGCGGAACCGGTTTGTCGGCCTGGTGACCGCCGTCGTGACGGACAAGGTGATGGCCCAGGTGGAGCTGCAGTGCGGTCCGCACCGCGTGGTGTCCCTCATGAGCGCGGAGGCGGTGAGGGAGCTCGGGCTGGAGCCGGGTTCGGTGGCCACTGCGGTGGTGAAGGCCACCAACGTGATCGTGCAGACCCCTTCGGCGCCTCGCGGAAGGCCGTGGTCATGACCGGAGGGCCCCGGCGCGGGTCCAGGCACCGGGCGGCGGCCGCGCTGCTTGCAGGTTCCCTGGTGCTGGCCGGCTGTTCGGGGACGCCCGGCGGGGACAGGACGGCGGACTCCGGCGGGGACGGGCAGGTGCTGACCGTGTACGCCGCCGCGTCCCTGGCCGGGCCGTTCACCGAGCTGGCCCGTTCCTACGAGTTCGCTGTTCCGGGCACCACCGTGCGGCTGAATTTCGCCGGCTCGGCAGAACTGGCAACACAGATCCTGGCCGGGGCGCCGGCGGACGTCTTCGCCTCCGCGGACTCAGCCACCATGGAGCGCGTCGACAGCGCGGGGGAGCTGGGCGGTGCGCCGCGGGATTTCGCAACCAACGTGCCGGCGCTGGTGGTTCCTGCGGGCAATCCCGCCGGCATTGCCGGGCTGGCAGACCTTGAGGACGACGGCGTTGCGCTGGTGATGTGCGCGCAGCAGGTTCCGTGCGGGGCGGCGGCGCACCGGCTGGCGTTGGCGAATGCGGTCAGCCTCCGGCCGGTGAGCGAGGAAAACTCCGTCACGGCCGTGCTCGCCAAGGTCAGGACCGGCGAGGCCGATGCCGGCCTCGTCTACCGCACCGACGTGGTCCGGGGTGGGGGCGACGTCGAGGCCATCCCCGTCCCGCAGGCTGACGAGGCTGCCGTCACGTATCCAATCGCTGCCACCCGGCGGGGTGCGGAAACAGGGCGCGGGCAACTGGCGGCTGGTTTTATCGAACATGTTGCCGGGCCGAAGGGCCGGGCGGCGCTCGAACAGGCAGGCTTCGGAACACCATGACGAACCGGGACGCGATGGCCGCGGCCAGCAGGGTGGCCGGGAGGGGTGGGGGCCGGAGCGGGAGAAGTGCGCCGGTGGGCCTACCGCTCTGGGTTTTCGCCGGCGCCCTGGCCGGAGCCCTGCTGATCGTGCTGCCGCTGCTGGCGATGGCGCTGCGCACCAACTGGTCCGGGTTCCTGCCGCTGGTCACCAGCAGCAGCGCGCTGGCGGCCCTGGGGCTGAGCCTGCGCACCGCAGCGGCCAGCACGGTGCTGTGCGTTCTGCTGGGTACGCCGCTGGCCCTGGTGCTGGCCCGCGCCCGGTTCCGCGGGCTGAAGCTGCTGCGCGCGCTGGTGCTGCTGCCCCTGGTGCTGCCGCCCGTCGTCGGCGGTATGGCGTTGCTCTATACCTTCGGCCGCCGCGGCCTGCTCGGCGAGGCCTTCGAGGTTGCCGGAATCGGGATCGCTTTTTCCACCGCCGCCGTGGTGCTGGCCCAAACGTTCGTGGCGCTGCCGTTCCTGGTGCTGAGCGTGGAGGCCGCGCTGCGGACGGCCGGCACCAAGTTCGAAACCGCGGCCGCCACCCTGGGCGCGGCTCCGGGCACGGTCCTGCGGCGCGTGACGCTTCCGCTCCTGCTGCCCTCGCTCGCCTCCGGAACCATCCTGTGCTTCGCCCGCGCACTGGGGGAGTTCGGCGCCACCCTGACCTTCGCGGGCAGCCTGGCCGGCGTCACCCGCACTCTGCCGCTGGAGATCTACCTCCAGCACGAAACGGACCCGGACGCCGCCATCGCGCTGTCCATGCTGCTGGTGGGGACCGCCGTCGTTATTGTGGCGTTGACCTACAGCCGGACCGCCAGGCCCGGAAGCGGTGGCGCGACATGACGTTTTCGATCGATGCCGGGCTTGAGGACCGCGGGCTGGAGCTGCAGTTGGCGCTGCGGGAAGGCGAGACGGTCGCGCTGATGGGGGAGAACGGGGCCGGAAAATCCAGTGTGCTGGGACTGATCGCCGGACTGCTGCGCGCGGACCGCGGGGAAGCGGTGCTGGACGGACGCCCGCTCTTCGGCCCGGGCCAGTGGCTGCCGCCACACCAGCGCTCCGTGGCCTTGCTGTCGCAGGAGGCCCTGCTGTTTCCCCAGCTGAGCGTGCTGGAGAACGTCGCCTTCGGTCCTCGCAGCCAGGGCAAGTCCCGGTCCGCTGCCAGGGCGCAGGCACGGCATTGGCTAACCGAAGCCGAGGCAGCCGACCTCGCGGACCGCCGTCCCGCAAGCCTCTCCGGCGGGCAGGCCCAGCGGGTGGCGATCGCCCGGGCACTGGCCGCTGATCCGGCACTGCTGCTGCTGGACGAGCCGCTGGCGGCGCTGGACGTGGCGGTGGCGCCGGTGATCCGCCGGATGCTGCGGCGGGTGCTGGCCGGCCGGCGCGCGGTGATTGTCACGCACGACCTTCTCGACGCGCTGCTGCTGGCGGACCGCGTTGTCGTGCTGGACAACGGCCGGGTGGCCGAGGAGGGGACGCCGCAGCAGCTCCTGGCCAGGCCGCGCAGCAGCTTCACCGCGGGGCTGGCCGGCCTGAACCTCATCAGCGGCCATGCTGTCGAGGGCGGGCTCCGTGCCGGAGAACGCAGCGGACTCCCGGCCGGCACCGTCGTCGCCGGCACGCGCGCCGGGCAGCTGCTGGACGGGGAGCCCGCCGTGGCGGCGTTCCGGCCGGCGGCAGTCAGCGTCTTCACGTCGCATCCCCACGGCAGTCCGCGCAACGTCCTCGAAGTCATCGTCGACGAGCTGGAGCCCGCGTCCGGGCACGTGCTGGTCCGGGCCGGGCAGCTGGCCGCCGAAGTGACGCCGGCTGCCGCCGCCGAGCTGGGCCTGCACCCTGGCGGTGCGGCCTTCTTCGCGGTCAAAGCCAGCGAGGTCTCGGTGTACCCGGCCCGCACCGCAGGTTGAGCGGACGGTGGGCTGAGCAGGGTGCCCTAGGATGGCTGCTGGAGAGAAGGGAGACCCGGTTGGCCAGATCGGTAGCCGAACACCGCAGCGCGGTCACCGCCCTGCTGCGCGCCGCGCTGGCAGAGTTGTCCCAGCGGCCCGAAACCGTGCCGCTGCTGCAGGCCGTGGGCCGCACGCTCGCCGAAAACGCAGCTGCACCCGTGAGCCTGCCGCCGTTCGACAACTCCCAGATGGACGGTTACGCGATCGCCAGCGCTGCCACCGCGGCCAGCACCGAATTCGCCGTTGCCGCCCCGATCGCTGCCGGCCACGCCGCACCGCCGCTGGATCCCGGGACCGCCGCCCCGATCATGACCGGTGCCATGCTCCCGGACGGTGCGGACGCCGTCGTACCTATTGAACAGGCGGTGCCGGACGGGTTCCAGCCGCCGCGCCCCGGGCTGAAAGTCACGCTGCCCGCGCACGTGCCGGGCGGCCAGTTCGTCCGGCCTGCCGGAAGCGATATCGCCGCCGGTGCCTTGCGCTGCGGCGGGGCACGCGGCTCGACGCCCCGCAGCTCGGCCTGCTGGCTGCGCTCGGCGTGGACCGCGTGGCCGTGCTGCCGCGCCCGCGCGTGCTGCTGCTGAGCACCGGCGACGAGGTCGTGCCGCCGGGCGCCTTCCCCGGTCCGGGCCAGATCTTCGACGCGAACAACACCCTGCTGGCCGCATCGCTGCTGCAGGCCGGCGCGGACGTCGCCGCCAGCCGCATCCTGGCCGATTCGCCCGAGGACTTTGCCGGCCAGCTGCGCGAAGACCTGCAGCAGCACCGGCCGCAGCTGCTGGTAACCTCCGGCGGCATCAGCAAGGGGGCCTTCGAGGTCGTCAAGCAGGCGCTGGCCGCCCACGACGTGCGCTTCGAGTCCGTGGCGATGCAGCCGGGCGGCCCGCAGGCCATCGGCACCGTCGACTCCGTCGCCTTCCTCGGGTTTCCGGGCAACCCGGTCAGCTCGCTCATCTCCTTCGAGATGTTCCTGCGCCCGGCGCTGACGGAGGTCCTGGGAACCCCGGCGGCGCGGCCGGTGCTGCAGGTGCCGCTGGCCGAGGCCGTGACCTCGCCGGAAGGCAAGCACCAGGTCCGGCGGGGCTATTACGACGGCGCAACCGTCCGCCTCGTGGGTGGCCCCGGCTCCCATCTGCTGCACGCGCTGGCGCAGGCCAACGCCCTCGTGCACCTGCCGCCGGGACTGGAGGCGGCGGAAGCCGGCGAAAACGTGGAAATATGGCTGCTATGAAGGACACCGAAACAACCGCCGGGCTCACCCATGTCCGAGAGGACGGCACGGCGCACATGGTCGACGTCAGCGGCAAGGCGGAAACGGCCCGCGAAGCCACCGCCCAGGCCGTGCTGACCACGCGCGAGGACGTGGTGGCGCTGCTGGTGTCCGGCGGCCTGCCCAAGGGGGACGCCCTGGCCGTCAGCCGCGTCGCCGGCATCATGGCCGCGAAGCAGACGCCCGCCCTCATCCCGCTGTGCCACCCGCTGCCGCTCAGCAAGGTGACCGTGGACTTCCACCCGGGTGATACCGACGTCCGGATCGAGGCAACCGTGCGCACCCGGGGTGTCACCGGCGTCGAAATGGAGGCCCTGACCGCCGCCTCGGTGGCCGCCCTGAGCCTGTACGACATGGTCAAGGCGGTGGACAAGCACGCCGTGATCAGCGACATCAAGGTCCTGGCCAAGTCCGGCGGCAAGAGCGGGGACTGGTCGCTGTGAACCATGCCCGTCCAAAGCACGCCGACGCAAACGCAACGGGAGAGGTCAACCGCACTGCCGGCGTCGTTATTGCCTCCAACCGCGCCGCCGCCGGCACCTACCCGGACCGCACCGGGCCGGTCATCAGCCAGTGGCTGCGCGACCAGGGCTTTGACCCGCTGCCCGTGCGCGTCGTGCCGGACGGCGAACCGGTCAAGGCCGCGCTGGCCGACCTGCTCGCGGAACGGCCCGGAGTCATCATCACCAGCGGCGGCACCGGCATCACCGCCGACGACCGGACCCCCGAAATGACGGCCGGTTTCCTCCAGAAGCAGCTGCCCGGCGTCGCCGAGGCGATGCGCGCCGCCGGGGCGGCCAAGACGCCGCTGGCCGTGCTCAGCCGCGGGCTGGCCGGGGTTTCCGGCACCACCTTCATCGTCAACCTGCCCGGCTCGGCCGGCGGCGTGCGGGACGGGCTGGACGTCCTCGCGCCGCTGCTGGAACACATCTGCACGCAGCTCGCGGGGCAGCGCGACGCCGGCCACCCTGCCGCACCCGTACCGAATTCCGGAGGTCATCATGGTCATTAGCGAAGTCCTGCATGCCGAGGTCAGCGCCGAACCGCTGGATGTCGCGGCTGCGATGGCTGCGGCCGAGTCCGCCGAATGCGGCGCGGTGGTCACCTTCAGCGGGGTGGTCCGCAACCACGACGGCGGCCAGGCCGTGGCCGCGCTGGGCTACTCGGCGCATCCGTCCGCTGGCCGCGTGATCGCGGAGGTGGCGGCGGACATCGCGCAAAAGCACGACGGCGTACGCATCTGGGTAGCGCACCGCACCGGAGCGCTGGCCATCGGGGATGCGGCCCTCGTGGCGGCCGTCGCTTCGGCCCACCGTGCGGCCGCCTTCGCGGCGGCGGCCGAACTGGTCGACACGGTCAAGGAGCGCGTTCCCGTTTGGAAGGAGCAGCGCTTCGCCGACGGCAGCACCGAATGGGTGGGCATCGGCCAGTAGCGATAGTCTGGAAACCATGACTGAACAATTGGCGGTGGCCGTGCTGGGCGCCGGGGGACGGATGGGCGCGGAGGCGGTCAAAGCCGTTGAGGCAGCCGAAGACTTGAAGCTCGTGGCGGCGTTGGGCCGGTCCGACAGCCTGGAGGCGCTGGTGGAGGCCGGCGCCGATGTCGTCGTCGACCTCACCACCCCGGACAGCACCGAGCAGAACGTCCGCTTCGCCGTCGAACACGGCATGCACGCCGTAGTGGGCACTACCGGCTGGGACCAGGGCAAGCGCCGTTCATTGGCGGCCCTGCTGGAGGACAACCCGCAGATCGGCGTGCTGATCGCGCCGAATTTCGCGCTCGGATCCGTGCTGGCTTCGGCGTTCGCGGCCAAAGCCTCCCGCTACTTCGAGTCGGTGGAAATCGTCGAACTGCACCACCCGGACAAAGTGGATGCTCCCTCGGGCACTGCCGTGCGCACTGCGCAGCTGGTCGCCGCGGCCCGTGCGGAAGCCGGCCTGCCTGCCAGCCCGGATGCGACCACGAAGTCGTTGGAAGGTGCCCGTGGCGCGGACGTGGACGGTGTGAAAGTGCACAGCGTGCGGCTGCGCGGCCTCGTGGCGCACCAGGAAGTGCTGCTGGGCGGGCCGGGCGAGCAGCTGACCATCCGGCATGATTCCTACGACCGCGCCTCCTTCATGCCCGGTGTCCTGCTCGGTGTGCGCCAGGTGGCCAGCCATCCGGGTCTGACCTACGGGCTGGACGGCTACCTTGACCTCAATGACTGAGCCTGCCGGCGCAGGCACCGTGTCCTGGTACGCCCGGCACGGCGAGAAGATCTGGGTCACGCTCATCATTGTGCTGCTGGTGGCCTACATGTCGCTGACCGTGCACCGGGCCTGGCTGCTGCTGCAGGACCCGCAGCTGGTCGCGAAGGGGATCGGGGCCGCGCTGCTGATCCTGCCGGTCATCGGCGCCTGGGCCCTGGTCCGGGAGGTGGTCTTCGGCGCACGGATGTCCCGGCTGGCCAAGATCCTCGAGGCCGAGGGCGGCCTGCCGGAGGACAACCTGCCGCGCACTCCCGGCGGCAGGATCGTGCAGGAAGCCGCCGACGCGGAATTCGAAAAGTACAAGGCGGAGACCGAGGCGGCTCCCGGCGAATGGCGCAGCTGGTTCCGGCTCTCCTGTGCCTACGACGCCGCCCGGGACCGCAAGCGCGCCCGTGAATCGATGCGGCGGGCCATCTCGCTCAGCCGGCACAGCTGAGCCTGTCCTTCACTGGCGGCGGCCGCCGGATCCCTAGTTGTACTGGCGGTTGCCGCGCAGCGACTCCCGGGCCAGCCGGGACGCCGTCGAGGTGACCAGCTCCAGCGGGCCCCGGACCGAGAGCACGCTCAAGGCAGTCCCGACCGACAATGCGATGATGACCTGGCCCCAATAGAGCACGTTGTCGGAAGGTGCGGCGGCACCGTCCGGCATGATGCTCATGACCCACACGTGCGCGGAGTAGAGCGACAGCGTCATGGCGCCGGCGCCGGAGAGCGGCAGCAGCAGCTTCGACCAGTGGCTGGTCAGCAGCAGGCAGACGGCGATCACCACGGCGGAGGTGCCGCAGGTGTGCAGCAGGTCGAAGGTGGTCCCCGAGTGCGGTCCGGCAACGCCGAGCCACCACCAGGAATCGTTCATCGACACCCAGCTCAGGTTGACCTGGTAGATGAGCCCGAAGTCGGGCCGCTGTGCCGCAGCAGTGGAGGCCAGCCCTGCCAGTCCGCCGAGCTGCACCATGATGACGGCGGACGCTGCCTTGCCCAGCGCCGCGGCCCCGAGCCCGCCCGCCAGCAGCCACAGCTGCACCACGGTCCGCCGAAGGTCCAGCCGTCCAATGAGCAGCCCGACGAGGATGTAGCCGAGCCACTGCAGCGCCGGGTAGAAACCGGTGGCGATCAGGTCCGCCAGCAGGGTCGCCGGAATGAAGAAATCCAGCGGATTCGGGTTGTGGCCCAGCTGGGCCGGGTCCAGCCAGGCCTCCAGCCCGCCGCGCAGCAGGTACGCGGCCACGGGGGAGAGCAGCAGCCAGCCGGCCGCCCACGCAGCCAGCACCGGCAGCCGCAACTGCAGGAACGGCAAGGCGCACCAGAACAGCACGGCGTAGTGCACCAGGATCACGGCGATGTTGGTCTCCAGCGTGCCGAGCATCAGGCCGACCAGCGCAATCAGGGCCGCACGGACAGCGATGCCCCCGCGGTCCGCCGTCAGGAAGCGTCCGGTATGCGGTTTGTTGCCGCCCGAGAGCAGGGCCAGGCCCACACCGGCCAGGACAGCGAACAGGGCGGAGGAACGGCCGGACAGCACCAGGCCGGTGAAATTCGGTTCGGGATCTGCCCCTTGGGTCCACAGCGGGTAGATGTGGGTTGCCATCATGCCCAGCAGCGCCAGGCCGCGCGCCGCATCAATGCCGGCGAGCCGTCGGCCGGTCTGCGTGGATGCCATGCTCCGATATTCTCACAGCACCTGTGCGCTCTGGTGGCCGCGGTGGTTTGAGGCGGCTTCGTGACGCGAAACTCCCCGTGGCCGTTGCTTCAAACGCAGGCCCACGCGGTAACGTTTCCTGTATGTCTGAGTCCATCTCCCGCGATTACACCTTCGGCACCCTCGTGACCGCGATGGTCACCCCCTTCACGGAGGACGGTGAGGTGGACTACCAGAAGGCAGCCGAACTGGCAGAAAAACTGGTCGACGACGGCTGCGACGGCCTCGTAGTCACCGGTACCACCGGGGAAACTTCGACCCTCACGGACGAAGAGAACCTGGGCATGTTCAAGACGGTGCAGGAAGCCGTCGGCGGCCGTGCCAAGGTCATCGCCGGTTCCACCACCAATGACACCCGCCACTCCATCCGGCTCTCCCGCCAGGCGGCGGACCTTGGGGTCGACGGGCTGCTGGTCACCACGCCGTACTACAACAAACCGAGCCAGGCGGGTGTGCGCGCCCACATCGAAGCGGTTGCCGATGCCACCGACCTGCCCGTGATGGTCTACGACATTCCGGGCCGTGCCGGCATCCCGATCGAAACCGAGACCCTGTTCCGCCTCGCCGAACATCCGCGCATCGTCGCGCTGAAGGACGCCAAGGCCGACTACCAGGAAACCACCCGCGTCCTGGCGAACACGGACCTTGATGTCTACTCCGGCGACGACGGCCTGACCCTGCCGCTGATGGCGGCCGGCGCCGTCGGCGTGGTGTCGGTGACCGCGCATGTGGCGACCGTCCAGTACCGCTCGCTGGTTGACGCGATGCTGGCGGGCGATCTGGCCACGGCCCGCCGCCTGCACTTCGAGCTGGACCCGGTCCAGCGCGCCGTGATGTCGCACATCCAGGGTGCCGTCGCGGCCAAACTGATCCTCAAGTGGCAGTCTGTGCTGCCCAACTCGGTGGTCCGCCTGCCGCTGGTAGAGCCGTCCGACGCCGAGATCGCACCGATCCGCGCCGACCTCAAAGAGGCTGGCTGGAACCTGGAGGCCTGAACAACAGCATGAGCGAATCCACAATTTCACAGTTGATTACACCGCCGCCGCTTGCTGACGGCACCCTGCGGATTGTGCCGCTGGGCGGTCTGGGGGAGATCGGGCGGAACATGGCTGTGTTCGAAATCGACTCGAAACTGCTGATTGTGGATTGCGGCGTCCTGTTCCCGGAAGAGCACCAGCCGGGCGTCGACCTGATCCTGCCCGACTTTTCCTACATCGAGGACAGGCTCGACGACGTCGTCGGCGTGGTGCTCACGCACGGCCACGAGGACCATATCGGCGCCGTGCCCTACCTGCTGCGGATGCGTGAAGACCTGCCCCTGATCGGCTCCCAGCTGACCCTGGCCCTGGTCGAAGCCAAGCTCGCCGAGCACCGGATCAAGCCGTACACGCTGACCGTCACCGAAGGCCAGATCGAGCAGCTGGGCCCCTTCGAGTGCGAATTCGTGGCCGTCAACCACTCCATTCCCGATGCCCTCGCGGTCTTCATCAGGACGGCCGCCGGCAATGTGCTGCATACCGGTGACTTCAAGATGGACCAGCTGCCGCTGGACGGACGCATCACGGACCTGCGCGCCTTCGCCCGGCTGGGCGAAGAAGGCGTGGACCTGTTCATGGCGGACTCCACCAACGCCGACATCCCCGGTTTCACCACGGCGGAGAAGGAGATCGGTCCCGTGCTGGAACGGCTCTTCGGCCAGGTCCAGAAGCGGATCATCGTGGCGTCCTTCTCCTCGCATGTGCACCGGGTGCAGCAGGTGCTCGACGCCGCAGCCGCCCACGGCCGGCATGTGGCCTTTGTGGGGCGCTCGATGGTGCGGAACATGGCGATTGCCGCGAAGCTGGGGTACCTGAATGTGCCCGAGGGCATCCTGGTGGACCTGAAGAACGTCGAGGACTTCCCGGACGACCGGATCGTCCTGATGTCCACCGGATCGCAGGGCGAGCCGATGGCGGCCCTGTCCCGGATGGCCAACGGCGACCACCGGATCCAGGTCGGCGCGGGGGACACCGTGATCCTGGCGTCCTCGCTGATTCCGGGCAACGAGAACGCCGTCTTCCGCGTCATCAACGGGCTGCTCAAACTGGGCGCCGACGTGATCCACAAGGGCAACGCCAAGGTCCATGTCTCCGGCCATGCCGCCGCCGGGGAACTGCTGTACTGCTACAACATCCTCAAGCCGCGCAATGCCATGCCCGTCCACGGCGAGACCCGGCATTTGATCGCCAACGGCAAGCTGGCCGAAGCCACCGGCATCCCGGCGGAGAACGTGCTGCTCGGGGACGACGGCACGGTGGTGGACCTGGTCGGCGGCAAGGCGCGCATCGTCGGCCAGGTCGAGTGCGGCTTCGTGTACGTGGACGGCTCGAGCATCGGCGAGATCACCGATGCCGACCTCAAAGACCGCCGGATCCTGGGCGAGGAAGGCTTCATCTCCGTGATCTGCGTCGTGAACCGCAGCACCGGCAAGATCGTGTCCGGTCCCGAGATCCACGCGCGCGGGTTCGCGGAGGACGACGCGGTGTTCGACAACATCAAGCCGAAAATCATCGCCTCGCTCGAAGAAGCGGTGGTGAACAACAAGGAGCACACCACGTACCAGCTCCAGCAGGTCGTACGGCGGGTCATCGGCAGCTGGGTCAACAAGCGGCACCGGCGCCGGCCGATGATCGTGCCCGTCGTGCTCGAGGCCTGAACCCGCCGGCCGTGATCCGGCTGACACCCACACCGCACGGGTAAGTCAATCCCTCTCCGGAGCGGCCGCGGCAGGTAGTCTTTCCGGTATGGCGACTCGTACTTCCCCTGCCAAAAAAGGCAACCAGCAGTCGCGCGGTAAGAACACAGGCAGTGCTGCGCGCTCATCATCGGGGCGCTCCAACGCCAAGACCAAGGCGCTGGACCTGCCGGCCGAAGAAACACTGCCGCTCCCGCTGCGGATGGTCCGCGGCGCCTGGATGGGCATCGCCCACCTGGCGGCGGCTGGCGTGCGCAAGCTCGGCCCGGATGTCCACCCGGAGAAGGAGCTGCGCCGGGACGGCACCGGGTTCTTCATGCTGCTGATCGCAGTGGTGATCGCCGCGGTCGAATGGTGGGCGCTCAGCGGCGGTTTCGCCGACGTGGTCCACGCGGTCTTCGGCGGAACCTTCGGCTGGATGGCCTTGCTGCTGCCGGTGTTCCTGCTGGTCTTTGCCGTGCGCCTGATGCGCAGCCCGGAGGACGTCGCCGGCAACAACCGCATCGCCATCGGCCTGGCCATCATGACTTTCTCGGGCACCGGACTTGCCCACGTCATCGGCGGGCAGCCCGGATTGGCGGACGGCCTCGACGCGCTGTGGGCCGCCGGCGGCATGGTGGGCTTCCTGATTTCGTCACCGCTCGCCACGATCACCCCGTGGCTGGCCATCGCGGTCTATTCGCTGCTGGCCTTCGTCAGCCTCCTGATCGTCACGGCAACCCCGTTCCGGCACATTCCGGCACGGCTGCGTGCCGTCTACGAAAAGCTCATGGGCCAGGACCTGGCCGAGCGTCCGGCCGCTTCGAACGAACACGACCAGAGCTACCTGTACGGCGACGAGTCGGAGACGCCCAAGCCAAAGAAGCCGCGCAAGCGCCTGTTCGGGCGCGGCAAGCAGACCGCGGAGGAAGAGGATTACGACGACGTCGAGGGCTTCTTCGGCGATGAGGCGTTCGAAACCCCGGTCATCGATGCCGAGCCGCCCACTGAACCGGTCGCCTCGGTCCAGCAGGCTCCCAAGGTGCCGCCGGGCGTCCGCCGGCCGACCCAGTCGGAGCTGGCCGCAGAAAAGCTCAAGCGGGAACAGGGGCTGATGCCCGAAGGCGCCACCGAAGCCCTGCCCGTGCTCCCGCAGGCCCCTGCCGTCCCGCCGGTGCCGTCGAACCCCGTGCAACCGCAGCCGCCCGCCACCCCGATTCCGCAGCGCACCGAGCAGCTGCAGCTCTCCGGCGACGTGACCTACACCCTGCCGCCGTCGGACTTCCTGCCCCCGGGACCGCCGTCGAAGGAACGCTCCGAAGCGAATGACGCCGTCGTCAATGCCCTGACCGAAACCCTTGACCAGTTCAAGGTGGACGCGAAGGTGACCGGCTTCTCGCGCGGCCCGACGGTCACGCGTTACGAGATCGAGCTGGCTCCGGGCACCAAGGTGGAGCGCGTGACGGCGCTGTCGAAGAACATCTCCTACGCCGTCGCCAGCTCGGATGTGCGTATTCTGAGCCCGATCCCGGGCAAGTCGGCGATCGGTATCGAGATCCCCAACACGGACCGCGAAACGGTCTCGCTGGGCGATGTGCTGCGCTCGAACAACGCCCGGAAGACGGACCACCCGATGGTCATGGGCGTCGGCAAAGACGTCGAAGGCGGCTTCGTCGTGGCCAACCTGGCCAAGATGCCGCACATGCTGGTTGCCGGTGCCACCGGTGCCGGTAAGTCGTCGTTTGTGAACTCGATGATCACCTCGATCCTGATGCGCTCGACGCCGGACGAGGTGCGCATGGTCATGGTGGATCCGAAGCGGGTGGAATTGACCGCCTACGAGGGCGTGCCGCACCTGATCACCCCGATCATCACCAACCCGAAGAAGGCGGCGGAGGCGCTGCAGTGGGTGGTTCGCGAGATGGACACCCGCTACGACGACCTGGCCAACTTCGGCTTCAAGCACATCGACGATTTCAACAAGGCGGTGCGCAACGGCAAGGTAATCCCGCCCGAGGGCTCGCAGCGGGTCGTCAAGCCGTATCCGTACCTCCTGGTGATTGTGGACGAGCTGGCGGACCTGATGATGGTTGCTCCGCGCGACGTCGAAGACTCGATCGTGCGCATCACGCAGCTGGCGCGCGCCGCCGGCATCCACCTGGTCCTGGCAACCCAGCGGCCGTCGGTGGACGTGGTGACCGGCCTGATCAAGGCCAACGTGCCCTCGCGCATGGCCTTCGCGACGTCCTCCGTGACGGACTCGCGCGTCGTGCTGGACCAGCCGGGCGCCGAGAAGCTGATCGGCCAGGGCGACGCGCTCTTCCTGCCGATGGGCGCCTCCAAGCCGATGCGTGTCCAGGGCGCCTGGGTGTCGGAATCGGAGATCCACAAGGTCGTCGAGCACGTCAAGAACCAGCTGCAGGCCGACTACCGCGAGGACGTGGCGGTCGAGGCGCCCAAAAAGCAGATCGACGACGACATCGGGGACGATCTCGATGTGCTGCTGCAGGCAACCGAGCTGGTCGTCACCACGCAGTTCGGTTCGACCTCGATGCTGCAGCGGAAGCTGCGCGTCGGTTTCGCCAAGGCCGGCCGGCTGATGGACCTGCTCGAATCCCGCGGCGTGGTGGGCCCGTCCGAAGGCTCCAAGGCCCGCGACGTGCTGGTCAAGCCGGACGACCTGGCGGCCACCTTGGCGGCCATCCGCGGTGACGAGCCGCCCGCGGGTGCGCCGTCCGGCGGTGGCGCGGACCCCATGACGGCCGCACTGGCGGACAATGCCAACGTCAACCACGGCTTCGACGGGCCACGGGACCTCGTGGCGGAGGACCTGGATTCCCGCCCCCAGGCAGTGGACTATTACGACGACGACGAGGACTCGGGTTCCGAAGACGCCTGGAGCCTCACCGGGCGGTAGTCCTGGTTCGGTAGTGTGGGGACGTGACTGATTCGCCTGCCAGCCCGGTGCCCACTCTGAACATCGCCAATGTCCTGACCGCGATCCGCATCGTCCTGGTACCGTTCTTCATCTGGTTCCTGCTGGCAGACAATGGCGACCATGGCCTCCTGCGCTGGCTCGCCGTCGTCGTTTTTGCCGTAGCGATCTACACGGACAAGCTGGACGGGGACCTGGCCCGCAGCCGGGGACTGATCACGAACTTCGGCAAGATCGCCGATCCGATCGCTGACAAGCTGCTGATCGGCTCGGCGCTGATTCTGCTGTCGGTTCTCGGTGAGCTGCCGTGGTGGATCACCGTCGTTATCCTGGTGCGGGAGCTCGGCATCACGCTGCTGCGCTTCGTGGTGATCCGTTACGGGGTCATGCCGGCCTCGCGCGGCGGCAAGCTCAAGACTGTGCTGCAAACGTTCGCCATCTTCCTCTACCTACTGCCGCTCGGCACATGGCTCGGGGAGTGGGCCGCCTTCGCAGCGTTCATCGTGATGCTGCTGGCCGTGGCCGTGACCGTGGTGACCGGTGTGGACTACCTGGTGAAGGCCATGCGGCTGCGTGCCGCTGACGGAAGGAACTGAGGATGGAACAGCAGAATCTCCCGCAGCAAGTCATTCTTGCCGCAGTGGCCAAGGGGTTGACAGTCGCCACGGCGGAATCGCTCACCGCCGGCATGGTCTCCGCCGCCCTGGCCACGGTCCCGGGCGCGTCCGGCGCTCTCCAAGGCGGTGTCGTCTCCTATCAGAACAAGGTCAAGTCCTCCCTGCTCGGCGTGGACGAAGCTCTCATGGATCGCAACGGTTCAGTGGACGCGGACGTGGCCCGCCAGATGGCTGAAGGCGCCCGGCGCGCCCTCGCCGCCGACATCGCCGTCGCCACCACGGGAGCGGCAGGACCTGAACCGCACGGTGGCAAAGCCGTTGGAACGGTGTATGTCGGCGTCGCCACGGCCGCCGGTTCCAAGGCGGCGGAGTTCTCCTTCAGCGGGGATCGGGCCGAGATCCGGCAGCAGGCGTGCCAGGCTGCCTTGGCTGAATTGCTCCATGCTGTCGATGACGCTTCTGCCGGTGCCCCTTGAGTCCAGCAGCATCAACGGCATGAAGAGCCACCGGGAACAAATTAATCTTCCGGATAGTTATGAACTGTGCCAGCAACTTTCGAGGTTGTTGGCCTAAGCTTTAGAAAACGCGGGGGAAACCCGTGTACACAGAGGGAGTAAGGCGATACAAATGGTCAAGCAGCCCGTGTCCGTGAACGGGGTTGTCCGTTGGCGTGATGTGGGTTTGTCCGACGAAACGCAACGGGAAATGAAGGAGCGCAAAATGGTAGTGCTACGCCACGAGATCGGTGACGTCCTCCGTGACGTGCGCCAGCGGCAGGGCCGTACCCTGCGCGAAGTTTCACACAGCGCCCGTGTTTCCCTCGGTTACCTGAGTGAAGTCGAACGCGGCCAGAAGGAGGCCTCCTCGGAGCTTTTGTCCTCCATCTGTTCGGCACTCGATGTCCCGTTGTCCCTGATGCTGCGTGAGGTCAGCGACCGCGTGGCGGATGCGGAAGGCGTCATCATTCCGGACACCGTGCCGCAGGAACTCTCCCGTGAGTTCGTTGCCGAAATCCCGGATGAGCTGCCCGAGGACCTGAGCCGGGGGTTGGCCTCCGCACGGTCCTGACAGACCTGAACCCAGAAGCCGGGTACCCCGCAGGTACCCGGCTTCTGCCTGTCCTAGGAGTGCCCTGTGGCCGGAGGGGATTCGTTCCTGTAGGAGCGGTTCAACCGGTCGAGCAGTCCTGCCAGGGCGTTCAGGTCGGCCACGGGCCAGTCATCGAGGCGCGCGATGAAGGCCGATTTGCGAGCGGCCTGCGCAGACTCGAGTTTCCGCATGCCCAGTTCGGTCAGCGTGATGGACTGTGCGCGCCCGTCGGACGGGTCCGTTTGCTTTTGCACGAGGCCCAGCTGCTCCAACATAGCTACTTGCCGGCTGACGGATGGTTTGCCTACGCCGATATTGGCGGCCAGGTCCGTCAAACGCATGGATTCTTCCCGCTGGAGCACCGTCAGTAGGCCATAGGCTGCAGGCTCCATATCGGGGTGGACTTCGCGGGCCACGCGGTGCGAATTGGCGCGGGCCCGCCGCCAGAGCGTGCTCAGCTGTTGCTCCAAGGAGTCAATAGCGGCTTCAAAGCCGTCGTTTTGCGGCGGAGAATCCTGTCCGGTCATGAGGACATTGTAGTGAGCAGCTGCGCAGACGGCGCCCTTCGGGCATGAGAAGATGTGAACGTGCGGTTGAGTGATTTCTGGCGGCTGATGGACGAGGAGTTCGGCTCCAACTACTCTCGGGTTCTGGCTGCCGATTTAGTGCTGACATCGCTCGGCGGGCGTACCGCCGCTGAGGCCCTCGCGGCCGGCATTCCGCCGAAAGCTGTATGGCTTGAAGTCTGCGAGATGCAGGAGGTGCCCGCCGAGCGACGGTTGGGACGCGACATCAAGCCCTCGCGCTAGGACGACACGACCGGCTAAATTCGCAGATGTGTTCGAATGTTCCTTACGGGGCAGTTATGCTCCTACACAGAGCCGGGAACCGTGGTCCCTTGAATGACTTCTCCACAGCTGCACTCGCACTGCGAATTCTGTCGGAGCGGGAGGCTACGGTCGAAGTGAGCAAAGAACAAGGCCCGCAGGGGCCATAAGAAACCGAGGTGAACAATGGCCGCAGCAGCTGACCGTGAAAAGGCGCTGGAAGCAGCACTCGCACAGATCGACAAGCAGTTCGGCAAGGGATCGGTGATGCGGCTCGGGGACGAGACGCGCGCCCCGATCGAGACTATTTCCACCAGTTCCATTGCCCTCGATGTGGCGCTGGGCATCGGCGGCCTGCCCCGCGGGCGCGTTGTCGAGATCTACGGCCCGGAGTCCTCTGGTAAGACAACGGTTGCCCTGCACGCCGTAGCCAATGCCCAGCGCAACGGCGGCATCGCGGCCTTCATCGATGCCGAACACGCGCTCGACCCGGAATATGCCAAGAAGCTCGGTGTGGACACGGATGCGTTGCTGGTGTCCCAGCCGGATACCGGCGAGCAGGCACTGGAAATCATGGACATGCTCGTGGGCTCCGGCTCGCTCGACATTGTCGTCATCGACTCCGTGGCCGCGCTCGTGCCGCGCGCCGAAATCGAAGGCGAAATGGGTGACAGCCACGTTGGCCTGCAGGCCCGGCTGATGAGCCAGGCTCTGCGAAAAATCACCGGACGCCTGAGCCAGAGCAAGACCACTGCCATCTTTATCAACCAGCTCCGTGAGAAGATCGGCGTGTTTTTTGGCAGCCCGGAAACGACCACGGGCGGCAAGGCCCTGAAATTCTATGCCTCTGTGCGCATTGACGTGCGCAGGATCGAGACCCTCAAAGAGGGTGCCAACCCGGTTGGCAACCGTACCCGCGCCAAAATCGTCAAGAACAAGATGGCCCCGCCGTTCAAGCAGGCCGAGTTCGACATCCTGTACGGCCAGGGAATTTCGCGCGAAGGCGGGCTGATCGACATGGGCGTCGAACACTCCCTCGTCAAGAAGTCAGGAGCCTGGTTCACCTACGACGGTGACCAGCTTGGACAGGGCAAGGAGAATGCCCGGAAGTTCCTGAAGGACAACCCGGATCTGGCGGACGAGCTGGAGCGCAAGATCCGGCAGAAACTCGGCATCGACAAGACCGAGGAAGAGGCCGTCGAAGAGCCCAAGCTCAAGGCCGTGGACGGTTTCTGATTTTTGTGGCTGGCCGTAGCAGCCGGGGCGCAGGGGCACCCAGCCCCGGCTCTCCGGCAGATCAGACGCCGGAAGCCGACCCGCATGAAGTTGCCCGGTCCATCGTTCTCCGGCAATTGACACTCGGACCGCGCAGCAGAAAACAACTGGCGGATAAGCTGTCGGAACGGAACGTGCCGGCAGAGGTCGCTGCTGCCGTCCTGGACCGCTTCGAGGAAGTCCATCTGGTCGATGACGCCGAGTTCGCCCGAATGTGGGTGCGCAGCCGCTTCCAATCAAGATCGTTGGCCCGTGGCGCCTTGAAACGTGAGCTGGCGGATAAGGGGATCACTGCCGAACTGGCAGATGAAGCGCTCGAGCAAGTCAGCCCGGAAAACGAGGCGGCAAGCGCCAGGGACCTTGTGCGGAGGAAGATCCGGCCCGACTGGGACTTGGCGGATCGGCAGACGAGGGACAAGCACGTGCGGCGCCTGGCCTCGATGCTGGCGCGCAAGGGCTACCCGCCCTCTTTGGCTTTTCGGATAGTGACCGAAGAACTCCACGCCGGCGACGGGGACTGGGAACCAACGGTGTAGCCGGGGTAGATGATGGATGCCGGGCCGTGGCACCGGGGAACAGTCGTCCGCGTCGATTGTGGGACGCTGCCGGGAAGGTCTTACCCTTAAGAAGTGAGCGTGACCATCCCTGCCCCCGATCCGACAGCAACCCAAGCCTCCCCGCGTACCTACCAGGTGCGCACGTTCGGTTGCCAAATGAACGTACACGATTCCGAGCGCCTGGCCGGGCTGCTGGAAAATGCCGGGCTGGTCGAAGCGCAAGAAGGGCAAGCCGACGTCGTCGTCTTCAATACGTGCGCGGTACGGGAGAACGCTGACAACAAGCTGTACGGCAATCTGGGTCAGTTGGCGCCGGTCAAAGAACGCCATCCGGGTATGCAAATCGCTGTCGGCGGTTGCCTGGCCCAGAAGGACCGGGAGACCATCCTGCAGAAGGCCCCGTGGGTCGACGTCGTATTCGGCACCCATAACGTGGGGTCGCTGCCGGCACTGCTCGAGCGTGCCCGCCACAACAACGAAGCGCAACTGGAAATCCTCGAGTCACTGGATGTTTTCCCCTCCACGCTCCCGACCAAACGGGATGCCGTGTATTCGGGTTGGGTGTCCATCTCCGTCGGCTGCAACAACACCTGTACCTTCTGCATCGTGCCGTCCCTGCGAGGCAAGGAACGCGACCGGCGGCCGGGAGACATTCTGTCCGAAGTTCAGGCCCTGGTCGATGACGGCGCCATTGAGGTAACGCTGTTAGGCCAGAACGTGAATTCCTATGGGGTGGAATTCGGCGACCGAGGGGCCTTCGCCAAGCTGCTTCGGGCCTGCGGCAGCATTGAAGGCCTTGAGCGTGTGCGCTTTACCAGCCCTCATCCAGCCGCCTTTACGGACGACGTCATCGATGCGATGGCTGAAACACCGAATGTCATGCCGCAGCTGCACATGCCCCTGCAGTCGGGCTCGGATAAGGTGCTGAAGGACATGCGCCGGTCGTACCGGTCCAAGAAGTTCCTCGGCATCCTGGACAAAGTCCGCGAACGGATCCCGCATGCCGCCATCTCGACCGACATCATTGTGGGCTTCCCCGGTGAAACCGAGGAAGATTTCCAGGCGACTTTGGACGTCGTCGAACAAGCGCGTTTTGCGACCGCCTTCACCTTCCAGTACTCGAAGCGGCCCGGCACCCCAGCTGCCGAGCTCCCGGACCAGTTGCCCAAGTCCGTAGTGCAGGAGCGGTACGAACGCCTGATTGCCCTGCAGGACCGCATAGCGGCCGAGGAAAATGCCAAGCAGGTCGGCACCGAAGTTGAAGTACTCGTCACTGCGCAGCAGGGACGCAAGGCGAGTGAAACGCACCGCCTCTCCGGCAGGTCCCGGGACCAGCGGCTGGTCCACTTCTCCGTGCCGGAAGGTGCGGCAGTACCGCGTCCCGGCGACCTTGTGACGGTCACGGTTACCGAAGCGGCTCCCTTCCACCTCATAGCTGACCCGCAGCCCGCTGAATACTCTGTGCGTCGCTCCCGGGCCGGGGACGCCTGGGACCGTTCGCAGGCGGAGTCCTGCGGCATTCCCTCTTCAGGCTCGGCGCCGGGAGGCGCCAAGGCGGTTTCCCTCGGTATGCCCTCGCTGCCTGTGCGCGGCTGAGAGCTGTCGCATGGTGACTGCACCAGCGGCCGCGCCGGCCGTGATTGCTGTTGTGGGCCCTACCGGATCAGGCAAATCCGATCTTGCCGTTGCGTTGGCGCAACGGCTGGATGCGGAAGTGGTCAATGCCGACGCGATGCAGTTCTACCGCGGGATGGACATCGGCACCGCCAAGATGACGTTTGAGGAACGGCAGGGGATCCCGCACCACCTGCTGGACATCCTCGATGTGCGTGAGGAAGCCAGTGTGTCCGCGTTCCAGCTGCAGGCGCGCCAGGTGATCGCGGACATCCACAGCCGGGGCAAAAGGGCCATTCTCGCCGGCGGCTCTGGGCTGTATATCAGGGCCGCGCTTGACGTTATTGAATTCCCGGGGACGGAACCGAGGCTACGGGCCAGGCTCGAGGAAGAACTGGCCACCGAAGGATTCGACGCTCTTCGCCGGCGCCTGGCGGATGTTGATCCAGTGTCTGCCGGGCGGCTGGGAGATGCCCGGCGCGTCGTTCGCGCGCTCGAAGTCCACGAGTTGACCGGACGGCCCTTCAGCTCCTTCATGCCGGAACGCCAGTACTGGCAGCCGGCCGTGCAGCTCGGTCTGGATGTCCATCGGGAGGAATTAAAGGGACGGTTGGCCTTGAGAGTACACCGCATGGTGGAACAGGGCTTGCTTGAGGAAGTCCGGCAGCTGGATCTGCACGGCCTGCGGGAGGGCAGGACAGCGTCCAAAGCCTTGGGCTACTCGCAGTTCCTCCGGGTCTTGGACGCCGCGTGGACCGTGGAAGAAGCAGCCGAAGATACCATCACCGCCACGCGGAAGTTCGCCCGGCGCCAGCTCACATGGTTCCGTGCCGACCCGCGCATCCAGTGGCTCGGATGGCAGGAGCCGAAGCTCGTGGAGAAAGCGCTTGCCCGGATCGATAAGCTGGGACAGTGACCGACTCTTCTTCCGCCGTCCTGCATTCCCTGACCGGCCTTGCCTTCTCCAAGGGCCACGGCACCGGCAATGACTTCGTCCTGCTCGCTGATCCGGACGACGGGAATCCGATCAACTCTGCAGCCGTCGCTGTGCTTTGCGACCGGCATCAAGGCATCGGCGGTGACGGACTCATTCGCGCCGTCCGTTCCGAGCATCTTCCGGAAGGCCGGGAACTACTGGCACTGGCACCGGAAGCGGAATGGTTCATGGACTACCGCAACGGCGACGGTTCGGTATCGGAGATGTGCGGCAACGGTGTCCGGGTCTTCGTGCATTTCCTGATCGCGCAGGGACTGGTCGAACTCGCCGAGGGACAGTCATTGGTGATCGGCACCCGCGCCGGCATCAAGGTCATCACCCGTTCCGACGACGGCTACGCGGTCGATATGGGACCGTGGGAATTCATCTACCCCGACCAGGCCGCAGCCAAGGCCACAGACTCCGTCGTTAACGTGGCGGGCCTTGAAGTACCCCGCCCAGCGCTGAGCATCAGTATGGGGAATCCTCATACCGTCGTCGCATTGGCGGAGCTTTCCGAGCTCTCGGCCGCCAGGCTGCATGATGCGCCCGAGGTTGAGCCCAGACCCGTCAACGGCACGAACGTCGAGTTCGTGGTCCCGGCCGAACCTCTGGTCCACAAGGGATCCGGGCACATCACAATGCGTGTCCACGAACGCGGCGTGGGAGAAACCCAGTCTTGCGGAACAGGGGCCTGCGCCGCCGCGGCGGCGATCCGCTACTGGGCAGGTCAGGGCGCCCCTGATGACTGGCAAGTTAATGTTCCCGGCGGCATCGTCAATGTCAGGTTCTTTCCCGGGCCGGACGGGCGCGAACACGTACAGCTCAGCGGACCGGCCACTCTCGTGGCCAGCGGAGTCATTGTTTAGCAGGGCTGCGGTGGATCCGCAGGATCCTGAAGGCCTTGGAAGTGCTTTCGCGGCTCACCGTAAACTCCGATGGCAATTCGTTGGCCAACCAGCGCTGCAAAGAGTCGGAGCCAAGATTTTTCTGCACTACCAGCCACGCATTCCCTCCGGTGGCCAGCCGTGGCAGCCACAGAATCAGGAGACTGTGGAGTTCGCTCTTGCCGATCCGGATCGGTGGATTAGACCAGATGGTATCGAAACGCAGTTCCGGATCGACCTCTTCCGGCAGGCAGGCATGCACGTTGGAAAGACCAAGTTGCCGCGCGTTGTCATTGGTCAACGCAATGCAGCGGGCATTGACGTCCACTGCTGTCACCGCGGCGCCGGGTGACTTGAGCCCCAGTGTCAGCGCGAGGGGCCCCAGCCGCAGCCGATATCCAGGAGATTCCCCTCCGCGGGCGGAGGCGGAACGTCGGCCAGCAGTACCGCGGTACCCTTGTCGATCCCGTCGGGACTGAAAATGCCGTTGGACGTCGTCAATGTCCGAAGCTGGCCGTCAAGCTCTACGGTCAGCGGCTTGCGTACCTCCGGCTTGCCTGGTTCGGCGCTGAAGTAGTGATCGGTGGCCATAATGCGCCAGACTAGTGCGCTTGCAGCAGAAAGTGTATCTAGGCGTACCTAAGCCCCGGGCGGAGCCTGTTATGCTGGACGGCATGACAAACAAGTGACCGCGGTGGATACTGCCGGTTCCCGGCCCGCACAGCACCTCCGTTCCGTAGAGCCCGGCTCCGGGGCGGGTGGTTCCGACCACCGCCAGATGACCTGTCATTTTCCGATCTTCCCCCTGCGCTGCACGCCGTATCGTCTAGCTGACGTCCAGCCATGAACCACTGTGTTGTCCAGACGCCCGGTGTGTCGCCCCAGGGAGAGCTGCTTGCAAGTCCAGGAGCCCCTCTTGACCCTTCATCGACAACCTGGTCCAAACGACCCCCGGGGCGTAGCAGAGGACTACCATAGATCTACAGACCTTCCAAAGGAGAGCATGACCAACAACAGCGCCGGCCAGCCGGCAGAGGAACCGAAACTGACACCGGAGGAAATCCAGGCCGTCATAGACCGGATCCTGGCCAAGGACACAGCGGCCCGATCGAAGACGGGCAGCGGCGTCCGGGGCAAGGCGCAGGCCATCTCGACCTTGGATGAGGAACACTCAGAGTACGACGGCGAGCAACAGGACCTCGAGGAACGGCGTGCCCTTCGGCGCGTGGCAGGCCTATCGACGGAACTTGAAGACGTCACCGAGGTCGAATACCGCCAGCTGCGGCTGGAACGCGTCGTGCTGGCCGGTCTGTGGACCGAGGGCACGGCTGAGGACGCCGAAAATTCGCTGCGGGAGCTGGCGGCCCTGGCGGAGACTGCCGGTTCCGAAGTGCTGGACGGCGTCGTTCAGCGCCGGCTGAAGCCGGACCCCGGAACCTTCCTGGGTTCAGGCAAGGCGCAGGAGCTGCGGGACATCGTCATGTCGACCGGAGCCGACACAGTGATCGTCGACAGCGAGCTGTCCCCGTCGCAGCGGCGTGGGCTCGAGGACATCGTCAAGGTCAAGGTTATCGACCGAACGGCGCTGATCCTCGACATCTTCGCGCAGCACGCCAAGAGCCGTGAAGGCAAGGCACAGGTCGAACTTGCCCAGCTGGAGTACCTGCTGCCCCGCCTGCGTGGCTGGGGTGAAAGCATGTCCCGTCAGGCCGGTGGCCGTGTCGGTGCTGCGGGCGGAGGAATCGGGTCGCGCGGCCCCGGCGAGACGAAGATCGAGCTTGACCGCCGGCGGATCCGCACCCGGATGGCGAAACTGCGTCGCGAGATCACCGGAATGAAGCCCGCCCGGGAAACGAAGCGGGCCAACCGCAAGCGCCATGCGGTTCCGTCGGTCGCCATCGTGGGATATACGAATGCCGGGAAATCGTCCCTGTTGAACCGGCTAACGAATGCCGGCGTACTGGTGGAGAACGCTCTGTTCGCCACGCTCGATCCGACCGTGCGTAAAGCGGAAACGGCGGACGGGCTGGGCTACACACTGGCTGATACCGTCGGGTTTGTCCGCTCGCTGCCAACGCAGCTGGTTGAGGCATTCCGGTCCACGCTCGAGGAAGCAGCGGATGCGGACCTGCTCCTGCACGTCGTGGACGCCTCGCACCCAGATCCGGAAGGACAGATTGCCGCGGTCCGCGAAGTCCTCGCCGAAGTGGATGCCCGCAAGATTCCCGAGATCGTCGTGCTCAACAAAGCAGACGCAGCGGATCCGTTCACTATCGAGCGGCTGCGGCGGCGTGAGCCGCGGCATGTCGTCGTCTCGGCACGAACCGGGCAAGGCATCCCCGAACTGCTTCAGGCGATCAGCGGCGGCATTCCGCGTCCAACGGTGAAATTGGAACTGTTGATTCCGTATGACCGAGGCGATGTGGTCAGCCGTTTGCACAGCCCGGATGCCGAAATCCTGGCGATGCATCATGGGGAAGAGGGTACCGAGCTGGAAGTCATGGTTCGTGAAGGGCTGGCGGCCGAACTGGATGCCTTTGTCCGGCGTGGCTGAGGCATCGGAGCAACAGCAGGAGGCCCTGCGGCTGCTGGACGTAGCAGTACAGGCCATGGGCGGGCAGAACCGCCCGGGCCAGCACGACATGGCCGGCAAAGTCGACAGGGCCTTCCGCCGGCGGGAGCACCTGCTGGTCCAGGCCGGAACGGGGACCGGCAAGTCCCTGGCCTACCTCATTCCCCTGATTGTCCATGCCCTTGAGAGTGACAAGCCGGCGATAGTGGCCACCGCAACGCTGGCTCTGCAATCCCAGATCGTCAAGCGCGACCTTCCCCGGTTGCTGGACGCCATCGCGGAGGAGCTGCCTCGTCCAGTGGACGCTGCGCTGCTCAAGGGGCGTAACAACTATCTCTGCCTGCATAAGCTTGGAGGCGGATTCCCGGCCGACGAAGCTCCGGAAGCGCTGTTCAGCCTGGGGGAGGAGTCCGTACCGCATCCGGCGCCGGCACCGACTTCTGCCTTGGGCCAGGAAATCGTGCGCCTCAGGTCCTGGGCAGAAGAGACCGAAACTGGTGACCGGGACGAAATCGTCCCCGGCGTCAGCGACAGGGCGTGGAGGCAGGTCTCCGTTAGCGCGATGGAATGCCTGGGGTCGCAGAAATGCCCGTTGGCAGCGGAGTGCTTCAGCGAGCGTGCCCGGCTGCGCGCAGCAGAGGCAGACGTAGTCATCACGAACCATGCCATGCTGGCGATCAATGCGTTTGAAGGGCTCGCTGTCCTGCCCGACTATGACTTCGTCGTCATCGACGAGGCACACGAACTGCAGGACCGTGTCACCAGCGCGGTGGCAGGCCAGCTCTCCACGGCCATGATCACCGCTGCAGCGTCCAGTGCGCGCAAGCATACTGGTATCAGCGTAGATGCACTTACGGCCGCTTCCAGGAGTTTTGAATCGGCCTTCGAAGGGGCGCCGACGGGTCTCCTGGCGTCCGGGCTTCGGCCTGAGCAGGAACTTGCTTTGAGCCAACTGCGGGAAGCAGCACGATCAGCGGTATCCGATTCCAAACCGGATTCATCCAGTGCATCGGACGGCGGGCGCCAAATGGCCCGATCACGGCTTGTGGCGATTCTGGAACTGTGCGACAGAATGCTTTCGTCGCCTCACTCGCGAGAAGTGCTGTGGATCACGCGACCCGCCAACTTCATAGCGGGTGTCGGGTATGGACCGGCCGACGATACGCTGCCTCCGACGGTGAACATCGCGCCACTAAGCGTTGCGTCCAAGCTCCGCGAGGGGCTCTTCGACGGACACACAGTCGTGCTGACCTCCGCGACGCTGGCCATCGGCAGAGCGTTCGATGCTGTGGCCGGGTCGCTCGGACTGTTGGGTGACGGCGCCCGGCGTTCACGACCGCAGATGTGGGCAGCCCGTTCAACTACCCCAAGCAGGGCGTGCTCTACGTGGCGGCCGACCTGCCCAAGCCTGCAAGAGGCACCAGTCCGGAACAGTTGGATGAGCTGGAAGCCTTGCTAAGGGCCTCGGGCGGTGGGGCTCTGGGACTCTTCTCATCGCGACGTGCCGCTGAGGAAGCGGCGGCTGAGATGCGCAGTCGGCTGCCCCTCGAGATTCTTTGTCAGGGGGAGTCTTCGATGGCGGCATTGGTCAAGCAGTTCTCCGCTGAACCAAATACCTGCCTGTTCGGAACCATGACACTGTGGCAGGGCGTCGATGTACCGGGCGAAGCCTGCCGGCTGGTGATTATTGACCGGATCCCGTTTCCACGTCCGGATGATCCGCTGATGACAGCCCGTACCCGGGCGGTCTCGCAGTCAGGGGGCAACGGCTTCATGGCGGTTTCTGCAACCCATGCCGCGATTCGGCTTGCTCAGGGCGCCGGCCGACTTATCCGCGCGGCCGGAGACAGGGGCATGGTGGCCGTGCTGGATTCCCGCTTGGCCAACGCCCGGTACGGTGGCTTCCTGAGGGCAGCGCTACCGCCGTTTTGGGCGACCAGGGACCGGTCGGTTGCCCTTCAGATCCTGCAGCGCATCGCCGGTTAACATCGGCGTCGCTACAGTGCCCGCATGACGGAAACGACCTTGCCCATGATTGTCGCGCTGTCTCCCAGGATCGGTTCGTACTGTGTGTTTTGGGGGAGCAGCCATGTGTGACCGTCCCGCTGCCTGAAAGTCTTGACGGTTGCCTCTTCATCAAGCAAAGCAGCAACTATGTCACCGTTGTTGGCGCTCGGTTGCCTGCGCACCACAACCCAGTCGCCGTCACAGATGGCAGCGTCGATCATGGAGTCGCCCGAGATCCGGAGCATGAAAAGTTCGCCGTGTCCCACCAATTGGCGGGGAAGCGGCATGACATCCTCAACGACCTGGTCGGCGAGGATCGGACCTCCTGCCGCAATCCGTCCCACCAATGGCACAATTGCCGTGTCCGACGCCGTGGCCAACTCAGACACTGAGAGCCCGCCTGCACTGCGCAGCTTTTCAGGTTCTGCCATGCCTTCGATTTCGACGGCACCCGCTTCGAGGGTCAGCGGTGTCAGGACCTCCATGGCTCTGGGGCGTTTCGGATCCCGGCGGATATAGCCAAGCTTCTCCAGTTGGGCCAGTTGGTGCGTCACGCTGGAGAGGCTCGCGAGGCCTACGGTATCTCCGATCTCCCGCATCGAGGGGGGATAGCCCTTGGCATTGATGGACCGCTGGATGCTCTCGAGGATCTTCTTCTGACGGGGAGTCAGGCTCTTCGGAGGCGAATCGGAGCGCTTGCGTCCGTTCCCAGTGCCGGTGGTTGCTGCAGTACCCGCAATCTTCCTTGACATGAGTAGGCCCCGGTTCTCCCTTCGGCCCTCCACGGTTCCGCGTGGACGACCGCTCCAATGTTGTCAGTGGCAGCTGCTGGACTCAACCATGGCTGCTATTGCTCCCAGCGTATGGCAGCACCAGAGCTATTTCAAACATTTATTCGATCGCGTCTCGACAAGATTCGATCGAAGGTGCTAGAACTGGATCAGAACGATTCGAACGTGAGTTCGAATCAATCCGACTGTCAATGGACACGGAACGCGGAAAGGTATTCGTATGTCTGCTCAACTCGCACCGCAGGCCCTTACCGGCGCAAACTTGCCGATCCGTCTCACTCGGCGCGGCAGGCTGGTGCTGATCGGCTTGCCCCTGATGCTCGGCGCAGCAGCACTTTTGACACTGATCGGCTTCTTTACGGCTCCTGCCTTGGCTGCGTCGGGAACAGCAGCCCCAGGACAAGCGGTGTCCGTTGCAGTCTCCCCTGGGCAGACCTTGTGGGACGTTGCGGTGCTGGCAGCGCCGGAGCGCCATCCCCAGGATGTGATAGCGGAGATCCAAGAGCTGAACGGACTGCCGGGCAGCATTATCCATGCTGGACAGCAGCTGTACATCCCTGTGGACAGGTAGGCCGCTGTAACAAGAGCCGCTCCGGCGGGCCCGATTCCTGCCCCGGGCCTGCCGGAGCTTAAGATCGTTGGGTGAATGACCAGCTGGAACGCTTGAACCGTTTGCCCCTGCGGGAGAATCTGCGAGGATTGCAGCCCTATGGCGCCCCGCAACTCGACGTTCCTGTTCTCCTGAACGTCAACGAGAATACGCATGGGCTGCCGCAGGAAGTCCGCTCCGCAATCGCCTCCCGCGTTGAGCAGGCGGTTGGCGGGCTGAACCGGTATCCAGACCGTGAGTTTACCGAACTGCGTGAAGCGCTCGCGACGTATCTCGGCCACGGTCTTGAGGCTGAAAACATCTGGGCTGCGAATGGATCCAACGAGGTGCTGCAACAGATTCTGCAGGCCTTCGGTGGTCCCGGACGCCGCCTACTGAGCTTCCCTCCGACCTACTCCATGTATCCGCTGCTGGCCAGCGGGACGGACACGGAGTATGTGCCGGTCCGGAGAGGCGCGGATTTCAATCTCGGTGCAGAGCAAGCAGCGAAGGCAGTGCGCGACACCGGCGCCAATATCGTCGTGCTTTGTTCGCCCAATAACCCGACCGGGACGGCACTGGGTCTGGACGTCGTCGAGGCAGTCTATGAAGCAGGCGAGGCCAAAGGGGCCATCGTCATTGTCGACGAAGCATACGCGGAGTTCGCCCACACCGGTACGCCCAGTGCACTGACATTGCTGCCCGGCAGGGAACGCCTGATTATTTCGAGGACGATGAGCAAGGCCTTCGCCCTCGCCGGGGCGCGCGTAGGCTACCTCGCTGCTGCACCGCAGATCGCGGATGCACTACGGCTGGTCCGGCTTCCGTACCATCTCTCGGCAGTAACGCAGGCGACCGCCCTGGCTGCTCTCGAACACGCAGAGGCGTTGCTGGCCAACGTCGAGGACATCAAGGCACAGCGGGATCGTATCGTCACCGAGTTGACGGCGATGGGTCTGCAACCTGCGGCGTCGGACTCGAACTTCGTTTTCTTCGGCGGACTGAAGGACCCGCATGGTGTCTGGCAAGGCTTGTTGGAAGCGGGGGTTCTGATTAGGGATGTTGGTATCCCCGGGCATCTGCGTGTCACGGCCGGGACCGAGGCAGAGACCACGGCCTTCCTGGACGGGCTCCGGAAACTGCTCTGATCGTATTCTTCTAGACTGGTAGGTGCGGGCTGTTCTATGAGAGCTCGCGCCGACCTCTTTTGCCAAAGGAATTCCATGACTGCGGATACCGCCACCTCTGTACGCACAGCACGCCTCGAACGCACCACCAGTGAGTCGTCGGTGCTGGTTGAGTTGAACCTGGATGGGACCGGACAGTCCGACATCAGCACAACTGTGCCGTTCTATGACCACATGTTGACGGCGCTGTCCAAGCACTCGCTGATTGACCTGACCGTGAAGGCATCCGGCGACACCCACATCGACGTGCACCATACAGTCGAAGACGTCGCCATCACCCTTGGGGAAGTCCTGAAGACCGCCCTCGGAAACAAGGCTGGTATCCGCAGGTTCGGTGAGGCCACCGTGCCCTTGGATGAGGCAATCGCGAACGCAGTCGTAGATGTCTCCGGTAGGCCGTACCTTGTCCACGATGGCGAACCAGCCGGCCAGGAGTACCACTTGATCGGCGGGCACTTCACTGGCTCGTTGACGCGCCATGTTTTCGAGGCCATCACACTGCACGCGCAGATCTGCCTCCACATGCGGGTTCTCGGCGGGCGGGATCCGCACCACATAGTCGAGGCGCAGTTCAAGGCTTTCGCACGCGCGCTGCGGGCTGCCGTCGAATCCGATCCGCGTGTCGACGGCATCCCCTCTACAAAGGGCGCGCTCTGACTATGGGCCGAAGAGTCACTGTCCTGGATTACGGATCCGGCAATATCCGATCGGCCGTCCGTGCTCTCGAGCATGTCGGGGCGGAAGTATCGCTGAGCCACGATTCCAAGGAAATCCTCGAAGCCGACGGCTTGGTGGTGCCGGGAGTCGGTGCCTTTGCCACCGTCATGGAGGGGCTGAAGGCCGTCGACGCCATTCGGTGGATCGGACGGCGTATCGCCGGTAGCAGGCCGGTGCTGGGCATATGCGTCGGGCTGCAGGTCATGTTCGAAGAAGGTGTTGAACACGGGGTCCGGACTCAGGGCATTGGTGAGTGGCCGGGTACGGTGGAGCGGCTTGCAGCCGAAGTCGTCCCGCACATGGGCTGGAATACAGTTCGCCCTCCGGAGGGCAGCGAACTGTTCTCCGGCATTGAGAACGAACGGTTCTACTTCGTGCATTCCTATGGCGTTCAGCACTGGAATTTCGACGTTAATGTGCCTGAGATGACTCCGCCCCAGGTCACTTGGGCCGATCACGGCGGGCCGTTCATTGCGGCGGTCGAGAACGGGCCGTTGAGCGCCACCCAGTTCCACCCGGAAAAATCCGGAGATGCGGGGGCGGCGCTGCTGCAAAACTGGCTCCGGACGCTGGGCTGAACCGGATGGGGAGCGTCCTGCTGATGGGCCTGGCCGGCTTGCTCGTGGGCGGTGCGATCGCCTTCCGCCGGCTGGAAGCGCCCAAGTGGCTGATTATAAGTTTCTGGTTCCTGGCTGCCATGGCCCTTGTGGCGGCCTACCTGCTGACCCTCGGCACGGCCGAGTAATTCCTTCGACAACCTTTAGAAAGCAGACCCTTTTCTATGACGACGCAAGAGACCCCGATCCTTGAACTGCTGCCCGCCGTGGACGTTGCCGACGGCCAGGCGGTGCGCCTCGTCCAAGGCGAGGCGGGCAGCGAGACAAGTTATGGGGATCCGCTAGATGCCGCTATGGTTTGGCAGAACGACGGCGCTGAATGGGTGCATCTGGTGGACCTCGATGCAGCGTTCGGCCGAGGTTCGAACATCGAACTCCTCCAGCGTGTGGTGAAAGAGCTATCCATCAAAGTGGAGCTGTCCGGCGGCATCCGGGATGACGCCTCGCTGGACCGCGCGCTGGAGCTGGGAGCGGCACGGGTCAATCTTGGGACTGCGGCCTTGGAAAATCCGGAATGGACCGCCAGGGCAATAGAACGCTACGGTGACGCCATCGCCGTCGGACTGGATGTCCGTGGAACAACGCTGGCGGCGCGTGGCTGGACGAAGGAGGGCGGTGACCTCTGGGATGTGCTGGCACGCTTGGAGGATGCAGGGTGCGCCCGCTACGTGGTGACCGACGTGACGAAGGACGGAACGCTCCAGGGCCCCAACCTCGAACTGCTCAAGGACGTCGCCGCCCGCACGGCAAAGCCCGTGGTGGCCTCCGGCGGTATTTCCAGCCTCGACGACATCGCCGCGCTGCGCAGCCTTGTCCCGCACGGCGTCGAGGGCGCGATCGTCGGCAAGGCTCTCTATGCCGGCAAGTTCACGCTCGCCCAGGCGCTTGATGTCGCCGGACGCCGCTGACCGTTGACGGAAAAGAGGGACCTTCCGGCCCATATTGCTGCGGCTCTGGCAGGCGCGGGCGGTCCGGCGGATTCGGCAGGCCAGCCTTGGAGCGGGCGTGACCTGAGCGGCCCGGGCAATCCGCTGCATAATTTCGACGCGGACGACGGCAGCGCCGATGCTGGTTACGTTGCCGCCATCAGCGCGTTGGCAGCCGGCCGCGGGGGAGAGGCAGGTGTTCTGCACTCGCTGGCTTCTGCCCGGGTGTTCGTGCCGATTGTTGCGCAGCTCGGCGAAGAGGCCGAAGGGGCTCATGGCGTCAAGGCCGACAAGCAAGCGGACATGGCGCTGGTAACGCTCAAGGCGCCGGACGGCCGCCGGGCCCTGCCGGTTTTCACTTCGTCGGCGGCTCTGGAGGCTTGGCATGCCGATGCCCGGCCCGTGGCCGTTTACGCGGCCCGTGCCGCGTTGTCCGCCGTGGCTGAGAAGGCAGATCTGCTGGTCGTGGACCCGGGCGCCGAGATAACTTTCGTAGTCCGGCGGCCGGGGGTATGGGCGCTTGCGCAACAGCGCGAATGGACGCCGTCATACGAGGATGCTTCATTGGCCGACTTCGTCGCCGAGGCAGCGGACGGCGAAACGGATATCGTCCGGATTGCCCTAGCCCCTGGCAGTGGAATCGCAGCCCGAACGGCTGCCGGCCAGGTTATTGCGGGCGGCGGAGCCGGACCCGAGCTATGCCTGATGCTCGCCGTGCGGGATGGTCTGGATCAAGCACAGCTGCAGGAGCTGGCGAAGCGCTTGCAGTCACGGCTGGCTGTCTCCAAGGACTTCGCTGAACGGGTGGATTCGCTGGAGATCCGATTTACCCGGAGTGCTGCCGAATAGGCCTGCGACACAAGGGCCAGACAAAAGAATCCGCCGGGGCGTTGCTCCGGCGGATTCTGTGTACTGGGGCGGTCCGTCAGTTGACGGGCCCGGTGAACTTCTCACCGGGCCCCTTGCCTGGGGCGTCGGGGATGGAGGATGCCTCCCGGAAGGCGAGCTGCAGTGAGCGGAGGCCGTCGCGTAGCGGCCCTGCATGCTGGCTGCCGATCTCCGGCGCGGCGGCGGTGACGAATCCAGCCAGGGCGGTGATCAACTTGCGAGCTTCGTCGAGGTCTTTGAGTTCTTCGGCATCCTCGCCGGCAGCCAGTCCACACTTGACCGCCGCCGCGCTCATCAAGTGGACGGCTGCTGTGGTGATGACTTCCACTGCTGGAACTTCTGCGATATCGCGCATCTGCGCAAGCGCTTCCTGCTCCTGGATTGCGGCGTCCGGCGCCGCCGTAAAGGAGTGGCGATGGCCGGCTTCGGGGGCAGGATTGTTATCTGAGGTGCTCATACTGGTAAGCTTGTCACAGACCAATTGAATCCTGTTATTTTCGTGCCTGAACGCACACCGGCTTGCCGGAGGGAATGACGGGTCAATCTGCAAGCGGAGTCCTCTCCCACCTGTCGGCGTGGAATGTCCACAGCTGCCGGGTTCCGGTCGGCGCGAATTCGCCCTTGAGGTGATTTTCTGTTGCACAGCCATGAGTGGCTGGGCTGAATGCCGGCGTCCGAGGCCTCCGATTGCGCACGCAATAGGGGGCCTTCTTCTGTTGCGGGGCGGTTACCGTGACCACAACAAACAGGAGCCACACATTAGCGAGCCACGAATCAATGATCGGATCCGCGTCCCCGAGGTGCGGTTGGTTGGTCCTGCCGGCGAGCAGGTCGGGATTGTCCGAATCGAGGACGCCCTGCGCTTGGCCGCCGAGTCGGATCTGGATCTCGTTGAGGTAGCACCGCAGGCCAAGCCTCCGGTTTGCAAGCTCATGGATTTTGGCAAGTACAAGTACGAAGCCGCCGTCAAGGCCCGTGAAGCCCGCAAGAACCAGACCAACACGGTTCTGAAGGAAATCCGGTTCCGGCTGAAGATCGACAAGCACGACTACGAGACCAAGCGGGGGCATGCCCTTCGTTTCCTCGGGGCCGGCGATAAGGTCAAGGCGATGATCCAGTTCCGTGGACGCGAACAGCAGCGTCCTGAAATGGGTATTCGGCTGCTCCAGAAGTTTGCCGATGACGTTGCGGAGGTGGGCGCCGTTGAGTCCAGCCCCCGCATCGATGGACGCAACATGGTCATGGTGATCGGGCCGTTGAAGAACAAGGCCGAGGCGAAGGCCGAAGCCCGCAGGGCGGCGCAGAAGGCCGATGCCAAGGCCGCGAATGAGGCTAAGAAGGAGCGTGTGGACGTTTCTTCGAACCAGGCCCCGATGACGCAGAGCCTCGGAGACCTGCTGCCTGAGGGACTGACGAAGGGCGCTTCCGAAGCGCCGGCAGCTGAAGCGCCGGCAGCCGCAGCGCCGGCAGCTGAAGCGCCGGCAGCYGAAGCGCCGACAGCCGCAGCGCCGGC
>NZ_ANPE02000085.1 GCF_000328305.2 Arthrobacter crystallopoietes BAB-32 | reverse complement strand
CCCGCCGCGCTGGGCGGCAGCCCCGGCCAGGACCACCAGCAGGATGCCGGCAATCTGCGCGGCCGACGGCTGCTGGTGCAGCACGAGCAGCCCGAGGACCACTCCGAAGGCCGGCTCAAGGGCCATCAGGGTCCCGAAGGCCATGGGCGTCATCCGCCGCAGGGCGAGCATCTCGAGCGCGAACGGCAGGACGGGCAGCAGGATCGCCAGCCCCGCCGCGGCGGCCAGGACACCCGGCGTCAGGTTACCGACCGCCTGCGGGATCCCCACCACCGCTGCCATGCCCGCGGCGATAGGAATGGTGAGCGAGAGCGCCCCGATGCCGGTGAAGCGGTCACCGATCCGCTGCGTGAGCAGGATGTAGGTGGCCCATCCGACCGCCCCGAGCGCAGCGAACGCGATGCCAGGAACGTTGACAGCGCCATGCCAGGGTTCCGTAAGGAGAACGACGCCGAGCAGCGCCAACGCGGGCCAGGCAAGTGCCTTTCTGCTGTGGCTGCGTACCGCTGCCACCGTCAGCGGGCCGAGGAATTCAATGGCGACGGCGGTGCCCAGCGGGATGCGTTCGAGCGCGGCAAGGAAGGAGACCGTCATCACGCCGGTGGTGATGCCCAGGCCGAGCACGGCCGGTACATCCCGGCGGCGGATGGCGCGCAGCGGCGGGCGGGCCAGGGCCAGGAGGATGAGCGCCCCCATGCTGAGCCTGAGCCAGGCTGTACCGGCGGGGCCGACGGCCGAAATCAGGCCCACCGACAAGGCGGAGCCGAGCTGGACCGACAGCATCGCTGCCACTGCCAGCCCCCATGGCGGCACGCTATGCATCGGCCGCCTCCGCCCGGTGTCCCGACCCGACGCCGGGCTCAAAAACTGCCAGCGAGAACCTGGCTGTCCCGGTCCCCGCATTGGCGTACGAGTGTGCGGCATCCCCCGAAAAGGTGACGGCGTCCCCGGCCTGGAGGATGACCGGCTGGCCCGCGACCTCGACCTCGACCGTGCCCTCTTGGACCTGCAGGAGCTCCTTGGTGCCGGCCGAGTGGGCCTCGCTCGCATGGCGGTCGCCCGGCCCGAGGAACCAGTCCCACAGCTCGACGACATCCGGCGGCTCCGTCCCCGCGACCAGCACCCCGCGGCCGCCGGAATCGCTGCTCCACAACGCCGCCCCTTTGCCACGCCGCGTGACCTTAACCGGCTTGGGCCGCGGCGATTCGACCAGCGCCGGCAGGCCCACGCCGAGCGCATCGCTGATCCTCAGCAGCGTACCCACGCTGGGATTCGTTGCTCCCTGCTCCACGTTGACCACCACCCGGCGGCTCACTGCGGCGGCCTCTGCCAACTGGTCCAGCGTCCAGCCCCGGGCCTGCCGCTCCTGTTTGACCCGTGCCCCAATCACCAAGGCCAAAGCTGATGTTTGCTCATCCACTAGTGCATCATACTGCACTCGCGGTGCATTAGTAGACTAACGGCTGGACATCCACTTAGCGGCCCTCAAAACCGGCTTTCCTGCCAACCCCTAGTCATCGTTGCCTTCGCCCATTCCTTGACCCCGGCCCTTGCCTTCGCCGCCCTTGCCGCTGTTCCCTTGGCCCCTGCCGTCATTCGCGTTGTGGCTGTCATCGCCCTCGGTGCCTGAAGCGTCCTGGTCGCCGTCATCGCTGTCGGCCGGTGTAGCGTCCTGGTCACCGTCGTCGCTCCCGGTCGCTGGACTACCCTGGTCGCCGTCATCGCTCTCGTCGGTCGCTGGCGTGTCCTGATCGCCGTCCTGGCCTGTGCGGTCAGGCAACGCGGGAGCGGGAGCAGGTGCTGGCGCGGCGGGCGCAGGTGCCGGCACGGCGGGCAAGGGGCCCGAGGCAGGCTGTTCTTCGGCCACGCCGGCATTCCCGCTCGGCGACGGGCTGGCCGGCTCGCTGGCAGGCGACGGCGACGGGGAGGGCGCTGAGGCAGCCAGCTCGGCCTCGAGGTCATCGGACAACTGCTCGATAGCCGCGTCGATGCTTTGATATCGGGAGAAGGACACCTCTCCCTCTGCTGCGGCGCGCCGCAGTTCTGCTGTGAGGTCTTCCAGCCGGTCCAGCGCCTTCTCGTATTCCCCGGCGGCAGCGGCCGCGCGGACTTCGGCCGCCACTTCCTGCATTTTCCCGGCGGCTCCGGCGGTCAGCTGCAAGGGAGCGGTGCAGGCTGATCCGGCTGCGAGGATCACCGCTGCGATGGCAGCGGCAGCACCGGCATGATGTCTCCTCCTTGTCATGGGACGAGGCTCCGTTCAAGTTCGCGCATATGTTCTTCCAACTCTCCAGTCAGGGCCGGAGACGGTTCCGGAACCGGCGGGGGTTCTTGCCGTGAATTCGACATCAGCAGCAGGACGGCAACCACGGCCGCTATGATCACCAGCAGCGCAGCCGCCAGCCAGAGGGCTGCACGGGAACGGGAGCGCGAACTCCTCGCCCTGCCCGGCCGCGTCCGTGCCGGCGGCACGTCTGCCGGTGGCGGAACCGCGTTCACTGCTGTCGTCGGCGTTGCACCCTGCATTTCCGCCAGCGCGGCCTCGACCGCGCCGGCGTCAGGCCGGGCGGCGGGATCCATTGCGGTCATGCCGGAGAGCAAGTCCGCCCAATCCGCGGACAACCAGGGCGGGATCACCGGAGCACGTTGCAGACGAGCGACCGCGGACTCTACGGGGCTCCCGGGGAATTCCACGTGGCCGGTCAGGCACTCCAGCAATACCAACCCGAGCGAATAGATATCACTGGAAGTGCTCAGCGCTTCGCCCTTGGCTTGTTCCGGGCTGAGGTACGTCGCCGTACCGACGGTTTTCCCCGTGGCAGTTAGCCGTGTCCCCTCAATGACGCGGGCTATACCGAAGTCAGTAAGTTTCGCCCTCGCTTCCCCTGTCTCAACGTTGAAACCGAGCATGATGTTGGCAGGCTTCAGGTCGCGATGGATCACGCCCCGCTGGTGGACATAGTGCAGAGCGCCGGCCAGCTGGCATCCGATGACTGCGACTTCGGCGGCCGGCAGTGCCCCGGCGCGCAGGCGCTGGCGCAGATCGGAGCCAGGGGCGAGCTCCATAACGACGAACGCGCAGGCCTCCCCCAAAGAGTTCTCTTCCCGCCCGGCATCGAAGACGGCGATCAGCCCGGGATGATTGAACGTGGCCAGCAGGTGGATTTCGGCCTGCTGCCGGCGCAGTTCGTCATCGTCGCTGACATCGGGCCGAAACACTTTCACGGCGACCTGCCGGTCCAGCACTTCATCCAGCGCCCTGTACACAGCCGCCGAACCGCCCCGGCCGATCAGCCCCTGAAGCCTGTACCGCCCGCCGAGGCTGACGGGCAGGGCCTGATTCACGCGGATGTCCCCTGTTACCAATCTTTCTCCCCCACCAGCCGAGGGCACTCCTTGAGCGAGTGCCACGCGCATCGAAAGCAAGCTTACTAAAGGGTATACCGAGACTGGCGCGCCACAGGACGAAAGGTGGGAAATGAGGAGGTGCTGCGGACCTACTTCTGCAGCGCAGGCTCCCGCTCGGCAGGCTGCGCGGCATCCTCGACGACTGCGCGGCTGCCGCGCCGGTAGCGCCAGACGCCCAGGGCCACGACGACGGCGGCCAGCGCGACGGAGAGGATCAGGGATTCGCGCGTCGACTCGAGGATGACCATGCCCACCAGCAGGGCAACGATGCTGCCGATTGCCAGCCAGGTCAGGTACGGGAAGAACCACATCTTGAGCGAAAGGTTATTCGCCTCGGCGCCGAGCCGGCGCCGCAGGACCAGTTGCGAGGCCGCGATGACGAGCCAGACAAACAGGGCGATGGCGCCGGAGGTGTTGACCAGGAACAGGAACACCGTGTCGGGGGCGAGGTAGTTCAGGCCCACGGTGATGAAGCCGACCACGGTCGAGGCCAGCACGGGGGCCACGGGGACGCCGCGCTTGGAGGTCCTGGTCCAGGAGCGCGGGGCGTCCCCGCGGGTGGACAGGGAGAACAGCATGCGGCTGGCCGTGTAGAGGCCGGAGTTCAGGCAGGACAGGACTGAGGTCAGCACGATGATGTCCATGATGACGCTGGCGCCGGGGATGCCGTACAGCTCCATGACGGCGACGTAGGGGCTCTTGGCCACGGAGGTGTCGTTCCACGGCAGCAGCGTCACGACGATCGCGATGGAGCCGATGTAGAACACGAGGATGCGCCAGACGGTGGAGCGCACGGCCTTCTTGACCGCGTTGACCGGGTTGTCGGATTCACCCGCGGCGATGGTGGCGATTTCAGCGCCGAAGAAGGAGAAGACGACGACGAGGATGCCCGCCAGCACGGCGGCTCCGCCATTGGGGAAGAAGCCGCCCTGGCCGGTGAGGTTGGACAGGCCGGGTGCGTCGACGCCGGGCAGCAGGCCGAGGATGGCGGCGATGCCGAAGAGCAGGAAGCCGACGATCGCGGCGACCTTGATGGAGGCGAACCAGAACTCGAATTCGCCGAAGGACTTCACCGAGGCGACGTTGGTCAGGGTGAGCAGCACCATCAGGATGAGCGCCCAGACCCACTGGTCCACGCCCGGGACCCAGCGGTGCACGATCGCGGCGCCGGCCGTGGCTTCGATGCCCAGCACGATGATCCAGAACCAGGCGTAGAGCCAGCCGATGCTGAAGCCGGCCCAGCGGCCGAGCGCCTTGTCGGCGTAGGTGGAGAAGGAGCCGGTCTCCGGATTCGAGGCGGCCATCTCGCCGAGCATCCGCATCACGAGGATGACCACGAGGCCCGCGGCGGCGTAGGCGACGAGGATGCCCGGACCGGCCTGCCGGATCGCGGCGCCGGAGCCGACGAACAGGCCTGCCCCGATCACTCCGGCGATGGCGATCATCGACAGGTGACGCGGCTTCAGCGTCTTGGACAGGGCCGGCGACGTGGTGTCGGCCGGGTTTGTGGGCGCGGCAGGGCGCATGCACGTACTCCTTGGGGAAAGCGCTTGGAAAACAGCTTCGTCAAGTATGGCCGCGGATGCGGTTCAGGAAAATCAACTGATTCCGACGATTACTGTTCGGATTTGCTGACGAATCGCGGGGAGGTGCACGCGCCCCTGAAGCCGGGGACCGCCGTCGTACGGGGACTCGCAGCGAATCTGCTCCTTCACCTCGACGCGGGAAGAAAGCAAGCTTAGTATTTGAGGCGTGAAAGCCATGGTGTACCGCGGCCCGTACAAGGTCCGCGTCGAAGAAAAGGACATGCCGGCGATCGAGCATCCGAACGACGCCATCGTGAAGGTGCAGCGGGCCGCGATCTGCGGTTCCGACCTGCACCTTTACCACGGGATGATGCCGGGCACGCGCGTCGGAATGACGTTCGGGCACGAGTTCATCGGCGTGGTCGAGCAGGTCGGCCCCTCGGTGCAGAACCTCAAACCGGGGGACCGCGTGATGGTGCCGTTCAACGTGTACTGCGGCTCCTGCTACTTCTGCGCCCGGGGCCTGTACTCTAACTGCCACAACGTCAACCCCAATGCGACGGCGGTCGGCGGCATCTACGGCTACTCCCACACCTGCGGCGGGTACGACGGCGGCCAGGCGGAATTCGTGCGCGTCCCCTTCGCGGACGTGGGGCCATCGATTATTCCGGACGGGATCGATGACGATGACGCGCTGCTGATGACCGATGCCCTCGCGACCGGCTACTTCGGAGCGCAGCTGGGGGACATCGTCGAAGGCGACACCGTTGCGGTCTTCGGCGCTGGGCCGGTG
The DNA here is from genome assembly GCF_000328305.2 of Arthrobacter crystallopoietes BAB-32. GTDB lineage: Bacteria > Actinomycetota > Actinomycetes > Actinomycetales > Micrococcaceae > Crystallibacter > Crystallibacter crystallopoietes_A. Next base: position 15,853 of record NZ_ANPE02000085.1, on the reverse strand, counting down.
GGACTCTTTGCCGCCAAGTCGGCCTGGCTGATGGGCGCCGGACGGGTGATCGTGATCGACCACCTCGAGTACCGGCTGGAGAAGGCCCGGAGTTTCGCGCACGCCGAGACGGTCAACTTCGCCGAGCACGACGACGTCGTCGTACATATGAAAAAGACGACCGACTACCTCGGCGCGGACGTGGCGATCGACGCCGTCGGCGCGGAGGCGGACGGCAACTTCCTGCAGCATGTGACCGGCGCGAAGCTGAAGCTGCAGGGCGGCTCCCCCGTCGCGCTGAACTGGGCCATCGACTCGGTGCGCAAGGGCGGCACGATCTCCGTGATGGGCGCCTACGGCCCGATCTTCAGCGCCGTAAAGTTCGGCGATGCGGTGAACAAGGGCCTGACCCTGCGGATGAACCAGTGCCCGGTCAAGCGCCAGTGGCCCCGGCTCTTCGAGCACATCCGCAACGGCTACCTCAAGCCGAGCGACATCATCACCCACCGCATCCCGCTGGAGCACATCGCCGAGGGGTACCACATCTTCTCGGCGAAGCTGGATAACTGCATCAAGCCGGTCATCGTCCCGAACGCTGGCTGAGGAAAGGAGCACGCCATGCCGTACAGGGCTGAAAAACCGGGCCAGCGGCCCAGCGCCGACGAGCTGCGCGCCCGCATCCCCGGCTGGGGCGCGGACCTGGATCCCAAGGACCGCCCGGCCGTACCGAAGGAGCGGTTCGACCCTGCCGCGTCCGGCGCGCACTGGGACTTCCCGGAGCGGCAGCCGGAGAAATGGCCGCGCGAACGGTCAATCGAGCACCAGACGCTGCCGCCGGTCTTCGGCACCTCCGCGCCGCCCAAGGGATTGTCCGGCGCCCTGCGGAAGCTCGCCTACCGGAAGTACAGCGAGGGACGCGCGGCCCATTGGCTGATCCTGATCGCCGCGGACCGGGTGGACGCCGTCGAGAGCCATCTCCGCTCCTTCGCCACGCTCCGGCCGGACAACCCGATCACGGAAACCGGCGTGCTCAGCGAATTCTCGAACAAGGGCCTGAGCTCCCGCACCGGCTCCAAACGCGCCGACGTGAACCACCAGTGGCTGGACCCTGTCATTGTGGCCGGCCCCTGGCTGCTCGCCGGCGGCGCCGCCGTCGCAATCCTCCGCACCCTCACCAACAGGCGCCGCTAGTCCCCCGGCCCCTAGAAGACGCCGCTAGTCCCCCGGCCCCTAGAAGGCGCCGCTAGTCCCCGGCCCCACCGCCGGTGGCGTGCGCTGCGAAAACCGCGCGCCGCCGTCGTTATTGTCCTGTTCCGGCGCCGCCCGGCAGATGGAAACTGCAGCGGATTCCACCATGCCGGGATCTGCGGGTAATCGTTTAGCTAGGCTTTCAGCATGCACGCCTCGCCCCCGGAAAAGACTCCCATTCTGGCCTCCTCGGGCCCGCTCCGGCGTCTGGTGCTGATGCTGGGAATCCGAAAGGAATTCCACGATCTGGATCTGCGGGCCCGCGTGGTCCTGGGACAACTGCCGATGTCAGTCCTGTCGCTGGCCACGCTGGTGCTCGGGCTGACCCTCTATCCGGAGCTGCTGGCCAACCCGCTGTTCGCTGCCGGACAGATCCTGCAGGCCGTGCTCCTGGCGGCCTGCATCCTCATACCGTGGGACCGGCTGCCCAGCCTCAGCTACTGGTCCATCCCGATCCTGGATTTCGCCGTCGTCGGATTCCTGCGCGAGGGAGCCGGCGAGTCTCTCAGCGCCATCGGCGTGCTGTCGGTTTTGCCGGTCATCTGGCTGACCGTGTCCGGACGGGCGCCGGCGCTCGCGGGACTCATCATTTTCCTGGCGCCGCTGCTGATGCTCTGGGTTCCGGTCTTCATTGCTGACCGAAGCATCCGCGCCGGGGATCTTCTCGCCCCCGTGATGCTGCCCTTGGTGCTGCTGGGGATCTGGGCCACGCTGCACAGCGTCCTGCAGAGCCTCAAAGTGCAGCACGCCCAACTGCTGGCCAAGGACGAGGCCCTCAGCCATGCCCTCGAGGAGAGCCGCCGCAACGAAACCCTGCTGGACGGAATCGCGGAGGCCATCGACGTCGGCATCGTGGCGGTGGACGAAGACGGCCACGACGTGCTGCGGAACCGCAAGCAGCGGGCCATCCACCAGCTGGCTACTCCCCCGGACATCCCGGATCCCAATGAGAGCCAGCTGGAGGTCTATTCCGACGACGGCGCAACCTCCCTGCCGGCGGAGGAACGTCCGGTGCGGCGCGCCGTGAACGGGGAGTCCTTTTCCGAACTGGTCGTCCGCCTCGGCAGGGGACGCGGCCAGCGCGCGTTCTCGGTCTCGGCTCGCCAGATCCGCACCAGGGCGGGCGCTCCGGCCGGGAGGGTCATTGCCTTCAACGATGTCACCGAACTGCAGGAAGCCCTGGCGGCGAAGGACGAGTTCGTGTCCAGCGTCAGCCACGAGCTGCGCACGCCGTTGACCTCGATCCTGGGCTATCTCGAGCTGTGCCTCGATGACGAGGAACGGCTGCCGCCGGATACGGCGGCACGGCTGCACATCATCGAGCGCAATACCGAGCGCCTGCTTGTCCTGGTCGGCGACCTGCTGGCAACGGCCGCCGGAACCATGAAAATCCAGCGCCAAGCCACCGCCCTGGCCGAGCTCATCGACAACTGCGTGGCCTCGGCGCGGCCCTAGGCTGAAGCGGCCGGCATCAAGCTGGCCTCCAGCGTTCCGGCAGGACTGAGCGCCGATATCGACCCGGCCCGCATTGGGCAGGTGGTCGACAACCTGCTCTCCAACGCGATCAAGTACTCCCTTGAGGGCGCCACCGTGGAGGTCACCGCTTGGTCCGACGGACCGTCGGTCTGCATCCGGGTGGAAGATACCGGCATCGGGATGAGCGAGGACGAGCAGGCGGCCGCCTTTTCCAAGTTCTTTCGCGCTGAGAGCGCACGCCGGAGTGCCATTCCCGGTATCGGGCTCGGGCTCACCATCAGCAAGAACATCGTCGACGCCCACGATGGAACTATCAGCCTCAAGAGCCAACGCGGAGCCGGATCCGCATTCACCATCGAGCTCCCGCAACCGCAGCGGCTGGATCAGCCCCTTCATGAACGCGAAGGCTTTGCTCGCCAACCAGGACTATCGTGAGCCGGCGGTCGGCACTGCGGCAAGTTGAACCGCAGGTGACGGACCCGCGAAAGTCGCACCCGCCGTCGTTATTGTCGGGTCTATGGGTGGGGCGTTACACATGGATGACGTCCGGGCCTTCGAGGCCCTCGAGCACGTTGTAGTCCTGATCCTGAGTAGCCACGGGCAGCCGGTGAGCGAGCGCAACAGAGGCAATCCATAGATCACTGACGCTGATCCTCCGGCCGGCTTCCCAACCGGTAACGCAAACGTGCCCAGTGCCGCGCAGCGTCTGCGCCGATAGGCAGCAACTCGAAACGGACCAAGGATTCGACGGTCCGCAGCCGCTGCGCGCGCGTGTCAGTATCCCTGGCCGCGTGGACACCGGCGTGGAGTTCAGCGAGCGTAACGACACTGACGTACATCTCATCAGGAAGGCTGGACACACATTTGTATTAGTCGCCGACAGCCTCGCTGCCAGACCTCCGCACACCTGTCCTGGCCCGAAATGTTGCGGCAGACTGGGGGCGTGAGCAGAATCCCGTGGGTGCTGCACGTTGATCTCGACCAGTTCATCGCGGCGGTCGAGGTGCTCCGGCGCCCGGAGCTTGCGGGCAAGCCGATCATTGTCGGCGGCCGGGGCGATCCGACGGAACGGGCTGTCGTCTCCACAGCTTCTTACGAAGCCAGGGCCTTTGGCGTCGGTTCGGGAATGCCGCTGCGCATCGCAGCCCGGAAAGTGCCTGACGCGGTGATCCTGCCAGTCGACCATGAGGCCTACTTCGCGGCGTCCGAGGGGGTGATGGCGACCCTGCGCGAGCAGCCCGGCGCCACGGTGCAGGTGCTGGGTTGGGATGAGGCCTTTGTCGGCATCGAGACGCAGGATCCGGAAGCTTACGCCAGGCAGCTGCAGGCCTCTGTCCTGGAACGCACACTTTTGCACTGCAGCGTCGGCATTGGCGACACGCTGGTCCGCGCCAAGGTTGCCACTGGCTTCGGCAAGCCGGCCGGCATCTTCCGCCTCACTGCCGGCAACTGGCTCGACGTCATGGGCGGCCGGCCCACCAAGGAACTCTGGGGCGTCGGAGCTAAAGTGTCAGCGCGGCTGGCCAAACTCGGGATCAACACGGTCGCCGAGCTCGCCGCGAGCGACCCGCAGGACCTGATTCCGGAATTCGGCCCTCGCATGGGCCCTTGGTACGCGGAGCTCGGGCGCGGGGACGGCGCCAGCGTGGTGGACGATACTCCCTGGGTCGCCCGAGGCCACAGCCGGGAGACCACCTTCCAGCGAGACCTGACCGAGCCCGCCCAAGTAGACGACGCCCTGCGGGAGCTGACGGCGCGTGTCCTGGACGACGTGGTGGCGGAAGGACGGCCCGTCATCGGGCTGACGCTCAAGGTCCGGTATGCGCCGTTCTTCACCAAGACCCACGCGCGGAAGATTCCCGAGACCTTCGACCGAAACGAAATCCTCGCTCGGGCCTTGGACCTGGCAGCCAGCATCGAAGCCGGCAGGCCGATCCGGCTCCTGGGCCTGCGGGCGGAAATGGCCATGCCCGACGACGCCCGAAAGGGGCACACGCCGACGCGCGGCGGGTGGTGAAGGCGCCGCCGTCGTAATTTTCGCCGTGGATCAGTCGCCGACGGCGTCGCGGCCGCGGCGGACGATCAGCGGATCGGGCTCATAGACCACCGAGGTGTCCTTGTCCTCGTAGTCGAACTGGTTGAGGAAGAAGCGCATGGCGTTGATGCGGCCGCGCTTTTTGTCGTTCGACTTGATGGTGGTCCACGGCGCGTGGTCGGTGTCGGTGCGCAGGAAGGTGGCTTCCTTGGCCTCGGTGTAGTCCTCCCAGCGGTCGAGCGAGGCCAGGTCCATGGGCGAGAGCTTCCAGCGGCGGACGGGGTCGATCTGCCGGATGGCGAAGCGGGTGCGCTGCTCGTGGCGGGTGACGGAGAACCAGAACTTCGTGAGGTGGATGCCGGAGTCGACGAGCATCTTCTCGAAGACCGGGGCCTGGTCCATGAACGTCTGGTATTCGTCCTCGGTGCAGAAGCCCATGACGCGTTCGACGTTGGCGCGGTTGTACCAGGACCGGTCGAACATGACGATCTCGCCGGCGGTCGGCAGGTGCTGGATGTAACGCTGGAAGTACCATTGGCCGGCCTCGCGGTCCGACGGCTTGGTCAGGGCAACGGCGCGGGCGGCGCGGGGATTCAGGTGCTCGGTGAAGCGCTTGATGGTGCCGCCCTTGCCGGCGGCGTCGCGGCCTTCGAAGACGAGGACGTGCTTGTGGCCCTCGTCCTGGCCCCAGTACTGGAATTTGAGCAGCTCGATCTGCAGCTTGTACTTTTCCAGTTCGTACTCCTCGCGGGTCATCCGCTCGTCGTACGGGTAGTCTTCGCGCCAAGTTTCGACGGCGGAACCTCCAGGGTTGATCAGTTCCGGATCTTCGCCCTGGCCACCCTTGACCTCGTAGCCGAGGTCCACGAGCTGGTCGATGAACTCACGCAGGTTCTCGCGGACCAGCCAGCGATCTTCCGGAGTCCAGCCTCTGCCTGCCTCGTTCATCTCGTCCATGCTGTCCATACCGGTCTCCCTCTCGCCGTTGCTGCTCCCGCCGACGGCCCGCTTGCCGCGCCTCGCGTTCGCGCATTTTAACAAGGCTGGATGGCGCGAACGTGAACGGGCCCGGCTCGAATCTGACGGGCCCGTTCGCATCTGGCGGGCTCGTTCACATCGGTTGGCCCGTAGCGGCTGGATTGCGGCCGGAATACCGCGCCAATCCAGCCTCTACGGGCCAGTCGTTTCCGTTGGGACCTGCCGACTGACCATTGTGCCGTCCGTTGACCTCACCGGCCAACGGTCAATCACGAAGCCCAGCGCGGCGGCGGTTAACAGACCGGTGGAGGAGCACCGCCACGGGAGCGTCGGCGGGCTACTGGGCGTAGGGCCCGTCCTGATGGGTCAGCTCGAGCGCCTGCAGCATCACCGATGCCAGATCCCCGGACTCCGAGTAGGCTTCCCGCTGGCGGCGGGCACCCGGGCCGTCACGCAGGATCCCAGTGACGATGCTCTCGACCAACGTCTCCTCCTCCCAGTCCCGCAGCACGGGCTGAATGAACTCAAGCAGTTCGGCGACGACGTCGCCTGCCGCACATGGCCGGCCCGATGTCGGATCCACAAGCTTGCCGTCTACGCCGGACCGGCTGGCCTGCCATGCCCACGCTCGGAGCTCGGCTGCGGTGACTGCCGGGGCGGCCACTCCGGAGCGCCACTGCCGTGCCGCAGACTCCACCAGGGCGCGGATAACAGCGGCGAGCCCGGCTGCATGGCGGTGATCCATGCACACATCGGCAAGCCGGACCTCTACGGTCGGATAGGTGGCGGACAGCCGGGCATCGAAGTAGATCATGCCCTTATCGAGGGGCACACTCGTGGCCAGGAGCGCTTCGACCTGCCGGTCGTACTCGTTGGGAGAACCGAATACTTCTGTCGGTCCGGCGGTGGGCCACCGGTTCCACACCTGGTAGCGGTAGCTGTTGTAGCCGGAATCGGCGCCGTTCCAGAAGGGCGAATTGCTGCTGAGGGCCAGGATGGCTGGCAGCCAAATCCGGATCCTGTCAATGACTGCCACGCCCTCCTCCCGCGATGCCACGCCGGTGTGGACGTGGAAGCCGCAGGTGAGGAGCTCCTGCAGCGTCAGTCCGAACTGCTCGCTCATCTTCCGATACCGCGGGTTTTGGACGAGGTGCGGCAGCACCGCATGCGGCGAGGTGGCCAGTGCGACTGCACGGGCTCCGGCCTGCCCCGCTGCTGAATCCGCGAGGGAACGGCCGTGCGCGATTGCGTGGATCTGGTCCTCAAGGGTCAGCTGGGGCGGGCAGACCACTTCAACCTGCTCCTGCTTGACTTCCAAGGTGACCTGGAATCCGGCGGTACCCTCAAGATCCAAAGTGGCGTTCTGCTCGTGCATTCGCACGGCATTCTCTGCTGCCGCGAGGGGAAGGGAGCTCACGGAGTCCACCAGCAGCAGTTCCTCTTCGACACCGAAGGTTCGTGCTTCTGTGCCGGGTATGTACGGTTGGACATGCTCGTCCGCAGTCGCCAAGCGAAGAAATTCCATCGCAGTCCACATCTCTCTCGAAAACAATGATGCGAGCCTGCTGCTGGACTCCTGTTCAGGTTACGCCCGTTTCCTCTGCCCGGACAGGAGTCTCCCGGATTGTCTATATACCGTCGGCCAGGATTGGGCGTTGAAGCGGTGCGCCATAAGGAACTGAGGCCTTCGCCAGCTCACGCCATGCGCCGGCTCCGGATCCCGATCCGGCAGACGATGGCATTGCTCTCCCGACTGCCGCGGGGAACCATGAAGTAATGTGACGAATTCCATCGTGCCTTGTGAGTGCCCGGAAACCACAGGAAAACCGGGTCAGGATTTTTGAATCCCGGAATTAATCCCGCATATCCTGCCATAAGTGCCTGGGCCGGTCAGCCGATCTGATCGATACGGGCAAACTCTCCGCAGTGCGAGCCGTCCGACTTCGGCTGCCTGCGCGCCTCCATGGCCTGCCGGAAAAGCTCCGGGCCTGTGCGGATCCTAGCGATCCCCGGGCAGGCCAAGCGGAGCGGTAGGGACGTCCCCCGACGCGGGACCGATTCTATGTCCAGCTAACTCAACCCCCATAGACCGCCAGAGCGGCCCATCGCGGGTCCTTTTCATCCTTCCCCAAGGAGTTTTCCGATGACAGTAATAGAGACCGGCGTCGATACCCGGACCAGCGAAACCACGGCCCGTTCCAGCGCCCGTCCGGCGGCCCTGCCCGCTGCGGCCGGCAAGGCTTTGGCGGTGCTGCGGATCCTGCTCGGCACGGTTTTCCTGTGGGCCTTCCTCGACAAGGCCCTCGGGCTCGGGTTCGCCACACCCGCCAACAAGTCCTGGCTGGCGGGCGGCGAACCGACCAGTGGATATCTCGGCAGCCTGGAGGGCGCCTTTGCCGGGGCGTTCCAGCCGCTGGCCGGCCAGGCCTGGGTCGACTGGAGCTTCATGTTGGGAATGCTGGCTGTCGGCTCGGCCCTGATCCTGGGCATTGGCCTGCGCGCCGCGGCCGTCGGCGGAACGCTCATCATGGGGCTGATGTGGCTGTCCTCGTTGCCGCTGAAGAACCACCCCGTAGTCGACGAGCACGCGATCTACGCCAGCGCCCTCTGGCTCCTGGCCCTCGCCGGTGCCGGACAGGTCTGGGGTCTCGGCAAGGCCTGGTCCCGCCTGCCGATCGTGCAGCGGATCGGCTGGCTGCGCTAAGCCGGCGGCGTTGGTCGGCGAACCACGCCCTGACCACCGCACAGTTATCTGTTGGCCGGTAGTGGCTGGATTGGAGCTCCGATTCAGCTCCAATCCAGCCGCTACGGGCCAATCGTTCTTAACCACGTGGGGAGCCCAACTGCTGTTGGCTCCCCCGCGGCAGGTTAACTGACCGCCGCCCGCGCCGTCCGCCGTCGTCCGAGCAATGGTGCCGCCGCCGCGGCCAGAGCGTACACGCCGATGGCGAGGACAACAATGGTCGCGCCGGGCGAGAGCGGCTGGTAATAGGTGATGGCCAGTCCGGCGACACTGACGGCCGCGCCGATGCCCATCGCCAGCGCCATGGTCGTGCGGAAGGAGTGCGTGAGCAGCTGCGCCACGGCGACCGGCACGATCATGATGGCCGATACCAGCAGCACGCCGACCACGCGCATCGACACGGACACGGTCAGCGCGGCGAGCACAGCGACCAGGATGTTCAGCGCCCGTGCCGGCAGCCCCGAGGCGCGCGCGAACTCCTCGTCGTGGCAGAGGGCAAACAGGGCCGGCCGCAGCCCGAGGCCCACGCCGAGGATCACGGCGGCCAGGCCCACGCTCAGCCACACGTCCAGCCCGGTCACGGTGGCGATCGAGCCGAACAGATAGCCGGTCAGGTTGGCCGAGGTGCCGCCGGCGACGCCGATCAGCAACACGCCGCCGGCAATGCCGCCGTAGAACAGCAGCGCCAGCGCCACATCCGCACTGGTCCGGCCGCGTTCGCGAACCACCTCAATCAAAATGGCACCGACGACGGCGGCAACCACTGCACCGGGCACGGCAAGTACGTCGTGGGTCGCCAGTCCGGCAGCGCTGCCGGCGAGCCAGCCCATGGCCACGCCGGTGAGCGCGATGTGGCCGATGCCGTCGCCGAGCAGGGCCAGCCGCCGTTGCACGAGATACGTGCCCATGACCGGCGCGGCCACGCCCACGAGCACGGCGATGACCAGCGCGCGCTGCATCAGCGGACTGCCCAGCATGGTTTGAAGCGTCTGCCAGAACTCCATCACTATTCCCTCCTGCTTGAGCGCCGGCTCCACTTCCCCGGATGCCAGCTCCCCCACGACTTCCTCGCCCCGGGACCCTCACCACTTCCGGCTCAGGTCCGGGGCCTGCGCGGTGGCCGTCCCGGCGACAGCAGGTCCGGGCCACGAACTTGCCGGATGCGCATGCCGGTCCTGCTCCGCCTCCGCCTCCGATCCCGGCAGCCGTGCCGGACCGTCATAGGCGATCCGCCCCTCCTCCAAGACCAGGGTTCGGCGGATCAGTGCCGTCAGCTCGCCCAGCTCGTGCAGCACCAGCAGCACAGTCGCGCCCCGGTCCTGCAGGCCCGCCAGGGTCCGGGCGAGAGCCTCGCGCGATTCCTGGTCCATCCCGGCGAGCGGCTCGTCCATGATCAGCAGGTCCGGCTCGCGGATCAAGGCTCGGGCGATGAGCACGCGCTGCTGCTGGCCGCCGGAGAGCACCTGCACGCTCGCGCTGGCCCGGTCCGCCAGACCCACCCCCTCCAGCGCTTCAAGGGAACGACGGCGAGCGCCTCGGCCCGGTCGCAGGCGCCGGTTGTCCAGGAGGCCCGAGGCGACCACCTCCGCAGCCGTAGCCGGTACCCCCGAACCGGCTCCCATACGCTGCGGGACATAGCCGATCCGGCTCCACGGAAGCTTCCCCGCAGCGCCGAAAATCTCCACCTCGCCCGCTGTCACCGGCACCAGCCCGACCAGCGACTTCACCAGCGTCGACTTGCCGGACCCATTGGCACCGAGGATCGCCACGGCCTTCCCTTGCCGAACGGACGCGTCCACGCCGTCCAGCACCAGTGAACCCCCGAGCTCCACGCGCAGCCCGCGGACGGACACCGCCATTACTTGCACCCCAGCGCCTTCTGCAGCGCTGCCAGGTTCTCCCGCATGACCTGCTGGTAATCCTTGCCCGCATCGGCCTGGGCCTCCGCCGGGTCCAGCACCGCCGCCTCGATGCCCAGGTCGTCGGCCAGCGTCTGCGACACCTTCGGATTCACGAGCGACTCCGAGAAGACAGTCGTGACGCCCTCGGCCTTGACCACCTCGCCGATCTCGGCCAGGCGCGCCGGCGACGGCTCCGTTTCCGGCTCAAGCCCCGCGATGCCGACCTGCTCCAGGCCGTATTTGTCAGCCAGGAAGCCGTAGGCCTCGTGGGAGACGACGATGGTCTTTCGTTCGCACTGCGCGAGGCCGTTCTTGAACTCCTCGTCCAGCGCGGTCAGCTCCTCCGTCAGCGCCACCGCATTGGCCTCATAGGCGTCGGCGTTCTCCGGATCCGCCGCCCCGAGTCCATGCGCGACTTCATGGGCCACGTCGGCCAGCCGGGCGGGGTCGAGCCAGAAGTGCGGGTCCGCCGTGCCATGGTTGTGGCCGGCATGCGCATCTTCTTCGGCGGCCGCGCTCGCCTCAGCCGCACGATCATGGCCGGCATGTGCGTCCTCGCTGGCGGCCCCTTCGCCGTCGTTAGTTGCCCCGATGCCTGCGGCGGCCGCGGCGTCCACGACCCGCTCGGCCGAGGTCCGCTCCACCGCTTCATCCACCGCAGGCTGGAATCCGGAGAGGTAGACCACCAGGTCGGCGCCCTCGAGTTCCGCCACGGCGTTGGGCGAGAGCTCCAGGTCGTGCGGCTCGGCCCCGGGCGGGGTGAGCGAGCCGACTTGGACCATGTCGCCGCCGACCTTCTCCGCCACGTACTGCAGCGGATAGAAGGAGGCGAGCACCGTGGGCGATTCGGGACCGCTGCCAGCGGAGGCGGCTTCGCCGGTGCTGGCGGCGCAGGAGGTGACGGCGAGCAGGGCCGCCATGGACAAGGGAAGACTTAGAAGGTTGCGGGTGTTCATGAGAACGATTCTCAGATTTACTGAGAACGATTGTCAATTTGAGCACGCCATTGAGCAAGCTGGTGCGGCGCTTTGCCGGTGAGAATGATTCTCATATAGAGTGCCGGTCATGCCTGTGATTCTGATCAGTTCGCTTGACCCTTTCTGCCGCCAGGCCGCCTGTGAGTCTTTGGGGCAGCGCCGTCCCGGAAGCATGACGGTGCTGCACGATCTGCTGGAAAACGGCAGTGTGCTGCGCCGGATCTATCGTGGCCGGCAGGAGGTGGAGCGGGTGGAGACGCCGCTGGAGCATGGCTGCCTGAGCTGCACCGTGCGGCTTGATGTCGTGCCGACGGTCCACCGGCTGCTCCAGGACGGTGCGGCCGAGCTGGTCGTGAGCCTGCCGCCATCGGTTCCCGCGGACCTGGTGGTGGAGCAGTTCCGTCATTCGGCGGATCCGGCACCGCACATCGATTCGATCATCACCGCATGTTCGCCTGCAGGCCTGGAGGACCAGCTGTGGGATACACACACGCTCTTCGAGTCCGGCTATACGCCGACACCGGGCGACGATCGCACGCCCGGGGAATTCCTGATCGGCGAGCTGGCCTACTGCGACACCGTCCATTGCTCCGATCTCGTCCTTGCCCCGGCGGCTCCTGACGCCCACTCGCGCGGCACCCGGCTGGTGCGGGAAATCGCGCCGCATGCCGCCGTCGTCGTTCCCGGAAAGACTGGACCCTTGGCCGGCTTCGACCTCCGTGAAGCCCGCGCCCGCTCCCGTGCAGGCTCGGTCCGGATTCCTGCCGCATCTTCCAACGCGCCGTTCCGGACAGCCGTGCTGCGCGCCGCCCGGCCCTTGCATCCGGGCCGGTTCCGGCTGGCGCTGGGAGAACTCGCCGCAGGAAACTGCTGGCTGCGCGGACGGGTGTGGCTGGCCTCTGCGCCGACCGCGCGGATCGCGCTGCGCGGCTACGGCCCGCGCGTCATCCTCGAAGACACTGGCCCGTGGGTGGCCGATGCGCCCAACCCTGCCCGGGCCGCCGATCCGGGCAGCGACGCCGCCCTGGACTGGCACGCCGAGCACGGCGACCGCGGCACGGTGCTGGCCGTCACCGGAGACTCGGTCGACGAGGCCGTGGCCGCCGGTTTGCTCGCCGGCTGTGAACTGACTGCGGCCGACCTGGCCGCCGGCGTTGGGCACCTGCCCGACCCCTTCGGGCTGTCGGCCGCCCATTGAAGCAGCGCGCCTAGCCACCCCAACCTGCATCGCAGGCTCACGAGAAAGAGGAAACATGAAAGTCCGAAATTCGCTCAAAGCGCTGAAGAAGCAGCCCGGTGCCCAAGTGGTCCGGCGGCGCGGCCGCGTCTTCGTCATCAACAAGAAGAACCCGCGACTGAAGGCACGGCAAGGCTGATGCGGGCTCCGGAATGAAACGTCCCGCCGCCCAGACCGCCGCCGATCCCTGCGGGCCGGCCCTCATCCTGTGCGCGGGCCACCGCTGCTCCGCTCTGCTCAGGCGGGATCCGCTGGCGGACCATGAAGAGCAGCTCCGCCAAGCCGTCAGGTCCACCAGCGGCGCCGTCATGATCTCGGCCGGCTGCGTCCGTGCCTGCGCCCTGGCACCCGTTGCCGCCGTCGCCCGAAGCAGCGGCACCGGCCGGCTCGGTCCCGCCGTCTGGCTCGCCGGTATCGACGATCCCCAACGCAGCCTCGGCCTGCAGCGGTGGATCCGGGCCGGCGGGCCGGACGACGGCTCCCGCCCCCAGAAGAACCTGCCGCCTGTGCTCGCCGGGGCCGTCATCGCCGTCGCTGCGCCAACGTCGATGGTCCAAAGCCGCCGCTGAACCCTGCCGCTGACCTGCGCTTTTAGGGCATAGTTGGTCGCATGGAAACACTCGCAGCACTGGCGGTCGGCTTCGGCGTGATCGTCCTTCTGGTGGTCGTCGCATCCCGGATCGGGGCCAAGCGGAACCGCCGCCGTCCCAGCCGAGCCGGCCGCGCCGAGCAGGCCGGCTACTCCTCCCCCGCCTTCTTCTACGGCGGCGCTGATTCCGGCGGCTCGTCCGACTGCGGGGGCGGAGGCGGCGGCGACTAGCAGGCAGGCTGATCTCGACCGTACGGCGGCAATGCGGGCAGAGGCCACCGCCGCCTCGGTCACCCAGGACGGCCGTGGGAAGACACCGCCGCCGTCAGACTGCTCGCCCCGCCGGCGATTCTTGACGAATTCTTAACGCCCTGACCTGCAGTTTTTCGCGGTTTCGGCCTCGCCGCCGGAGTAGTGTGGTCAATCGCGCCAGGCCCGGGCACCGCGCCGCCCCACCGGCCGTGGTCCCGGCCTGGCGTCCGCCAAGCAGATTCCGCCCTCCCGGAAAGGCCCCGCCATGGCCGCCAAGGCCACTCTCGCCCGCCGGCTCCAACCGCTGGCCCGCACTCTCGTGCCTTTGGCGGAGGTGCCGCACGCCGCCGTCGTACTTGCCCAACGCGTCCGGCCCCGGCACCCGGCGCAGGTGATTGCGCTGGGCTTCGTGGGCGCGATCCTGGCCGGCACGGCCGTGCTGATGCTGCCGGCGGCCAAGCAGGGTGCGGGCGGCGCCACCTTCCTGGAGGCACTGTTCACCGCAACCTCGTCCGTCTGCGTGACCGGGCTGATCATCGTGGATACGCCGGTGTTCTGGACGCCGTTCGGCCAGGTGGTGATCATGGTGCTGATCCAGCTCGGCGGGTTCGGCGTGATGTCCTTCGGGGCGCTGCTGGGCGTGCTGATGGCCGGGCGGCTGGGGCTGCGGGCGCGGGTGTCGGCGGCGGCGGAAACCAAGAGCCCCGGGTTCGGCGACGTGCGCGGGGTGCTGCTGGGCGTGCTGAAGATCAGTCTCCTGACCGAGGCCGCGCTAGCGCTGGTGCTCATGCTGCGCTTCATACTTGGCTACGGGTACGCACCGGGCGAGGCGCTCTGGCAGGGGGTGTTCCACGCCGTGTCCTCCTTCAACAACGCCGGCTTCGCGCTGTATTCGGACAACCTGATGGGCTTCGTGTCCGATCCGTGGATCTGCCTGCCGATCGCGGCGGCGGTGATCATCGGCGGCCTTGGCTTCCCGGTGCTGTTCGAGCTGGCGCGGCGCTACCGGCGGCCGATCCACTGGTCGATGAACACCAAGCTGGTCCTCTCCGGCACGGCGGTGCTGCTGGTAGGCGGAACGGTTTTCCTGACCGCGGTGGAGTGGACCAACCGGGCGACGCTGGGCGCGCTGGACCCGGGCTCGCGCCTGCTGGCCGGGTTCTTCCAGTCCGTGATCACGCGCACCGCCGGGTTCAACAGCATCGACATCGGCCAGATGAACCCGGTTTCCTGGCTGGGCATGGACATCATGATGTTCATCGGCGGCGGGCCGGCGGGCACGGCAGGCGGCCTGAAAATCACGACGTTCGCGGTGCTGTACTTCATCCTCTACACAGAGGTCCGCGGCGAGGCGGCGGTCAACATCTTCGGCAAGCGGCTTTCCCGCTCGGTGCACCGGCAGGCGATCACGGTGGTGCTGCTGGCGCTCGCCCTGGTGGTCGCGTCCACCATGGCGCTGATGTTTATGTCCGACGCCGGGATGGAGCGTCTGTTGTTCGAGGCCATCTCCGCGTTCGCAACAGTGGGGTTGTCCACTGGCATCACCGCTTCCCTCCCGCCCGCGGGCCAGGTGATCCTCATTGTGCTCATGTTCGTCGGGCGCCTTGGCCCGGTCACGCTGGCTTCCGCGCTGGCCCTGCGCGCGCGGCCCATCCTGTACGAATTCCCGAAAGAGAGGCCCTTGATTGGCTAGGAACCCCTTCCCCGCGCGCTCCTTTGACCGGATCGCGGAGGCGGACGCCGTCGTCGTTATTGGCCTTGGCCGCTTCGGCGGTGCCTTGGCCCTGGAACTGGAATCCCAGGGCACGCAGGTGCTCGGCATCGACGCGGACGAAGAGACGGTCCAGTCCTTCAACGGCCTGCTGACCCACGTGGTCCGCGCGGACTCCACCAAGGAGGAGGCGCTGCGGCAGCTGTCGGTCCACGAGTTCGACCGCGCCGTCGTGGGCATCGGGACGGACGTCGAGGCGAGCATCCTGACCACGTCGCGGCTGCTCAAGTTCGGCAAGCCGGTCATCTGGGCCAAGGCGATCAGCGAGCCGCATGCCGAGATCCTCGAGCAGCTCGGGGTGCACCACGTCATCCGGCCCGAGCATGACATGGGCCGCCGGGTGGCGCACTTGGTCCGCGGCGCCATGCTGGACTACGTCGAGTTCGAGGACAACTTCGTCGTGATCCGTACCACGCCGCCCGCGCTGGCGCAGAACCGGCCGCTGGAAGTGCTGCAGCTGCGCTCCCGGTTCGATATCACCGTGGTGGCCGTCAAGCGCGCCCGCGGGCAGTGGGAGCACACCACCCCGCAGACCGTCCTGTACGACGACGACCAGATCATCGTCCAAGGCCCCAAGGACAAGGCCGAAGCCTTCAGCGCGCTGGTCTGACGCCCAAAGCCGCGCGCCGTCGTCGTTCTGGCCCCGCCCCAGCGTCGCCCCTCCCCG